>NZ_WWJT01000769.1 GCF_009865385.1 Streptomyces sp. SID486 | reverse complement strand
CTGCCCGACCGCGCCCTGGTCGACGCGCTGGCCGCGGCACAGCCCCGGCTCCGCGCCCGCGACGGACGCCTGTACCCGGCGGACACACTGCGGCCGGTCCTGCCCGCACCCGTCGGTGCGGCCGTGGACGCGCTGCGCCGGGACCTCGCCCGGGCCCCCTTCCGCGCTCCCGAGGCCGGGCGGCTCGCCGAACTGGGGCTCGACCGCAAGGCGCTGGCCGCCGCGGCGTCCGCCGGAGCGCT
Source organism: Streptomyces sp. SID486 (assembly GCF_009865385.1). Classification (GTDB taxonomy): domain Bacteria; phylum Actinomycetota; class Actinomycetes; order Streptomycetales; family Streptomycetaceae; genus Streptomyces. Next base: position 10,712 of record NZ_WWJT01000769.1, on the reverse strand, counting down.
GCTGCGGATCGCCGACCAGATCGTGCTGCTGCCCGGAGCGGACACCGAAGCCGCGGCCGTCCTGCGCGCCCTGCCCGGGCCGTTCACGCCGAGTGAAGCCCGGCGCGCGCTGGACACCACCCGCCGGGTGGCCGTACCGCTGCTGGAGTTCCTGGACGCCCGGGGGCTGACCGAACGCGTCGACGACCAGCGCCGCCGCTGCCGTACACAGGAGGGGAACGGAGACGCACGGGAATCGAACCCGACCTGACGGGGACGGCCGCCCCTCCCCACCGGACCCCGGACACCAGTCGCCACGCCTGGAGCCCGCCGGAGATCAAACCGTGCCCGGCGTGACGGCCGCCGGGCACGGGGCTTGCCAGCTCCTACTCGGTCCACCCGGTGCCGGTGGTGTCCGTGATGGACTGCCGGCCGGTGTAGTAGTCCTCGTGGCCCGTGTCGATGTGCGGTCGTCTGGTGCAGAAAGCATTGCTGTGCGGGTGGCGTAGGCCGCAGTAGCCCACCGCGCGCCGCGCCGACTGAGCGGCCGCTACCTTCCGTTCCGCCAGGCTCCGGGTCACTGGGGTGCTGCCTTCCTGGCCAGACACCGGAGGTGGGCGTAGCCGAGGTGCATACGGGATGTGCCCTCCCAGAGCAACGGGGCCACCAGCTCCGTAGGCCGTAGCGGGGCCGGGCAGATGGCGCACTCGTCCCTGACATCGATCGGCCCCACGGTCTGCTCGTGCAGGATCCGGCGGCCGTGCCCGACGTGGCAGGTATGCCGCTGCTGGCAGAATGCGCAGCCGTGGAAGTGGTCGTGCCAGTCGTACCAGGTGACGTACCAGGTCAGCCGTGCCAGGTAACAGGGCATGCAGCCCTCTCGGGGGAGCGAGGCCGACGGCTCCAGCTCCACGGTGGTGGCGTCAGCTGCACGTCCGCACCAGACGCACGCCTCGCCGGCCGTGGCAGCCGAGGTCAGGCGTAGCGGCACGTCGTACAGGCTGATGAGCCGGTGCAGGCGCGCCAGCTCTTCGGCGATCTGCACGGTCATCGTCGCAGCTCCAAGGCCAGGCGGCGCAGGCCGCGTTGCAGTTCGCACAGGGTCGGGTCGTCGGTGCACTGCTCACAGGTGCCCGGGTGGTGGCGGTAGGCGGCGAGGACGGCGCGCAGGGTGCAGGCGCGGCAGCCGCGTAGGAACAGCGTGGTGCCGTGGGGGCTCGGGTGCTCGCCGAGGTCCAGGGCGGTAGCGGTGGACAGCGGCTCGCCACCCCACAGGCACTCTGCCCCTCGCGCCCGCTCGGCGAGGAGCGCGCCGAGGTCCGGGAATTCGAGCGCGGGCAGCAGCCCGGGCGGCACGTCGGCTGGGGGACGGGTGCCGGCGGCCGTCACTCCGATCCCCCCTCGGAACGAAGGTCGGTGGAGGCCAGTGCTGCGGCGAGCACGGTGGGGTTCGTGAGGTAGCCGGTGCCGTCCGGGATCGACAGCCACCACAGGGAGCCGACGGAGTTGGTGACCGGCGGGCAGAGCAGCTCCCAGCCGGCCGGCCGCACGGTGACGCCGACGTCATCGAGTTCATCGACGGCGGCCCCGGCCGGCAGCAGCCACCATGCCCGCCGGGTGTCCAGGCAGGCGAGGACGGGCCCGCTGGGGTGGAGGTGCATCCAGCGGAGCGCTGCCAGGGTGTGGGAGGTCCGGGCCTCGGCGACGCGCCAGTGAGTGCCGGATCGGATGGCGACCGGCAGGCCGGCGGTCCACATGCGCTGCGCTGTGCCCGGGTCCGAGGTACATGCCCGCAGCCACTCCTGCCCTGCGCGTACCGGGGCGAGGGGAATGTGAGGGTTCGCAGCGGTCATCAGACTGGCTCCGCGCTGCTCGTCGCTGCGACAGCGTCCGCCAGTGCGGCGGACAGAGCGCTCGGGTCCGTGAGCCAACCGTCGGCGCCCGGGCAGATCCGCCAGTACGGGCCAGGCCCACCGGTGCGCCGGGCTGGCGGTAGCGGGACCGGCGCACCGGCCGGCAGCGCGTTCGTGTCCTCGGACTGCCACGATGAGGCGGCGCCAGCCGGGATGAAGAAGTACAAGGCGGGCACGGCCGGGTCCTCAACGACGGCGCCGGCGCGAGCGCCGAGGATCGTCATCGCCGCGAGGCCGACCTGGCGCGGTGCACGGACGTCGTCCCACTCGGCCGTATCGGGGGGCGGAGCAGTAGGCATCGGAGGCTCCTCGGCACAGTGCTGATCGGGTGCACTCCAGACTGGTCCTAGCCGTCCGCCGATCCGAGGACTTCAAGAGGTCTTTTCGCTGCCCAAGATAGGACTTTCGTTGCGCCTTGAGGGTGACTACTGGCCAACGTGCGGACTTAGCACGACACTTGCGTCAGCCCACAACGATGGAGGTGCAGCAGTGGCGCGTCCCGCAGGGAACACCCGCCTCAAGGCCGCTCGCCTGGCAGCCGGCTACCACTCCCAGCAGGCCCTGGCTGATGCCCTCGCGGTCGGCGTCCGACAGGTCCGCCGATGGGAATCGGACCAGCCTCCGATGCCGCAGCACGAGGTCGCCCAGGCGCTCACACGACTCTTGGGTCAGGACCTGGAATCGCTGGGTTTCACCACCCCTCCCGGCGCGCCCCCCGACCGTGGGCGCAGGACCGTGCTCGCCGCGACGGCCGCCGCCGTCGGCCTGGCCGCAGTCCCGACGCAGGCCCTCGCCATGCAGCCAGCCACCGCCGCCGAGGACTACCAGGCGGTCACTCGCTCGCACCGTCGCCTGTACTGGTCCGTCGCGCCGGCCACGCTGCACCCTGCTGCGCTCGCGCACGCCACACTCGGATGCGCGCTGCTCCCGGAGGCCGCTGGCCAGACGCGCCAGCGCATCGCAGCAGCCCTCGCGGAGACTTGGCTACTGGCCGGGCGCATCGAGTTCTTCGACCTGCGCGAGGCCGAGCGCGCGCAGCAGACGCTGCTCCGCGCGCTCCAGGCCGCGGGCGAGGCCGACGACGCGCTGCTCGGCGCGGCGATCCTGGCGCACAGCGCTTTCGGTCCGGCCTGGACGGGCGACCGTGAGGCAGCAGTGGAACGGATGGTGGCCGCGCGTACCTATGCTCGGCGCGGTCCGGCGTCCGCGGAGCTGCTCGCGTGGCTGGACGCGGTCGAGGCGGAGTGTGAGACCCGCTGTGGTCACACGCGGACGGCGCTGCACCTGATCGGCCATGCCGAGGACGTCCTCGCCCGCGGCGGCGAGCACCAGTCGCCCGACTGGCTGGACTGGTTCAGCCCGGTTCGGCTGGCCGCGTTCAAGGGCAACACCCAGCTGCGTGCCGGGCATCTGCCGCAGGCCCGGACCACGCTCCTCGGCGTCCTCGATGCGCTCGGCCCGGCTGAGGAGAAACAGCGCGCGGTAGTCCTCGGGGACCTGGCCGCAGTCGAGGCCGCGGCCGGCGCCCCGGAGGCCGCCTGTGGCTACGCGGTACGCGCGCTCGATCAGCTGGAGCGGACGTGGTACGCGATGGGCATGGATCGGGTGCGGGAGGTGCGGCGCGCGCTGGCGCCGCACCAGCATGAGGGCTGTGTCCGCGACCTGGATGACCGCCTGTACGGGTGGTCTACGACGGTCAGCGCGCTGGCTCGTTGAACCGCTGGATGAGCGGCGACAGTTCGAGGAGGCTCTCCACTCTGAAGGTGGGGAGCTTCTTCGCTTCCTCGGTGTTCCACTGGATCGTTGCCCACGGCCCGCGATGCACGAGCGCGGTGTGCATCCCCGCAGCGGCGGCCGGACGGATGTCGTTGTCGATGCGGTCGCCGACGTACAGCATCTCGTCCACATCGGCCGGGACGACCTCGGCGACACGGTCGAAGAACGCCCGGTCCGGCTTCGACGCTCCCCAGTCGTCTGAGGTGCCGATCATGTCCACATCGGGAGTGAACAGCTCACGCAGGATCCTCCCGGCCCGGGTCGTCTGGTTCCCGGCGATGCCCAGCCACAGGCCATCTGCACGGAGCGCGGCGAGCGCGTCTCGGACGTCCGGGTACAGGTCGGCCTCGCCGAAGTGCTCTGGTATCCCAGCCGCCGCTCGGGCCTCTCGTTCCTCGTACAGGTCGAACCCGGGGCGGAACTCCTGGAACACCTCGCGGTAGTCGCGGCCCTGGGCGATGACGGCGCCGAACATCGCGGCGAAGGTGTGGCGGGGTACGCCGAGCCAGTCGGCCCAGGTGCCGTACTCGGTCGTCTCGTCTACGAGGCATTCGCCCACGTCGAAGATCACAGCGCGAATCATGTGAGCAGGGTACCGAGACATGACGAAGCGGCCCCGCCCTCCGGAGGGAGGGCGGGGCCGCTGTCATGTGCCGATGTCGTGGAGGTAGGGCCGGACCTCGTCGGGCACCGGCTGCGGGGGCGGGTCCGCCTCGACCGATGCCTGCACGATGGCGCTGAGGAGCCCGTGGCGGTTGGCGATGCTCTTCGGTCTGGTTGCACGCCGCAGCCACGTCTCGGGGTCGTCCGGGTCGAGCTGGCCGGTCTCTTGCGCGCGCACCCAGTCCTGGACGTCGTCGGCGGTGATGCCGGCGATCGTGGCGGGCACGACCCGGCCGGACGGCTGCGTGTGCTGGATGATCGCGAAGTGGTTGTCGACGTCGCGCTTGTAGTCGCGGCGGGTGCGCTCGTCTGTCCCGGTGAGCCGGTCGACGTAGCGGTGCGCCCGGTCGACGAGCAGCATGTCGCCGTCGACCGTCGCCTCCTCCACGAAGCCCTTGCCCTTGTCCCAGCCCGCCGGCCACTGCTGGCCGTGCGCGTCGACCAGCTTCTTGAACTCCTCCGCCGCGGTCTCGTCGCCGAACTTCTCCATCTCCCAGGTGCCGCCGCGCCCGCCTTGGACCCAGCGGACCTGGTGGATCGCGGTGCCGTCTTTGCGCTCCCGCTTTCGGATGTTCGCCATGACGGCAGGGTGGGGGAGTGTCGATGCCAGCGTTAGGCCCGTGTTTGGCCGAGATTTACATCGGTACAGGTAGGGAACGGAGGCGGACGGGAATCGAACCCGCCTGCCCGAGATCCTCGGGCACCTCGGTTTTGAAGACCGGGAGGGCCACCAGGCACCCACACGCCTCCACCGCTCGCCAGGCTACCGCCCCAGGGGACCGCCGCCATGACATGCACACCGGCCCGACCGGCCTCCGTACGGCTCACCCAGTTCGCCCACGGCGGCGGCTGCGCCTGCAAGATCCCGCCCGGCGAACTGGAGGACGTGCTCGCCGCACTGACCGTGCCGCGGCTCACCGGCGGCGACACCCCGCTGCTCGTCGGCCTCGCCACCGGCGACGACGCGGCCGTGGTCACGCACCGGGGGACCGCCCTGGTGTGCACGGCCGACTTCTTCACCCCGGTCGTGGACGACCCCTACGACTGGGGCCGGATCGCCGCCGCCAACGCCCTGTCCGACGTGTACGCGATGGGCGGCCGCCCGGTGCTCGCCGTCAACCTGCTCGCCTGGCCCCGCGACCGGCTCCCGTTCGACCTCGCCCGCGAGGTGCTGCGCGGCGGACTGGACGTCGCCACACAGGCGGGCTGCCATGTCGGCGGCGGACACAGCGTCGACGACCCCGAACCCAAGTACGGCATGGCCGTGACCGGCATCGCCGACCCCGCGCGGCTGCTGCGCAACGACGCCGGCCGGGCGGGGCTGCCGCTGTCCCTGACCAAACCGCTGGGCCTCGGCGTCCTGAACAACCGCCACAAGGCCACCGGTGAACGGTTCGAGCACGCCGTCGCCACCATGGCCGCGCTGAACCGGGAGGCGTCCCGGGCCGCGCTGGACGCCGGTGCCGAGTGCGCCACCGACGTCACCGGCTTCGGCTTCCTCGGCCATCTGCACAAGCTGGCCCGCGCCTCCGGTGTGACCGCCGTCGTGGACACCGCCGCCGTGCCCTACCTGGAGGGCGCCCGGGAAGCCGTACGCGACGGATATGTCAGCGGCGGCACCCGGCGCAATCTGGAGTGGGTCACACCGTTCACCGACTTCGGGGACACCGACGCGGACACCCGGCTGCTCCTCGCCGACGCGCAGACCTCCGGCGGGCTGCTCGTCGCCGGGGAGGTGCCCGGAGCGCCGGTGGTGGGGGAGCTGGTCCCGCGCGGAACGCACTCCGTCGTGCTCCGCTAGACCGGCGCACGGCCGCGTACCCGAGCCCCTGCCCGGCCGGCACGGCGCACGGCGGGGCACGGCGCACGGCCGGGCGGTGCGCACGGTGAGGCACGGCGTACGGCCGGGCGGTGCGCACGGTCAGGCACGGCGCCCGGCCGGGCGAGGACTTGGCGGGGCACGGCGCACGGCCGGGCGCTCCGCCGGTGGGCGGCACCGCTCACGGTTCCGTCCCGGTGTGCTCGTCGATACCCGCCCGGATCCGGTACGCCCGCACCAGCGCCGCGCGCGCCGGGCCCCGCGGACGCCGCCCCGGCCGGACGTCCACCGCGAACGCCTTCGTCTCCTGGATGTGCGTGTTCGGATCGAGGGACAGATGCAGCAGCTCGTTGGCCGCGTCCCCGGTGCTGTAGCCGTTCGGGCCCCAGTGGTACGGCAGCCCCACCTGGTGCAGCCGGCGCCCCTGCACGGTCAGGGGGGTCATCCGGTCGGTGACCAGCACCCGCGCCTCGATCACGCCGCGCGCGCTGACGATCGTCGCCCACCCGGTGTGCGCCAGACCCCGTTCGGCGGCCAGCTCCGGCGACACCTCGCAGAAGAACTCCGGCTGCAGTTCCGCCAGGTACGGCTGCCAGCGGGACATGCCGCCCGCCGTGTGGTGCTCGGTGAGCCGGTAGGTGGTGGCGACGTACGGGAACACCCGGGAGCCGGGCTCGTCACCGCTCGGCTGGTAGCGGTTGTCCGGATGCGGTGACAGCAACTGCCGTACGGGGTTGCGCTGCTGCGCGTAGACGAGGTTCGGGAACGGGGAGTCCTGGGGCTCGTAGTGCGCGGGCAGTGGTCCGTCGGTGAGCCCGGACGGCACGTACAGCCACGCCTTGCCGTCGGCCTGCATGATGAACGGGTCCGTGCCGGACAGCGCCTCCGGCCCGGTCGCGTCCTCGGGCGGCTCGTGGTCCGGCGCCTTGTCCTTCTTGAAGTCGGGCACGTCGTGCCCCGTCCACTCACCGTTCTCCCCCTTCTCGGCGTCCCACCACACCAGCGCCTTGCGCTCGCTCCACGGCCTGCCCTCCGGGTCGGCGGACGCCCGGTTGTACAGGATGCGCCGGTTGGCCGGCCAGGCCCACGCCCACTCGGCCGCCACCCAGTCCTGCTCCCGGCCGGGCTTGCGGCGAGCCGCCTGGTTGACGCCGTCGGCGTAGACGCCGCAGTAGATCCAGCAGCCGCAGACCGTCGAGCCGTCGGGCCTCAGCTGCTCGTAGGAGGAGAGCGGCCGGCCCTCGGCGTCCCGGCCGTTGATCTCGGCGAGGACGGCCTCCGCGTCGGGCTCGGCGATGTCGCCCTTCGTCGGGTAGTCCCAGACCAGGTCGAGCACCGGCCGGTCCATCTCGTCGTCGGACCCGGCGAGGCGCTCTCTGATGATCCGGCCCAGGTGGTAGGTGAACCACAGGTCGCTGCGGGCGTCGCCGGGCGGCTCGACCGCCTGGTGGTGCCACTGGAGCATCCGCTGGGTGTTGGTGAAGCTGCCGTCCTTCTCGGTGTGCGCGGCGGCCGGCAGGAAGAACACCTCGGTGCCGATGTCCTCGGTGCGCAGCTCGCCCGTCTCGATCTCCGGGCCGTCCTTCCACCAGGTCGCCGACTCGATGAGCGAGAAGTCGCGGACGACCAGCCAGTCCAGGGCGGCCATGCCGAGCCGCATCAGCTTCGCGTTCGCGTTGCCCACGGCCGGGTTCTCACCGACCAGGAAGTAGCCCTTGCAGACGCCTTCCAGCTGGGCCATCGTCGTCTCGTACGTCGAGTGGGAGCCGGTCAGCCGGGGCAGGTAGTCGAAGCAGAAGTCGTTGTCGGCCGTCGCCGCGTCGCCCCAGTACGCCTTGAGCAGGCTCACCAGGTACGCGCGCATGTTGCCCCAGTAACCCTTGTGCGCGGCCTCGGCGTCGACGAACGCGGCCAGGTCCTGGTTCTGGTGCGCGTGCGGCATCGGGATGTAGCCGGGCAGCAGGTTGAACAGGGTGGGGATGTCCGTGGACCCCTGGATGGAGGCGTGCCCGCGCAGCGCCAGGATCCCGCCGCCCGGCCGGCCGATGTTGCCGAGCAGGGTCTGCAGGACCGAGGCCGCCCGGACGTTCTGCACCCCCACCGTGTGCTGGGTCCAGCCGACCGCGTAGGCGAAGGCCGTCGTCCGGTCGCGTCCGGAGTTCTCCGTGACCAGCTCGCAGACCTGCCGGAACAGATCCTGCGGCACCCCGCAGACCTGCTCGACCAGTTCGGGCGTGTAGCGGGCGTAGTGCCGTCTGAGCACCTGGAAGACGCAGCGCGGATGGGACAGCGTCTCGTCCCGCTCCGGTGTGCCCTCGCCGATCACCGCACCGCCGGCACCGTGCGACTCACCGCGTGCGGCCTCGGTCACCGAGCTGGGCTCGTCGCTGCGCCGCGCGTACTCCTGGTCGCGCTCACCGGAGACCGCCTGCATCTCGATGCCCCGGTACTGCCAGGCGGTGTTGTCGTAGCTACGGCTGTCGGTGTCCAGGCCGGAGAAGACACCGGCCAGGTCCTCGGTGTCCCGGAAGTCCTCCCGCAGGATCACCGGCGCGTTGGTGTAGGCCACGACGTACTCGCGGAAGTACTTCTCGTGCCGGAGCACGTGGTTGACGATGCCGCCGAGGAAGGCGATGTCCGTGCCCGCGCGCAGCGGGACGTGCACGTCGGCGAGCGCGCTGGTGCGGGTGAACCGCGGATCGACGTGGATCACCTTCGCCCCGCGGGCCTTGGCCTCCATCACCCACTGGAACCCGACCGGATGGCACTCGGCCATGTTCGAGCCCTCGATGACGATGCAGTCGGCGTTCTGCAGGTCCTGCTGGAAGGTGGTCGCACCACCGCGGCCGAACGAGGTTCCCAGACCGGGAACGGTGGAGGAGTGTCAAACGCGTGCCTGGTTCTCGATCTGGATCGCTCCCAGCGCGGTGAACAACTTCTTGATGAGGTAGTTCTCCTCGTTGTCGAGCGTGGCCCCGCCGAGGCTCGCGACACCCAGCGTGCGCCGCGTGCGGGTCCGGTCGACCTCCCACTGCCAGCCGGCCCGGCGGGCCGCGATCACCCGGTCGGCGATCATGCCCATCGCCGTGTCCAGATCGAGTCGCTCCCAGTCGGTGCCGTACGGGCGCCGGTAGAGGACCTGGTGCTCGCGAGCGCCCCCGGTGGTCAGCTGGAGGCTGGCCGCGCCCTTGGGGCACAGCCGCCCTCGCGATACGGGGGAGTCCGGGTCGCCCTCGATCTGGGTCACCCGGCCGTCCTGGACGTACACGTTCTGGCCGCAGCCCACCGCGCAGTACGGGCAGACCGACTTCACCACCCGGTCCGCCGTGGCCACCCTGGGCGTCAGCCGCTCGCTGCGCCCGCTCCGGGCGGCGGCACCCCGGCCGAGCGGATCGGTGCCGGTGAGCTGGCGGTACACCGGCCAGGAATCGATCCACGTGCGTACGCCCACGGCTCCTCCTCCCGCTCCCCCCGATTTTCCCGCACGCCCGCGACCCCGGCATCTCCTGCCGCGGACGGCCGGCGAGTACCCCCGCCGGGGGTGGCCGAACAGCACCGGTGGGGGCGGATCTCCTCGCTTCGCCGCGAACTTTTCCGCCGCCCCCCGCATCTCACCAGATGTGCAAGGCGAGCCCACGCGGCTCCGACCGAAGGGAAGAACGCTCATCATGACCCACCAGGACCAGACCCACACCACCGGGACCGCCGCCGTCCGCCGGTCCGGCCGGCGCCTCGCGCGGACGACGCTCGCCGTGACCGCCGCGGCCGGACTGGGCATCGCCGGTGCCGGGGTGGCCGGAGCCGCCGGGGCCGCGTCCGCGACACCCACCTGCTCGGTGTCGCAGCTCGGAGCCTCGTTCGGCGAGACCCTGGCCGGCGGCATGAACCACCAGGGCGTGGTGGTGAAGCTCAAGAACACCGGCACCCGCACCTGCCTGCTGCGGGGGTACCCGGGCCTCGGCCTGGAGAACGCCGCGCACCGGACGCTGCCCTCGACCACCCACTGGGGCGACACCTGGTACGCGAAGAGCCCCGCCAAGACCACCCTGACGCTCCGCAAGGGCCAGAGCGCGGAGGCGGTCATAGCGTGGACGCACGCCAACACCGGGACCTCCGACGCCGTCCACGCCTCCTACCTCCAGGTCACGCCGCCCGCGGCGACCAGCCACAAGACGCTCAAGTTCCCGGAGTGGGTCGACCACGGCGACCTGCGGGTCACCGCCCTCGCGTACCGGATCCACGTCACCCCCTGAGTCCGGCGGGCACGTGGGCCGCGACGGGCGCTCGCCCCACGCCGCGCCGAGCGCGGTGCGGGAGCGCCTAACGGCCCCGTGCCCTCAGGCGCTCCCGCTGGGGTGCGACGGTGTACACGGGGTCCTCGGCGGAGGCCACCCCGGCGTGGAAGACACCGAAGCGCAGGGCCGCGGACCCGGTGAGCAGCGCGGCCCCCGCCGCCAGGGCGAGGCGCCGGTCCCGCCCGCAGGACACGGCGAGGGCCGCGCCGCCCGCCGTCAGCAGCTCCGCGGCGCGCATCAGCCGACCCGCCCGGCCCTGCCCGAAGG
>NZ_WWJT01000075.1 GCF_009865385.1 Streptomyces sp. SID486 | reverse complement strand
CTGTGGTCCTTCGGCGGCTGGACCTGGTCCGGCGGTTTCGGCGAGGCCGCGAAGAACCCGGCCGCCTTCGCCCAGTCCTGCTACGACCTGGTGAAGAACTCCAAGTGGGCGGGCGTCTTCGACGGCATCGACATCGACTGGGAGTACCCGAACGCCTGCGGCCTGAGCTGCGACACCAGCGGACGGGACGCGCTGAAGAAGGTGCTGTCGGCGCTGCGGTCGAAGTTCGGCTCCGGCAGCCTGGTGACCGCGGCCATCACCGCGGACGCCACCAGCGGCGGCAAGATCGACGCCGCCGACTACGCCGGCGCCGCCCAGTACGTCGACTGGTACAACCCGATGACGTACGACTACTTCGGCGCCTGGGACACCACCGGCCCGACCGCCCCGCACTCCCCGCTGAACTCCTACCCGGGCATCCCGAAGGCGGACTTCTTCACGTCGGCGACCATCGCGAAGCTCAAGGGCCTCGGCATCCCGGCATCGAAACTGCTGCTCGGCATCGGCTTCTACGGCCGCGGCTGGACCGGTGTCACCCAGGCGGCGCCCGGCGGCACGGCCACCGGCCCGGCGGCCGGGACGTACGAACAGGGCATCGACGACTACAAGGTGCTCAAGTCCAAGTGCCCGGCGACCGGCACCGTGGGCGGCACGGCCTACGCCAAGTGCGGCAGCGACTGGTGGAGTTACGACACTCCGGCGACCATCGGCACGAAGATGGCGTACAAGAACCAGCAGGGCCTCGGCGGCACCTTCTTCTGGGAGCTGAGCGGCGACACCGCGAACGGTGAGCTGATCAAGGCGATCAACTAGGTACCGTCAGCCGTCCCGGCGGGCGGCCGGCGGGGCCGGGTGGGCGGGGTCCAGCTCCTCGATGGCGCGCAGGGCCCCGCCGAGCGTCTTCACCAGCAGTTCGCGCATGGTGTCGCGGGACAGCCCCGGGCGGTCGATCCAGTCCAGGGTGGCGCCCTCCACACCGCACACCCAGGAGAGCAGGCCCATCCGGGCCAGCGGGGCGATCTCGCCGCGGCCGTAGGCCCCTTCGGCGATCGTGGCGACGATCGCCTCGCGCACCCCGTCGCGGATCGCGTGCACCTCGGCGTCGAAGCCGACACCGCCGCTGACGATGGTGCGGTAGGCGGCCTGATGGGTCTCGGCGTACCGCAGATAGCCGTCGATGGTGCGGTGCACGCGCTCCACGGCGGGCAGCCCGCGGCCGCCCGCGGCGGAGGTGACCAGGTCGGCGACGGAGTCCCGGACGATCGCCAGGTAGTAGCCGCGCTTGGACCGGAAGTAGTAGTAGATCAGGCCCTTGGCGACCTGGGCGTGGCGGGCGATGTCGTCCATGGACAGCGCGTCGTAGGACGTGTCGGCGAACAACTTCCGCCCGATGGCGATGAGTTCGGCGCGACGCGCCGCGGAGCGCTCGGTGCCGCGCACCTGGGTGGCGGCACGCTGCTGCGGCATCTTCAATGTCGACCCCGGTCTGGGCGCGGCGGGACGTCAGCAGTATGTCAGAACATGCCGCGGGCGGAGCCGGTCGGTTCAGAGCAGGCCGAGCTGGGTCACCAGCATCGCGAGCACCGCGACGAGGACCCAGCCCATCACGTGCTCGACGATCTTCGGTCCGTCGTCCTGGGGTCCGCCCGTGCGGACGCGGGTGGCGGTGGCCGGGTGTGCGGTCATGGTGTTACTCGCAGAGGTCGGACGTACACGGTCGATCCCCCCGCCCATACCGACCACTGTGCCACCCGCGACGGCGTCCGGGGCGATGAGCTTGGTCACACGCCCCGGAGCGGGTCAGCGCACGCCCACGGCGGCGAGTGCCTTGCGCTGGTGCGGGGTGGGGTGGGCCGGGAAGTAGAGGTAGCAGACTCCCCCGGTGCCGGAGGCGACCTTCCCGGAGGCGTTGTACCGCTTGGTCCGCAGCCACACGTTCTCGAACTCCCGGCGCAGGTAGACCCGCCGCACCGCATCGTCGGTCGGCGACGCGGGGTCGTTCGCGATCACGTCGCCGTCCGCCGTGAAACCGATCACGGTCATCAGGTGCCCGGAGGTGCCGTACCCGGCGCCCGTCAGCTCTTCCTTCAGGAAGGACTGGGACGTCATGGCCGGGATGCCGGCCGCGATCAGCGTCTCCAGGTCGGTCAGGGAGTCGAGCCGCGTGACCACGCCCTGCAGGCCCTCGAAGGTCGCCGCGTAGGCCGCGTTGAAGGGCCAGTTGCCGCAGCCCTCGTACTGGTGGTCGTAGGTGAAGCGGGCCGCGTGGTCGACCTGCGGGTCGGCGTAGGCCGGGTCGACCCAGGACAGCTGCTCGGGGGTGAGCCGGCCGCCCCAGTACTCGATGATCATCTGTGAGGAGGTGGGGCTGCACCACGCCTCGCCACCGCCGTCGTACTCGGGGTACTGGCCCTTGTGGATCTCCTGCGAGTAGCGGGGGACGGCCAGTTCCTGGGCGAGGCCGGGGGTGGAGGCCGGGACCGTGAAGCGGTCGGGGACGTCGGAGCCCATCGCGCCGAGCCGCCAGACGGTCGGCGTGCGGTGGGTGCCGGGCCGGCGGTAGAGGGTCAGGCGCAGCCGGTACGACGCCAGTCGCAGACCGGTGCTCGCGTCGTCGATGGCGAAGGTGTCGGTCCAGACCGTGCTCCTGCCGTCGGTCTGGCCGTCCACCGAGGTGCGCTTGATGTCCTGGTCGCCCGCCGCCCAGCGGCCCAGCACGTACCAGGGTGTGTCGGTGCCGTCGGTGTACGTGCCGCGCAGTTCGACCTGGATCCAGGTGCCGGCGGGGGTGTGCGCGTTCCAGGAGGCGACGACCTCGGTCGCGGGCACGGTGAGGCGGTGCGCCGGGGCGGTCCAGGTGGCGTACTCCCAGGCGGCGGTGGTGCCGGTGTGCGGGTCGGTGTAGTCGGTACGGCCGGCGGGGGCGCCGATGACGAGCCCGGGCCGGCGGCCGGCGACGGCCCGGGTGCCCTGGGCGGTCCCGGCGCGCCAGTCGCGGTGCGTGGTCCAGGCGTGGTAGTCGATCGGGCGGGCCTGCGCCCGGCCGGCGTCGTCGGCGGCGGTTCGCGGGGCTGCGGCGGCGGGGGCCGCGGTACCGGTCACCGCCGCGGCGACGGCCACCGCCAGGACGGTTCTGCGGGACGGCTGTTGGGCTCTGCTCATGGGCGCGACGACCCCCAGGGTGTCCGAGTCGGGTCCGGTGCACGGGTGTGCGCCAACTATGGAGCAGGCCGGACCCCCCTGCCAGCACTTCGGCGCATGCCGCGGCAGGAATATTGGTCTGGGCCGCCGAAAGGGGCACCGGGCCTCCCGGCGCGACGCGTCGGCGCCACGCCGGGACGGCCGGTCGGACCAGGACCGTCCCCGCACCCTCGCCGGGACGGCCGGTCGGACCAGGACCGTCCCCGCACCCCAGCCGGGACGGCCGGTCAGACCAGGTCCATCGCGGCGACCTCGTCGGGGCGGCCGTAGCTGACCGGGCCCTGGAAGCGGCGGCGGGCGGTGGCGAACCACCACACCGTCGCCACCAGCAGGACGACCGCGAGCGCGATCGGCGCGTAGTTGAAGGAGTCGACGGTGATCGGCGACGCCTGCGGCAGCATGAACAGCACGCTGCTGAGCAGGATCCAGACCACCGCCAGCCAGCCGATCGGCCTGCCCCAGCGGCCCAGGTGCCAGGGGCCGGGCTGGAAGGCGTCACCGAGCCGCAGCCGCAGGAAGATCGGCACGGCGTAGGCGAGGAAGAGCCCGACCACGTTGACGCTGACGATGGCGGTGAACGCCGTGTGCGACCACCAGCCCGGCACCACCAGGGCCAGCGAGCAGCCGACCGCCAGCCACACCGCCTTCACCGGCGTACGGGTGCGCAGCGAGACCGAGTGCCACCAGCGGGAACCGGGCATGGCGCCGTCCCGGGAGAAGGCGAAGATCTGCCGGGTGTTGCTGGTGAGGTTGGCGAGACCGCAGAAGAGCATCGCGCCGATGATGATGAGGAGCATCACCTTGGCGGTGCGCAGGCCGAGGCCGTCGATCAGGATCTGGACGGGCGGTGCGGCCGCGCCGGACACCTTGGCGTAGTCGCCGATGCTGTAGACCAGTGCGAGCATCAGGATCAGTCCGGTGATCGCCGAACAGCCGATGGCGCGGGTGATGCCCTTCGGGGCGCTGACCGTCGCGTGGACCGTTTCCTCGGACATGTGGAAGCTGCCGTCGAAGCCCGTGAAGGTCCAGCTCGTGACCAGCAGGCCGAGCATGCCGCCGTAAAGCCCGTTCGTGAAACCGGTGTTGTTCTCGAAATGCGTGACGAAGGACGCCGACTGATGCTGGTCCGGCATCACGACGAGCGCACCGACGATCACCACGAGTCCGATCAGCAGCCACCACACGGAAATGCGGTTCAGTACGGCGACGAGCTGGACGGTGTAGGTGTTGGCCAGGCCCTGCAGGACGATGATCAGGGCCGTGATCAGGACCGTCTGGTGCGCGGTCGGCTGGTACGAGGGCCACTGCAACTGTACGAACACCTGGATGAAGGTGGCGGCGGCGTACCCGGTGGCGGCGGTGCCGCCGATCTGGCCCACGAAGTTCAGCCAGCCGGTGAACCACGACCAGGCGCCCTTGTGCCGCTTGGCGAGTTTGCCCGCCGAGAAGTACAGGGCGCCGCTCGTCGGGTAGGCCGAGGCGACCTCCGCCATGGCGGCGCCGATGAGCAGGACCATCACCGACACACCGATCCAGCCGAATACCAGAATGCGGGGGCCGCCCGCACTCAGACCGAATCCGAAGGAAGAGAAGATACCGGAGAGGATATTGATGATGGTGAAGGAGATCGCGAAATTGTCGAACGCCTTGAAGCGCCGGGTGAGTTTCCGCGGATAACCCATCGCGTGCAGGGTGGCGTCGTCGTCGAGCACGACGGTGTCCGCGGCCCGGGTCCGCACCCGGGGAGTCGACATCCGTTCCGACACAGCTCGGCCTTTCTCTCGATGGGACAGGGGGACGATCTCTCGCTGGGGCTGGAGGGACGGGCGGGATCAGCCTGGCCCCGGGACGGGCAGCCCGCAGGCACGCCGGGCGCGGGAGAGCTGCTCGGCGGGGTCGCCGAAGGCGCTCCAGGGCATGCGCGAGGCGTACGGGCCCATCGCCGTGAAGACCGCCCGGGCCTCGAACTCGCGCTGGGCCATCACCAGCGCGTGCGCGAGGTAGGCCAGGTCGAGCACCGGGGTGAAGCGGTAACCGGCCACCGCGGGCAGCCAGTTCTGGTAGATCGCCAGTGCGGTGGAGCGCCACTGGGGCTGTTCCCAGACCCGGTCGGCGAGCAGCTGGGTGGGGTTGTAGCTCTCCACCAGGGCGACCAGGGGAAGCAGCCGCAGCACGGAGTCGGCGGGCGCCCGCTGGCTCAGGAAGGCGGCCACGTCCCAGGCCGCGGTGACCGAGCCGCCGTACCGCGTGAAGAAGCAGGACAGGAAGCGGTGGTGGGCCTCGCGGTGCCAGGGGTCGAGGGAGAGGATGTGCGCGAAGAGCCGCCAGGGGCCGGGCGGCGCGGTGAGCAGGCCGTGCGGGGCCGGGTCGCGCAACCGGTGCAGCCGGGCCATGGAGAGCCGGGCGACCCAGGGGGTGGGGTCGGCCGGGGCCGCCTCGGCGGCCCGGTCGCAGGCGGCCAGCGCGATCCGCTCCAGCGCCTCGGCCCTCTCGTCGCGCGCGTCGGCGGCCCGCAGCGCGCGCTGCACCGCGACCCGGGCCCACATCAGCGCGGCTTCGGGCGTCGGCTCCTCGTCGAGCCAGCGTTCCACCAGATCGCTGCCGGCCGCCTCGGAGGCCAGGACCAGCGACCGGTGGGACCGCAGCGCGAAGTCGGCGCGGGTCTCGGCCAGCGCCTCGGAGGCGTACCGATAGCGTCCGGCGCGCACGTCGACGCATACGCTCGCCAGGGTGCGGTCGTCGGCCGCCGGGTGCCACACGTAGTGCCCTTCGAATAATTCCGCGGCCATGTCCCCCTGCCAGTCCCCTGCGACGCATCACGTTGCGCAGGAGGCACCTTACTCAGCGTGGGGCACACCCGAAACGCCGAATTCGACATATCGGTCAGAGGATTCGGAAGGTTTATCGGTGCCATTGACTGGCCGCCAGCCGGTGATTCAAGATGCGACTTTTTCCGGCGGGGGCGCCCGCCGGTCCGGCGGTCCGGACCACATCAGGCCACCTCTAGACTGTTTCACGGAAAACCCCCCACACCGCACCACACCTCGGGAATCGCCATTCACGCCCTCGCCGCACGGCTGAGCGGGCTCCGCCCCTCACTGGGACCGGTCCGGCTGATCGCCGTCGACGGCCATGCCGGTTCCGGGAAATCCACCTTCGCCGGGCGGCTGGCGGAAGCGCTGGGCGGGGCTCCGGTGCTCCACCTCGACGACATCGCCAGCCACGCGCAGCTCTTCGCCTGGACCGGACGGCTCATGTCCGAGGTGATCACACCGCTGGCACGCGGGGAGACCGCGTACGTCACCCCCTACGACTGGCGGGCCCGCGCCTTCGGCGCCCCGCGCCCGCTGCCGGCCGCACCCGTCGTGCTGATCGAGGGCGTGGGCGCCGGCCGCCGTGCGCTGCGTCCCCATCTCGCGGGGCTGCTGTGGATGGAGTTGCCCGAGGAGGAGTCCTGGGCGCGCGGCCGGCTGCGGGACGGGGCGGAGCAGCGGGAGTTCTGGGACGGCTGGGTCGCGGCGGAGCGCGCGCACTTCACCACCGATCCCTCACGCCCCCATGCCGATCTGCTGGTGCTGCAGCGACAGGAGGGGTACGAGGTGCTTCCGGGGCCTCGGGCGACCTCCGGAACCGGGCCCGATGTGACGCTCGGTGACGGACCATCCGCGATGTGGTGAAGTTGTGAAGGGCCTTGCTGGGCAACTTCTCCGAGTGCCTCAACTGTGCTTGACCCGGGGCCCGTACAGGTCTTACGTTCTCAATGTGCGGCTTTCGGAGCCGCCCGTCGACACGAAGCCCCCGGTTGTTCCCCCGTGACCGGGGGCTTCGTTCTGCCCGCGGCCCGGACATCCGGGCGCTGCGCGCACCGGTCCTCTCACCCTGGGTCACGAAACGCCGTGCGCCCCGTCTGCTCCCACCTCCCCGAACGCCCTGTGCGGCACCCTTCGGCACGCGCGGCACCGCGGGTACGATGCCCTCGGTGCGACCTTCGAGCTGCTGCCTCGCGCACCGGCAACTCCGGTCCGCGGCACAGCGGTTCGACCGCGGCGGCCATCGGGTGACTGCCCGCTGGTGAACCACGGGGCACGGTCTGTGGGGGGACGTGATGGACTTCGGCACGCAGGGCCCCGAGGCCCCGGCCGACCTGGCCTGGCTGCGGGGAGTGGACGCCTACACGATGGGCGCCTACCCGCAGGCGGAGGAGGAGTTCCGCACCGCGGTGCGGATGGACCCGGGCATGGCGGACGGCTGGCTCGGACTGCACGCGCTCCGGGTCGACACGACCACCGCGCTGCTGCGGATGTTCCGGCACCGCGAGCGGTTCGGCGAACAGCGCGCCCGGCACCGCCGCACCCTCAACTCCTGGTACTGGCTGGGCTGGTGGGTGCAGCCGGTGCTGGAGAGCCCGCGCGACCTGCTGCTCGCGCACGCCTCCCACTGGCTGGACGGCCGGCATGTGCCCGAGCTGGACCGCGCCCTCGCCGGGCTGCCGCCGGTCGACGCCGACGCCCAGGTCCGTTTTCTGCACGCCTGCCGCGCCTACCTGGTCAAGGACTGGGAGCAGCTGGTCCGGCACACCGACCCGCTGCTGGACGATCCCCTGCTCGGCATCGAGGCCGGCCTGTTCGGGGGCATGTCCCGGGTCCGGCTGGAGATGTACGGCCAGGCCGAGCCGCTGCTGTCGGCGGCACTGATGCGGTGCCGCAGCGAACAGCCGCAGCGCAAGGAACTGCGGTACTGGCTGGCCCGGGCCCACGAGGGCACCGGCCGCAGCGCCGCCGCGCTCCCCCTGTACCGGGCGGTGCACCGGGTCGACCCGGCCTTCATGGACACCTCCGCCCGGCTGGCCGCGATCGCCGAGGGCGACGGGTACGACGACGCGGCGGACTTCGCCGCGATCACGCTCACCGGCGCCGGGCAGGACGCGGTCGACGGGGCCGACGTGTTCGATCCGCTGTTCGGCGTGGAGGGCCGCGACCTGCGGCTGCCGGAGCCCGATCTGCCGACCGGGCCGCTGCCGTCGGTGGCCGACCCCTCGGTGCGACTGCGGACGGGGGTCACGGGGACGTCCGTCGCGCCGATCCCGGCCGGGCCGACCGACCCCGCGTTACTCGAGGAGGCGCTCGCCGAACTGGAGCGCATGGTGGGCCTCGAACCGGTCAAGCGGCAGGTCAAGGCGCTGTCCGCGCAGCTGAACATGGCGCGGCTGCGGGCCGGGCAGGGGCTGCCGGTGCAGCCGCCCAAGCGGCACTTCGTCTTCTCCGGGCCGTCCGGCACGGGCAAGACCACGGTCGCGCGCATCCTGGGACGGGTGTTCTACGCCCTGGGCCTGCTCGGCGGGGACCATCTGGTGGAG
This sequence comes from Streptomyces sp. SID486, assembly GCF_009865385.1. GTDB lineage: Bacteria > Actinomycetota > Actinomycetes > Streptomycetales > Streptomycetaceae > Streptomyces. The sequence continues at coordinate 20,873 of NZ_WWJT01000075.1, read as the reverse complement.
GCCCAGCGGGCGGACCTGGTCGGCGAGTACCTCGGGCAGACGGCCGTGAAGGCCAACGAACTGATCGACTCCGCGATCGGCGGGGTGCTGTTCGTGGACGAGGCGTACTCGCTGTCCAACTCCGGGTACGGCAAGGGGGACGCCTACGGCGACGAGGCGTTGCAGGTGCTGCTGAAGCGGGCCGAGGACAACCGGGACCACCTGGTGGTGATCCTGGCCGGCTACCCCGAGGGCATGGACCGCCTGCTCGCCGCCAACCCCGGCCTGTCGTCCCGCTTCACCACCCGGGTGGACTTCCCGTCGTACCGGCCGCTGGAACTCACCGAGATCGGGAAGGTGCTCGCGGCGGAGAACGGGGACCGGTGGGACGGCGAGGCACTGGAGGAGCTGCGGTCCATCGCCGGGCACGTGGTCGACCAGGGGTGGATCGACGAGCTGGGCAACGGGCGGTTCCTGCGGACGCTGTACGAGAAGAGCTGCGCCTACCGCGACCTGCGGCTGTCGTCGTACCCCGGGGCGCTGTCCCGGGACGACCTGGCGACGCTGCGGCTGCCCGACCTGATGCAGGCGTACGGGGAGGTGCTGTCGGGGCGGGGACCGCAGGATCCCCCGGGCCTGTGAGGTGCGCCGGGCCTGTGAGGTGCCCCGGGTCTGTGAGGTGCGCCGGGCCTGTGAGGTGCGCCGGGCCTGTGACGTGCCCGGCTCTGTGAGGTGCGCCGGGCCTGTGAGGTGCGCCGGGCCGGGGTGGGGAACCGGGCGGTGGCCGGCCGTCGGACGGCCACCGCACGGCTCCCCCGGCAGCACCGGAGTCAGCCGGTGAGGGCCTCCTCGGGCTCCCCGCTCACCCGCGGCTCCGGCATGTCCCGGTGGGCCGGGTCCCGGACCTCGCCCACCAGCATCTCCAGGACGTCCTCCAGGGCCACCAGGCCCAGCACCCTGCCGGTCGCGTCCGCCACCTGCGCCAGGTGCGTGGCCGCCCGGCGCATCACGGACAGGGCGTCGTCGAGCGGCAGCTCGGCGCGGAGCGTGGCCATCGGGCGCCAGACGTGCTGCGGGACGGCCCGCTCGGAGTCCTCCAGGTCGAGGACGTCCTTGACGTGCACGTATCCCATGAAGGGGCCCTTCGCGCCGGCCGCGACCGGGAAGCGGGAGTAACCCGTGCGGGCCGTCAGCTCGACGATCTCCCCCGGGGTGACCGACGGGGCGACCGTCACCAGGGCCTCGCGGCGCAGCAGGACGTCCGTCACCGGGCGGGAGCCCAGTTCCAGCGCGTCCTCCAGGCGCTCCCGCTCCTCGGGGTCGAGCAGGCCGGCCTGGCCGGAGTCCTCCAGCAGCCGGTTGAGCTGCTCCGTGGTGACGACCGCCTCCACCTCGTCCTTCGGTTCGACCCGGAACAGCCGCAGGATGCCCTGGGCGCAGGCACCGAGGGACACGGTGATCGGCTTGCACAGGCGGGCGAACCAGACCAGGCCGGGACTGAGCCACAGCGCCGCCTTCTCGGGCGCCGCCATGGCCAGGTTCTTCGGCACCATCTCGCCGATGACCAGGTGGAAGAAGACCACCGCGGCCAGGGCGATGACGTAGCCGAGCGGGTGGATCATGCCGTGCGGGAGGTGGATCCACTCGAACAGCGGTTCCAGCAGCTGCGCCACGGTCGGCTCGGCGACCGCGCCGAGGGTGAGGGAGCACACCGTGATGCCGAACTGGGCGGCGGCCATCATCTGCGGCAGGCGTTCGAGGCCGTACAGCACCTGGCGGGCCCGGGCCGTGCCGAGCGGTTCGATCTGACTGCGGCGGACGGAGACGAGCGCGAACTCGGCGCCGACGAAAAAGCCGTTGGCGAGCACGAGCAGCGCGGCGAAGACCAGTTGTAGGACGCTCATCGGGCCGCCTCCGTCACGCCGGCCGCCGGGGCCGTCCTGACCAGGCGGACCCGTTCGGCACGGTAGTGGCCGACCTGGCGGACCGAGAGCCGCCAGCCGGGCAGCTCGGCCCGGTCGCCGGGGGCCGGGATCCGGCCGAGCAGGTCGGCGACCAGCCCGGCGACGGTCTCGTACGGTCCCTCGGGCACGTCCAGACCTATGCGCTGGAGGACGTCGACGCGGCAGCTGCCGTCGGCGTCCCAGGCGGCCCTGCCGTCCTCGGACGGGGCGGGGGCCAGCTCGGGCGCGTCCTTGGCGTCGTGCTCGTCGCGGACCTCACCGACCAGTTCCTCGACGATGTCCTCCAGGGTGACCACACCCGCCGTGCCGCCGTACTCGTCCACGACGACCGCGATGGGCTGCTCGCTGCGGAGCCGGGCGAGCAGCGGCTGGACGGGCAGGGTCTCCGGGACCAGGAGCGCCTTGCGCGCGATGCGGCCGACCGGCGTGCGCAGCCGGTCGTGCACCGGGACGGCCAGCGCGTCCTTGAGGTGGGCCATGCCGACGATCTCGTCGATCTTCTCCCGGTAGACGGGGAAGCGGGACAGGCCGGTGGCCCGGGTCAGGTTGACGACGTCCTCGGCGGTGGCCGAGTCCTGCAGCGCGCTGACCTTCACGCGCGGGGTCATGACGTGCTGCGTGGTCAGCTCGCCCAGGGACAGGGTGCGGACGAACAGGTCGGCCGTGTCCTGCTCCAGGGCGCCGGCCTGGGCGGAGTGCCGGGCCAGGGAGACCAGCTCGCCGGGGGTGCGGGCGGAGGCCAGTTCATCGGCGGGTTCGACGCCGAGGGCGCGCACCAGCCGGTTGGCGACCGTGTTCAGCGCGGAGATGACCGGGCGGAACAGGCGGGCGAAGCGGTGCTGGGGGCCGGCGACGAAGCGCGCGACCTGCAGCGGCCGGGACACCGCCCAGTTCTTGGGTACGAGTTCGCCGATCACCATCTGGATCGCGGACGCCAGCAGCATGCCGACGACCACGGCGACGCCGGAGGCGGCCCCCGCGGGGATGCCGAGCGCGGCGAAGGGGCCGTGCAGCAGCGCGGCCAGGGCCGGCTCGGCGAGCATGCCGACGACCAGGGAGGTGATGGTGATGCCGAGCTGGGTGCCGGAGAGCTGGAAGGACAGCTCCTTCAGGGACTCCACGACCGTGCGGGCGCGTGGGTCGCCGTCGGCGGCGGCCTTCTCGGCGTCCGGCCGCTCCACGGTCACCAGGCCGAACTCCGCCGCCACGAAGAATCCGTTGGCGAGGATCAGCAGAAGCGCCGCTCCGAGGAGCAGCAGGGGGGTGGTCACGCTGCCACCGCCTTCCCGCTATGTCGGGCGGGGGTGGCGCAGGTACTACAGGACGATCCGTCCATCGCCGGGGGGAGTCACTCCTCGGGTAGCAGGAGCCCCTGTGCACCGGGCGGCACGCAGGGGCGGAGGCGCAGCGAGTCGGCCTCCGCCCTCCAGATTAATCAAGATCTGGGCTCGTGCGGCAGGGCGGACGGGCCCGAGTGGGCCTCGGCGAGCGCGCGCAGGGTCCGGGCGTCGGCGACGGCCCGCTGCTTGGCGATGCCCGGCTGGATGCCGAGCGCGGCGAGGCTGGTGCCGTCGCTGAGGTCGAGGAACACCCACGGGTCACCCGCCCGGAGGTTCACCCGCAGGATCTCCGCCCAGGCCAGACGGCGCTTGCTGACGATGTTCACCACGGTGACACCGGTTTCGTCGGCGACCACCTTCACCCGTGCCAGCTGGGCCAGGAACCAGAAGATGAGCGCCCCGGTGATGATGAAGGTCAGCCGGTCGCCCGGGCCGAGCTGTTCCAGCAGCAGCGCGATGCCGCTCATCGTCAGGAACATCACGACACCGGCGGTGAGGAGAATCACCCGGGTGTGGCCCGGCCGGAAGGTGACCGGCAGGGCGGGCAGGTCGGACATCGGTCGGCGAGTCCCTCTACAGGCGGCAGGCGTGGATGGCCGTGGTCAGGATGGCGCGGGCGCCGATGGCGTAGAGATCGTCCATGATCCGCTGGGCCTCCTTGGAGGGGACCATGGCGCGGACCGCGACCCAGCCCTCGTTGTGCAGGGGGGAGACGGTCGGGGACTCCAGGCCGGGGGTGAGCGCGACGGCCTTCTCCAGCTGCTCGACCCGGCAGTCGTAGTCCATCATCACGTACGTCCGGGCGACCAGGACGCCCTGGAGGCGGCGCAGGAACTGCTGGACCTTGGGCTCGACGGTGTCGTCCGCGCCGGCGTCGGTGCGGCGGACGACGATCGCCTCGGACTTCATGATCGGCTCGCCGAAGACCTCCAGGCCCGCGTTGCGCAGGCTGGTGCCGGTCTCGACGACGTCGGCGATGACCTCGGCGACGCCCAGCTCGATCGCGGTCTCGACGGCGCCGTCCAGGTGGACGACGGAGGCGTCGACGCCGCGGTCGGCCAGGTGCGCCGCGACGATCCCCTCGTAGGAGGTGGCGACCGTGCGGCCCTTGAGGTCCTCGATGCCGTTCGCCGTGCCCGGCTTGGCGGCGAAACGGAAGGTGGAGCGGGCGAAGCCGAGCGGCAGGATCTCCTCGGCCTGGGCACCGGAGTCGATCAGCAGGTCGCGGCCGGTGATGCCGATGTCGAGGCGGCCGGAGGAGACGTAGATCGCGATGTCGCGGGGGCGGAGGTAGAAGAACTCGACCTCGTTCTCCGGGTCGACGATGCGCAGCTCCTTGGCCTCGCGGCGCTGCTGGTAGCCGGCCTCATGCAGCATCTCCGCCGCAGGGCCGGACAGGGAACCCTTGTTGGGGACGGCGATGCGCAGCATGAGGACGGCTTCCTTCGCGTTGAGTGGTGTGGGTGGGAGCTGGTGGGGCTTACAGGTGGGCGTAGACGTCGTCCAGGGAGATCCCGCGGGCGACCATCATCACCTGGACGTGGTACAGCAGCTGCGAGATCTCCTCGGCGGCCGCCTCCTTGCCCTCGTACTCGGCGGCCATCCAGACCTCCGCGGCCTCTTCGACGACCTTCTTGCCGATGGCATGGACGCCCTTGCCGACCAGCTCTGCGGTACGGGAGGTGGCGGGATCGCCCTGGGCGGCCTTGTGCTGGAGCTCGGTGAAGAGCTCCTCGAACGTCTTCTTGGACATGGTGAGCCCCACCCTAGCCGTAGTGGCGGCCGACCTAGTGCCAGGGTTCGGATACTGAGCGCAGCGTGGCCGCGGTCGCCACCGCCGCCGTCACCGCCTCGTGGCCCTTGTCCTCGGTGGAGCCCTCGATCCCCGCCCGGTCCAGGGCCTGCTCCTCGGTGTCGCAGGTGAGGACGCCGAAGCCGACGGGGACGCCGGTCTCGACGGAGACCTGGGTGAGGCCCTGGGTGACGCCCTGGCACACGTAGTCGAAATGGGGGGTGCCGCCCCGGATGACGACGCCGAGGGCGACGACGGCGTCGTAGCCGCGGCCCGCGAGCACCTTGGCGGCGACGGGCAGCTCGAAGCTGCCGGGGACCCGGATCAGCGTGGGCTCGTCGATGCCCAGGTCGTGCAGGGCGCGCAGGGCGCCGTTCACCAGTCCGTCCATCACCTTGTCGTGCCACTGCGCCGCGATGACGGCGACCCTGAGGTCGCTCACGTTGCGTACGGACAGCTCCGGTGCACCCTTGCCGCTCACGTCTCTCCTAAGTGCTTTTCGCTTCGCTTACTGGTTGCCGCAGGTGGCCGCCGGCGCGGCCGTGGCCGGTGTGTCCAGCCAGGGCAGGTCGTGCCCCATCCGGTCCCGCTTGGTGCGCAGGTAGCGGAGGTTGTGCTCGCCGGCCTGGACCGGCATCGGTTCGCGGCCGGTGACCTTCAGGCCGTGGCGCAGCAGGGCGTCGGTCTTCTCGGGGTTGTTGGTCATCAGCCGGACGCCGCGCACCCCGAGGTCGGCGAGGATCCGCGCGCCGGCGCCGTAGTCGCGGGCGTCGGCGGGCAGGCCGAGTTCGAGATTGGCGTCGAGCGTGTCGTGGCCCTGCTCCTGCAGTTCGTAGGCCCGGAGCTTGGACAGCAGGCCGATCCCGCGGCCCTCGTGTCCGCGCAGGTAGACGACCACACCGCGGCCCTCGGCCTGGATGCGTTCCAGGGCGGTGTCCAGCTGGGGGCCGCAGTCGCAGCGCAGGGAGCCGAAGACGTCGCCGGTGAGGCATTCGGAGTGGACGCGGACGAGGACGTCCTCGCCGTCGCCGATCTCGCCGTGGACGAGGGCGACGTGTTCGACGCCGTCGACGGTGGACCGGTAGCCGTAGGCGGTGAAGGTGCCGTGCCGGGTGGGCAGGCGGGTCTCCGCCTCGCGGCGGACGGTGGGCTCGCTGTCCCGGCGGTAGGCGATGAGGTCCTCGATGGAGATGATCGTCAGGCCGTGCTTGCGGGCGAACGGGATCAGTTCGGGCAGGCGGAGCATCCGGCCGTCCTCGCCGGCGATCTCCACGATGGCGCCGGCCGGGCGCAGGCCCGCGAGCCGGGCGAGGTCGACGGCGGCCTCGGTGTGGCCGTCGCGGACGAGGACGCCGCCGGGGCGGGCGCGCAGCGGGAAGACGTGGCCGGGCCGGACGAGGTCGTCGGGCTCCGCGGTTCCGCCGGCCAGCAGCCGGAGGGTGGTCGCGCGGTCGGCGGCGGAGATGCCGGTACTGACGCCGTGGGCGGCGGAGGCGTCGACGGAGACCGTGAACGCGGTCTTCATCGACTCGGTGTTGTCCTCGACCATCTGCGGCAGCCGCAGCCGGTCCAGTTCCGCGCCCTCCATGGGGGCGCAGATCAGGCCGCGGCACTCGCTCATCATGAAGGCGACGATCTCGGGGGTGGCCTTCTCGGCGGCGATGACGAGGTCGCCCTCGTTCTCCCGGTCCTCGTCGTCGACGACGACCACGGGGCGGCCCGCGGCGATGTCGGCGATGGCCCGCTCGACCGGGTCGAGGGTGAAGTGCTCGATGTCGTCGGTGCCGTACAGCGGTGGTGCCGAGGTCATGCCGGCGCTCCTTCCAGTGCGGGCTGCGGGCTCCTGCGGGAGCGCAGCCACCAGTCGCGCATGCCCCACAGGACGAGTGCGCCGTAGATGACGTAGACGAAGCCGGAGAAGGCGTAGCCGTTGGCGAAGTTGAGGGGCACGCCGACGAGGTCGACGAGCAGCCAGGCGAACCAGAACTCGACCATGCCCTTGGCCTGGGCGTACATCGCGACGATGGTGCCGACGAAGATGTAGGCGTCGGGCCAGGGGTCCCAGGAGAGGTCCGGGTAGGCCGTGAAGAGCAGGGCCACGGCGACCGTACCGACGGCGGCGGCGGCGACCATGGCGCCGCGCTCGCGCCAGGTGGCGAACCGGGGCGCGATGTGGCCGTCGCCGCCCGTGCCGCGGCCGCGGTTCCACTGCCAGAAGCCGTAGCCGGCGACCGCCATGACCACGGCCTGCTTTCCGGCGCTGCCGGTGAGGTGGCCGTAGAAGGCCGCGAAGAGGATCAGGCCGGAGGCGAACTGGACCGGCCAGGTCCACAGGGAGCGCCGCCAGCCGAGGGCGAGGCCGACCAGGCCGAGGATGTTGCCGGTCATGTCGGACCACAGGATGTGCTGTCCGAACAGGGTGAAGGCCTCGGTGTTGAGCGAGTTCACCGGCCCGCCCCCGGTCCGGCCGTGAGCAGGCGCTCCACGTACTTGGCGATGACGTCCACCTCGAGGTTGACCGGGTCGCCGGGCTGCTTCACGCCGAGCGTGGTCAGGGCGAGGGTGGTCGGGATGAGGCTGACGGTGAAGTGGTCGTCCCCCGCCTCCACGACGGTCAGGCTGATGCCGTCGACGGTGATGGAGCCCTTCTCCACGACGTAGCGGGTCAGGGCCGCGGGCAGGGAGATCTTCACGATCTCCCAGTTCTCGGAGGGCGTGCGCTCCAGGATCTCGCCGGTGCCGTCCACGTGCCCCTGCACGATGTGGCCGCCGAGGCGGGCGCCGACGGCGGTGGGGCGCTCCAGGTTGACCCGGGAGCCGACGGTGAGGGCGCCCAGGCTGGAGCGGTTCAGGGTCTCGGCCATGACGTCGGCGGTGAACTCGCCGTCCGCGTGCTCGACGACGGTGAGACAGACCCCGTTCACGGCGATGGAGTCGCCGTGCTGCGCGCCCTCGGTGACGACGGGGCCGCGGAGCCGGAAGCGGGAGGCGTCGCCGAGGTTCTCGACGGCGGTGACCTCACCCAGCTCTTCGACGATTCCGGTGAACACTTCCCGGGTCCTCCTGCCTCTTCGGGCACGGACTCCGGGGCCTGTCGATGACGACAGAATCTACGGGTGAGCACACACCGGGGGCGTCGCCGGACAGGATCGGCCGCGTAGGGCCGATCCGCATACGGCGGCGCGCACACGGAAAGACGTATGCCCGCCCGCCGCGCACTGCCTCCCATCCGGACTTTAACCGTCGGTCCAGGAATTCCACCTGGTCAACCGGCCGCTGGAAGCGACCGGGTCGCGGACTGTAACCGCCGGTTCGGACTTTCACCGACCCCGGAGTGCGCTGCTTCTGGTACAGGGCCAGTGTGCCACGACCGGCACTCACCCAGAGGGGTGAGTGGTGTGGGCTCGATCACAGTGCGTACCGCCGCTTTCGCGCCACGCGGTCGTCCTGCCCAACCCGGCCCCGCCGGGGACGGGTTGACGTCGGTCCGGACCATTGACCGTACTGGTCTAGTCCTTTTAGGGTGCGGACGGGCCCGGCGGCGGTGACGACGGCCCTTGCCCGCCGCCGGGCCGCCAGGGCCCTGGCAGGGTGGGCACATGGAGATCACCCTGCCCGCCGACACGTTCGAGACCCATCGCCCCCGCCTGTTCGGCCTGGCCTACCGGCTGCTCGGGTCCGCCCAGGAGGCGGAGGACGCGGTGCAGGACGCGTATCTGCGGTTCAGCGGCGCCGGCCGGGAGCCGATCGAGCACCCGGGGGCGTGGCTCGCCAAGACCGTCACCAACCTCTGCCTGAACCGGCTGACCTCGGCCCGGGCACGGCGTGAACGGTACGTCGGGCCCTGGCTGCCGGAGCCGGTCGTCACCTCCGACGGCACGCTGGGGCCGCTGGAGTCGGCCGAGCGGCGGGACCAGGTCTCGATGGCGCTGCTGTTGCTGCTCGAACGGCTCACGCCCGCCGAACGGGCGGTCTACGTCCTGCGCGAGGCGTTCGGCTACGCCCACCGGGAGATCGCGGACGTCCTGGCGCTGAGCGAGGCCAACTGCCGCCAGCTGTACCGGCGGGCGGCGGCGCGGGTCACCGTGCCCGGGAACCGTTTCGACGCGGCTCCGCAGCGGCGGGAGGAACTGGTCAGGTCGTTCATCACGGCCGCCCGCGAGGGTGATCTCGCCGGCCTGGAACGGCTGCTCGCCGCGGACGTGACCTGGTGGGCCGACGGGGGCGGCAAGGTCACGGCGGCCCTGCGCCCGATCGAGGGCCGGGAGAAGACCATCCGCTTCCTGGTGGGCATCACCCGGCGGTTCACGGCCGGTCTCGACTTCACGGCGGCGGAGGTCAACGGGGAGGGCGCGCTGGTCGCGTGGACGGGCGGCACGCTGGTGGGTCTGGTCGTCTTCGAGCTGCGGGACGGGCTGATCGGGCAGGCACGGGCGGTGGTGAACCCGGACAAGCTGGAGTTCGCGCGGGGCCAGCTCGCGCGCCGGTGAGACCGGTGGAGGGACGCCGGTGCGCGCGGGGCCGGCCCGCACGCCGATGAGACCGGTGGAACGACGCCGGTGCGCGCGGGGCCGACCCGCACGCCGGTGAAACCCATGCACGGAGGCCAGTTCACACGGGTCGGCCCGCGCGCCGGCGGATCCGGTGGAAGGGCGTCCCCGCGGGTTGTCACGTTTCCGGGGGGCTGTCCGGTCCTGGCTGGAGGAGGGCGCTCCGGTGGGGAGCGCCCGGTGTCCGAAGGGACGGAGAACGGCATGACCACGATCCTGGTGACCGGCGGTACCGGAACCCTCGGCCGGCTCGTCACGGAGCGGCTGCGGGCGGACGGGCACGAGGTCCGGGTGCTCAGCCGGCGCACGCGGCCCTACGCCGTCGACCTGCGCACGGGCGGAGCCGGCCTGGACGCGGCCCTGGCCGGTGCGGAGACGGTCGTGCACTGCGCGAGCACACAGGGGGGCGGTGACGACCGGGCGGCCCGCAACCTCCTCGCGGCGGCGCGGCGGGCCGGGGTGGGCCATCTGGTCTACATCTCCATCGTGGGCGTCGACCGGGTGCCGATGGGCTACTACCGCACCAAGCTGGCGGTGGAGCGGCTGATCGAGGAGTCGGGGCTCGGCTGGACGGTGCTGCGGGCGACGCAGTTCCACGACCTGCTGGTCACGCTCTTCGAGAGGCTGGCCAAGTCGCCCGTGCTGGCGGTCCCGGCGGGGGTGCCGGACCAGCCGGTCGAGGTCGCCGAGGTGGCCGGACGGCTGGTGGAGCTGGCGCTCGGGGCCCCGGCCGGACGGGTGCCGGACATGGCCGGTCCGGAGGTCCGCGGGCTGGACTCGCTGGCCCGCGCCTATCTGCGCGCGACCGGCCGCCGCCGCCCGGTGGTGCGGGTGCCGCTCGCCGGCGGCACCTACCGGGCCTTCCGCTCGGGCGGCCACCTGGCCCCCGACCGGGCCGTGGGCGAGGTGACGTTCGAGGAGTACCTGGCCGCACGGTTCGGAGGGAGCCCGACGGGCGGGCCGGCCTGACCCGGAAGAAGGCGGGACGGCCGGTGTCCGGGCCGGCCGACGGGCCGGGGCTAGCGCCCGTGTGGCGCGAACAGCTCGTCCTGCGCCCGGTCCCGGGCGGTCAGCAGTGCTCCGCGCAGTACGGCGCCGCCGCCGAGGCCGCTCGCCCGCACCTCGGTCGGCAGGGGTGACATCCGGCGCAGCCGGTCCTCCACCAGCCCGGCGAGCACCGCGCCCCCGGCGTGTCCGACCTCGCCGCCGAGCACGACGCAGCCGGGGTCCAGGACGGCCACGACGGAGGCGGCTCCGACGGCGACCCGGTCGGCCAGGGTGTGCAGGAAACGGCGGGCGGGGGACGCCTCGGCCGGCAGGGACTCCCCCGCCGCCGGGGCCCGGACCGCCATGGACTCCCCCGCCACCTCCGCCACCGCGGCCCGGACCGCCAGGGCCGCCCCCGGCCCGTCGGCCGGCCCGGACACCGGCCGTCCGCACTCCGCCGCCAGCGCGGTGACCGCCGCCGCCCCGGTCAGTGAGTGGAAACCGCCCTCACAGTCGGTCGCCGAGGGCAGCGCGCGGGTGCCCGGGACCGGCAGGAAGCCGATCTCGCCGGTGCCGCCGGACGCACCGCGGCGCAGGGTTCCGTCCAGGACCACCGCGGCGCCGACGCCATGCCCCAGCCAGAGCAGGACGAAGGTGCTCCGGTCCCGGGCGGCGCCCTCGCGCTGTTCGGCCAGGGCGGCCAGGTTGGTCTCGTTCTCGAGGGTGACCCGCGCACCGGGCAGCCGGTCCTGGAGCGCGGCGGCCAGGCTGCGGTGCCAGGCGGGCAGGCCGGCCGAGTCCCTGAGGTCGCCGGTGGCCGGGTCGATGAGGCCGGGCGCGCCGATGCCGACGGTGTGCAGCCGGCCGGCACCGGCCTCCTTGGCCGCGCTCTCCACCGCGCTCACCGCCTGTTCCACCGCGGGCCCGGTCCCGGTGTCCCCGCCGATCGGCGCGGACGCCTCGGCGAGCACCCGTCCCACCAGGTCGGAGACGAGGACGAAGACCCCTTCGGTGCGGACGTCGAGCGCGGCGAGGTGGGCGCGGTCGGCCACGATGCCGTAGAGCCGGGCGTTGGGTCCCCGGCGCTGCTCGCCGGACTCGCCGACCACCGTGATCAGTCCGGCGGCCGTGAGCCGGTCGACCAGGTCGGCGACCGTGGGCCGGGACAGTCCGGTCTGTTGCTTCAGCTGCCCTGCCGTGAGCGGGCCTTCCTGCTGCAACAGCCGCAGGGCCAGCCGGTCGTTGATGGCCCGGGCGGTGCTCGGTGTTGCGGGCATGACGGGAATCCTCCCAGATCGGTGGGGACCGGCCGAACACACGGGACGCTGCCCGCTATCTATCAGGCAGGCTTCCTGATAGTTTACGCGGCGTTGCGGGGAGGCAGGACGGGGCACCCTCGGGAGGGACGGGGACATGACTGACGTGAGCCATCCGCACGACGACGTGAGGCGCGCCCGGTACGCCGTGGCGGCCGTGTTCGCCGTGCACGGCGCCGTGACCGGTTCGTTCGCGACGCGCGTGCCGTGGGTCCAGGAGCACGCCTCGCTCGGCACGGGACAGCTGGGGGTCGCGCTGGCCTTCACGGCGTTCGGCGCCTCCTGCGCGATGCCGCTGGCCGGCCGGATCAGCCATCGCTTCGGGAGCCGTACGGCCCTGCGCGGGCTGCTGGCGCTGTGGACGCTGTCGCTGACGCTGCCGTCCGTCGCGCCGGATCTGGTCACCCTGTGCCTGGCGATGTTCACCTACGGGGCGGCCTCGGGCATGGCCGACGTCTCGATGAACACGCTCGGCGTGGAGGTGGAGCGGCTGCTCGGCAGGTCGATCATGTCGGGGCTGCACGGCATGTGGAGCGCGGGCGCCCTGACCGGCTCGGCGGCCGGCACCCTCGCCGCCCATCTCGGCGCCGACGCGCGCCTGCACTTCGCCCTCGCGTCGGCCGTCCTCACCCTGCTCGGGTTCGCGGCCTGCCGGTGGGTGCCGGACCTCCAGCCCGCCGCGGACGAGGAACCGCCCCCGCGGTTCGCGCTGCCGCCGCGCTCCGCGCTGCTGATCGGCGCGGTCGGCTTCTGCGCGGTCTTCGCCGAGGGCGCCAGCCTGGACTGGTCGGCGGTGTTCCTGCGGGACCGGCTGGACAGCTCGGCCGGACTGGCGGCGGCCACGACCACCGGGTTCATGCTGACCATGGCGGTGGTACGGATCGCCGGCGACGCCGTGGTGAACCGGTTCGGCGCGGTCCGCACGGTGCGCGCGGGCGGTGTCCTCGCCGTGCTGGGCGGCCTGCTGGTCGTGCTCGCCGGGCACCCGGCGGTGGCGATGGCCGGGTTCGCGTTGATGGGGCTCGGCATCGCGGTGGTAGTGCCGCTGTGCTTCGCGGCGGCCGGGCACTCCGGCCCCAACCCCAGCCAGGCCATCGCGGGCGTGGCGACCATCACCTACACCTCGGGGCTGATCGCGCCGAGCCTGATCGGCGGGGTGGCCCAGGCGACCAGCCTGATGGTGTCGTTCTGCGTGGTGACGGCGCTGGCGTGCGGGCTCGCGGCGTTCGCGGGAGTGCTGCGCACCGCCGAGCGCGGGGGCCGTGCGGAGGTCAGCCCGCGGGCCGCAGCAGCGCCCGGCCCGCGGCCCTGAAGTCCTCGCTCCAGGGCGCGGGACGCATGGTCGTCGCGTCCAGCCGGACCAGTACCCGGGTGCCCCGGGCGTACGTCTCGGCCCCGTCGGCCGAGCAGAACCGGAAGCCGTAGGTCAGGCCGGTGGTGCCGAGCCGCTCCAGCCAGAGGTGGACCGCGTAGGTGCCCGGGCGGGTGACCGGGGCCTCGTATCCGATGGACAGTTCACGGACGGCGTTGCAGGCGTCGCCGGCCGCCACCCAGTCGCCGTCGAAGCGGACGCCGTGCTCGTTCCACAGCTCGGTCCAGGCGCGCTCGACCATCAGCGGGTAGCGGGCGTTGTGCAGCAGCCCGAGCGCGTCGAGGTCGTCGAAGTGGACGGTGACGGGGATCAGCCGGCCATGCGAGACGGCGGGGGCGGTCGGGGCTTCGGCGGTCACGGGAAGGGCTCCTGAGCAGCGCGGGCGGGGTGGCGGCACCCCCGGTACCGCACCATACTAAGCGACCGCTCAGACGCCGACGGGCCCGCCTCCGGGAGGCGGCCCGGCCTCGACCGCACCGGATCACCGGCCCGGGACACCACGGCCCGACCACACCTCGCCACCCGCCCGGGACACCACGGCCCCACCACACCGCGTCACCGGCTCGGGACACCACAGCCCCACCACATCGCGTAACCGGCCCGGGACACCGCAGCCCCACCACATCGCGTCACCGGCCCGGGACACCACAGACCCACCACATCGCGTCACCGGCCCGGGACACCACAGACCCACCACACCGCGTCACCAGCCCGGGACATCGCGGCCCCACCACACCGCGTCACCGGCCCGGGACACCGCGACCCGGACTCGACCGCACCGGATCGCCGGCTCTGGACGCCGCGGCCGCCGCCGCACTCGATGACACCGCGTCACCGACCCCGGGACACCGTGGCCCGGGGTCGGCAGCGCACACCCGCCCGGGGGTCCCCCGGCCCGGCGCGGATCAGCCCGCTATCGAGTCCAGCTGCTCGGCGGCGGGCCGCAGTGCCCACAGGTCTCCCCCGGGGGGCGCCTGGAGCCCGGGGACGGCCCGCCGTGCGGCCGGGTCGCCGGCGTCGGCCGCCGCGTGCACCACGTCGGTCGCCGCGTAGCGCCGGAACTCCAGCTCGGGGTGCGGCCAGGCGGCCCTGCCGGTCGCGGCCGGCAGCAGGTAGCGGACCGCGTCGGCCAGGCTCTGGCCGTCGGGGCCGCGGTAGTCCCAGAGGTCCACGCCCACGTGCCGGCCGATGGCCGCGAGCCGGGTGTAGGCGACCAGGTCGAAGGTCGAGTAGTGCCAGCTGCGGGTGCGGGCCAGTTCCTGGGGCTGGCTGCCGTCGGCCGCGATCTGCGGGGCGATCCGGCGGGCACCCGCCTCCAGCACGGTCCGCCGGGCGAGGGCGGTGTCGCCGGTGGCGTAGGCGAGGGCGGCGAGCTGCATGTCGTAGAAGGTGCCGTGGTTGTTGGCGGCGGCGCCCTCCTCCCGGCCGAAGGCGCTGTCCCGCAGCCAGCCGAGGAAGTCCTTGTTCCACCCGGTCATGGCGGCCCGGTCCCGGGCCGTCCAGCCGGGCGCGCCGGTGGCGAGGAGGGCCTGGGCGTCCAGGACGGCGGTGTACGACTGCGAGAAGTCGATGACGCCGATGGACCGGCCGTCGTACTTGCAGGGGATGAACTGGGCGTGGTCCAGGTTCGGGTTCATCCGGGTGGCCGGGTCCAGGAACCACGTGCGCAGGATCTGTCCGGCCTTCTCGGCGTAGCCGCGCCTGCCGGTGTAGTACCAGGCGAGGGAGAGGTCGTACGCCGAGTCGAAGACCTTCTCGACGTCCTGGCGGTCCGTGCCGGCGTCGACCTCGGGATTGCGCTGTCCGTCACGCTGGACGTAGGGGCAGCCCCAGGGGTTGCCGGCGGTGGGGGCGATCGTGGGCCACCAGTAGGGGGCCTGGCTCAGATAGTCGTGGACGTCGCCGCCGGGGGCCGGTCTCGGCTTGTCGACGACCGTCCAGGGCCCCTGGCCCAGCCAGGCGTCCGCCCGGGCGGTCAGGCTCGCGAGGGCGCGCCGGAGCGCGGGGTCGTGGTGCGTGCGGGCCCGGGTCAGCTCCAGGCGGACACCGTCGAGCACGGCGGTCCGCGGAACCCGGGGAGCGGCGTGGGCGGACGGGACGAGCGCGGCCCCGAACGTCATCACCGCGGCCAGCAGGACGGCCGCGCGGGATCTTCCACTCATCGAGCGCTCCGATCTTCCGGACGACGACCGTCATCCCGGTCGGCGACGACGATCATCGATCAGATACATGAACTCGGTTCACGAACAGGACCGTGCGAGCGTAGAGCCACCGGTTACCCCTGACAATGGTCCGGACCGTCTTCACGTACGTAAGAAAGCGAAACCCCACCATGGACCTCGGCGTGCGCTGGAAACTGCACGGTGACGGGCGCACGCCCGCGCCCGGAGCGGTGGTACGCCCCGACGAACGGCTCTCCTGGCCCCGCACCGTGGGCCTGGGCGCCCAGCACGTGGTCGCGATGTTCGGCGCGTCCTTCGTCGCCCCCGTACTGATGGGGCTGGACCCCAACCTCGCGATCATGATGTCGGGTGTCGCGACCGCGATCTTCCTGCTGGCCACCCGCGGCCGGGTGCCGAGCTACCTCGGCTGCTCCCTGTCGTTCGTGGGTGTGGCCGCCGTCATCCGCGCCCAGGGCGGTACGAGCGCCACCGTGACCGGCGCGGTCCTCGTCGTCGGCGTCGTGCTGTTCCTGGTGGGCCTCGCCGTGCAGCGGTTCGGCGCGCGGATCATCCACGCCGCCATGCCGCCGATCGTGACCGGCGCGGTCGTCATGCTGATCGGCTTCAACCTGGCGCCGGTGACCGCGTCCACCTACTGGCCGCAGGACCAGTGGACCGCCCTGCTGGTGATGGCCTTCACCGCTCTGGCGGTCGTCTGTCTGCGCGGTTTCTGGTCGCGCATCGCGATCTTCCTCGGCCTGGTCTTCGGCTACGGCGTCTCCTGGGTGTTCGACCGGGCCTTCGGGAAGATCCACTCCATGAGCCCCAGCGGCAAGGTCGCCGACCACTGGCGGCTGGACCTCTCCGGCGTCTCCAAGGCGGACTGGATCGGGCTGCCGTCCTTCCACGGGCCCTCGTTCCAGTGGTCGGCGATCCTTGTCGCCCTGCCGGTGGTCATCGCCCTGGTCGCCGAGAACGCCGGTCACGTCAAGGCGGTCGGCGAGATGACCGGCGATCCGCTGGACGACAAGCTCGGCACGGCGATCTCGGCGGACGGCGTCGCCTCCGTCCTCTCCACGGCCGTCGGCGGGCCGCCGAACACCACCTACTCGGAGAACATCGGTGTGATGGCCGCGACCCGCGTCTACTCCACCGCCGCCTACTGGGCCGCCGCCGGCTTCGCCCTGCTCTTCGGTGTCTGCCCGAAGTTCGGCGCGATCGTGGCGGCCATCCCGGGCGGTGTCCTCGGCGGCATCACCGTCATCCTCTACGGCATGATCGGCCTGCTCGGCGCCCAGATCTGGCTCAACGCCAAGGTGGACCTGCGCAACCCGCTGAACCTGGTGCCGGCCGCCGCGGGCATCATCATCGGGGTGGGCAACGTGAGCATGAAGTTCTCCGACAACTTCTCGCTCAGCGGCATCGCCCTCGGCACCCTGGTCGTCATCACCGGCTACCACGCCCTGCGCGCCTTCGCCCCGGCCCACCTGAAGACGCAGCAGCCGCTGCTGGACGAGGGCACGTCCTCCTACGACGCCGGGACGGACACCCGCGCGCCGGGCAGCGGCTCGTAGGCGCACCGCCGCGCACACCGGGCCCGGCGTTACCCCGTTCCGGCGAAGCGCCGGACCGGTGGGCGCGCCGGGCGGCCACGGACTGGGACGCTTCCCCCATGGCGCAGCCGGCACACCTCACGACCTCCGTCGACACCGTCGTCGCGCGGATGCGCGCGCTCGACGCGACCCTGCCCGCCCGGGACGGCGTCGCTGTGTTCAACCGCGTCTACCTCGCCGTCACCGAGGAGGTGGGCCGTCGGCTGACCGCCGGGGAGTTCCCCGACCCGCGTGCGGCGAGCGCGCTGGACGTGCGGTTCGCCGAGCGGTACCTGGCGGCGGTCGACGCGGCCACCGCGGACCGCCGGCCGCCCGCCTGCTGGCGGCCCCTGTTCCAGCTCCGCCGCCACCCCGGGGTCCGGCCGCTGCAGTTCGCGCTGGCCGGCATCAACGCCCACATCGGGCACGATCTGGCCCTCGCCGTGGTCGACGCGTGCCGCGCGCTCGGCTGCCGGCCGGCCGACCTGGAGGACGAGTTCGACCGGGTCGGCGAGCTGCTCGGGGCGCTGGAGGAGCGCATCCGCGAGGATCTGATGCCGGGCCCGGACCTGCTCCAGATCGCCGATCCGCTCACCCATCTGCTCGGCTCCTGGAGCCTGGAGCGGGCCCGGGACGCGACCTGGACCGCGGCACGCGCCCTGTGGGCGCTGCGGCACTGCGCCGACGTCGCCGAGGAGTTCACCGAACGCCTGGACGCGGCGGTCGGCTTCGCGGGCCGGATGCTGCTGACCCCGCTCGCCGACTGACCGCTCACCGACTGGCCGCTCGCCGCCTGGCCCCCTCACCGGCTGACCGCTCGCCGCCTGGCCCCGTCACCAGCTGACCGCTCGCCGACTGACCCGTCACCGGCTGGCTGACCGCTCACCGTACCGGCGGGAGGCCGGCCCTGGAGTCCGCGGCCGGCCGGCCGGCCGGCCGCGTCCCGCTCCGTTCCCGGGTCAGTCCTCGGGAAGCTCCACCGGCGCGATCTCGTCGTAGACGTCACCCGGGCCCGGGTTCGTCGCGTCGGTCTCGCCGCCGAAGTGGTGCATGACGCCCCAGACCGCGTTCAGTGCCGTCTGGATCGCACCCTCGGCCCAGCCTGCCGTCCAGGAGATGTCGTCGCCGGCCAGGAAGATGCCCCGCTTGTCCGCCGGCAGCCGGTCCTGCATGAAGTGGGTGAACAGGCGCCGCTGGTAGCGGTAGTGGCCGGGCAGGTTGGCCTTGAACGCGCCCATGAAGTAGGGCTCGTTCTCCCAGGAGACCGTCACCGGGTTGCCGATGATGTGCTTGCGGATGTCCACCTTCGGATAGATCTCGCCGAGCGACTTCAGCATGACCTCCATCCGCTCGTTCGCGGACAGCGGCAGCCACTTCAGGCTGTCGTCACACCAGGTGTAGGAGAGGCAGATGACGGCGGGCTTGTCCGGGCCGTCGTCCAGCAGGTAGGTGCCGCGGGTCATGCGGTCGGTGAGCGTCATCGACATGACGTCCCTGCCGGTCTCCTCGTCCTTGTCCAGCCAGAACGGCCGGTCCACCGGGACGAAGAGCTTCGAGGACTCCATGTAGTGGGTGCGCTCGATCGCGGTCCAGTGGTCGATCGGGAACAGCGAGTCGTCGCAGGCGATCTTGGACAGCAGCATCCAGGACTGGGCGGTGAAGATCGCCGCCTTGAAGGTGCGGATGTCACCGTCCGCGTCGGTGACGGTGATCTGGTTGCCCGCGGTGCGGTGCAGCCGGGTCACCGCCGGACGCGGCTCGCCGTCCGCGTGGAGCGTCTTCAGCGAGGTGCCGTACGGCCAGTGGACGATCTTCTCCGGCTCGCGCTCCCACAGGCGCAGCGGCAGCTGCTGGGAGCCGCCGACGATGCCGCGGTGGTGGTCGTCGGCCTCGGTGTAGACGACCCGCAGGATCTCCAGGATGGAGTTCGGGAAGTCGGTGTCCCAGCCGCCGGTGCCGAAGCCGACCTGCCCGAAGATCTCCCGGTGCCGGAAGGACTTGAACGCCTCGGAGTCGCAGAGGAAGCCGTAGAAGGTCTGGTTGTCGAGCTTCTCGACCAGCTTCGCCCAGATCTCACGGATGCGCGGGACGTCCCGCTCGCGCATCGCGCGGTTCATGTCGGAGAAGTCGGCGCCCTCTTCCAGGCACTTGTTCCAGGCGTCGGCGACGTCCCGGTACACCTGGGGCAGGTCGTCGACGGTCTCGGCGTAGTGCGACTCGCCCTTGAGGTCCACGACGGTCGACGGGGTCGCCTCGGCCAGCGGGTTCGGGAACGGCCGGGTCTCCAGGCCCACCATGTCGAGGTAGTGCTGGAGGGCGGTGGAGGACGGCGGGAAGCGCATCGCGCCCATCTCGGCGGTCAGCCCCTCCGTCTGATCACCGCAGCCCTCGAAGCCGACCGTGCGCAGCCGGCCGCCGATCTGGTCGGCCTCGTAGACGACGGGCTTGAGGCCCATCTTCATCAGCTCGTACGCGGCCACGATGCCGGACAGGCCGCCGCCGATGATCGCGACCTCGGTGCCGTGCTCGGTCGCCGGGACCTGGCCGAGGCCGGCCGGGTGCGCGAGGAAGTCGTCGTAGGCGTAGGGGAAGTCCGGGCCGAACATGGTGATCGGCGGCTGCTGCTCGTCGGTGTGCTCGACGGCGTTGGGCACCGTGGACGTCATGGGGGTACGGACTCCTTGCGCGTGGTGAAACGGGGGAAGCTGTGGGGGCGGCTCAGACGAGGGAGCCGTACAGGCCCGGGCGGCGGTCCTGCAGGTACGGGTTGTTCTCCCGGGAGGCGGCCAGGAAGCCGGGGTCGGCGTCGGCGACCACCAGCTGCTCGGCGCGGCCGGCGCGGGTGCGGGCGACGCCGTCGGGGCCGGCGAGGACGGAGAGGCCGACGAACTCGAACTCCCCCTCCTCACCGACCCGGTTGACATAGGCGACGTACATCTGGTTCTCGAAGGCCCGCACCGGGATCATCGACTCGGCGACGAACTGGAAGGGGTGCATCTGCGCGGTCGGGACGACGAGGAGGTCGGTGCCGGCCAGGGCGTGGGCGCGGACGTTCTCCGGGAACTCGACGTCGTAGCAGATCAGCAGGCCCACGGTGAGGCCGTTCAGCTCGGCCTGGACGACCTGCTGCTCGCCCGGCGTGAAGTGGTCGCGCTCGAAGCAGCCGAAGAGGTGGGTCTTGCGGTAGTTCGCGAGCCGGGTGCCGTCGGCGGAGATCAGCTGGGCGGAGTTGTAGACGGTCCCGCCGTCGCGCTCCGGGTAGCCGTAGACGATCGCCAGGCCGTGCCGGGCGGCGATCTCGGCGACCGCGTCGGCGGAGTCACCGTCGGCGGGCTCGGCGAGGCGCGCGATGTCGTCGCCGATCGCGTACCCGGTGAGGAACATCTCCGGCGCGGCCAGCAGACCGGCGCCCGAGGCGGCGGCCCGGCCCGCGGCCTCGTCGAGGACCTTGAGGTTCTCGACGACGGAGCCGGGGCGGCCGGAGCTCTGGAGCAGGGCGGTGCGCATGCGGGATCCTCACCGGACGGGGGGTAGGGGGCCGAATAGACCGTACGGTCGGGGCGCGCGGCCGGACAAGAAGGAGCCGTTGCGCGCGGGTGCGCTGTTCGTTGCGTGGAAAGTGGGGCGGACGGCGATTCGTTGCGCGCCCCGGGCGGGGCCGGGAGCCGTCCCGGAGGGGTGCGTGCGGGGGCGTCCCTCCCGGGAGACCGGCGAGGCATCCTCCGCACGCGTTCCACCTGCGGAAACGCCGACCTGCTGCGGCCCGGCCACCGATGTCCCGGCCGCCGATGTCCCGACGGCCGGGCCGCGGCGGCCGGG
>NZ_WWJT01000768.1 GCF_009865385.1 Streptomyces sp. SID486 | reverse complement strand
GGCCCCGGCCACCGGCGGCGCCGTCCCGGCCCGCCGCGCTCGCGCGCCTGCCCCTGCCGCGCCCCCGCACCGCCGGATCCCAGGCCCCCGCGGCCGATCCGGCCGGCCCGCCCCCGGCCCTGCCGTGGTTCACCCCGGACTCCGCTCCGGGCGCCCCGGCAGGCCGGTCCTCCGCACCGCACGACGACAGCCCGACGAGTCCTACGACTCCCACCACGAAGGGACCCACGTGAGCATGCGAAGGAGAGGCACGACGGCCGGGAGCACGGGCGCCCTGCTGGTGCTCTGCGCGGGGGGCGTCCTGCTGGGCCCCGCGGTGGCCCCCGCACAGGCGGCCGAGGTGTCGTACGCCACCCACTGCGTGCCGCCCGCGGGCATCGACCCCGTCGACGGCACCACGAAGGTCGAGATCACCGCGCCGGCCACGGCGAAGGTCGGTGACACGGTGGACATCGGATGGAAGTTCGTCCAGGCCGCCTCCAGGAACCCGGACATCATCGACCTGCCCGCGAACTCCGTCCAGCCGTCCGGTGTGCTGAAGGCGGCCGGCGCGCAGACCGCCGACGTCGCGCTGCGGGGGCCCCGGGAGAACCCCGCCGTACCGAAGGGCGGTGCCATGGTGCTCTCGGACATGAAGGGCACCCTGAAGCTGACCACGGCGGGCGAGGTGACGCTCACCCCGGACGCGTACACCGTCAACGCGATGTCGACCGACACCAAGTGCGCGCCCAAGGAGACCGTGCAAAAGGCGGCGACGATCCGGGTGACGGCGGCCGGCGGCGGCACCTCCACCGCGACGCCCACCGGGACCGCGACGCCCACCGGAACCGCGACCCCCACCGGCTCGGCCACCCCGACGCACACCGCCACCGCCACCGCCACCCCGACGGCGACCGGCGGGACCGGCCAGACCGACTTCACCGGCAAGGAGGTGCAGGTCCCCTACGCCTGCAAGACCCCGATCGGCGACAAGCAGGCGGTCTCACCGGTGCAGATCAACGCCCGGAAGAACGGCGGGAGTTACACGCTGACCGTGCAGTTCAAGAAGTCGGTGATGGACAGCCCCGCCGAGATCCCGAAGGACTCCGTGAAGCCGTCCATGGAGGTGGTGCTGGGCGGCGCCGACAAGGGCACGGTGCACGTGGAGGGGCCGGCCAACGCGAGCCCCGTCAAGGCGGGCGACCCGATCGCGATCCCCGACCTCACCGGTACCTACAAGCCCGGCGCGAGCGGTTCCTCGACGCTGTCCCCGGGCGTGCTGACCGTCAAGGCGCTCGGTACGACCACCACGTGCACGCCGGCGAAGACGGCGGTCTCGCTCACCCTGGACACGACCGGGCAGCCCGGCGGCGCCGCGGGCGGCACCTCGACGTCCGGCGGCGGCACCGGCACGAGCGGTGGCACCGGTACGAGCGGTGGCACCGGTACGAGCGGCAGCGGGGCCGGCGGCGACGGCGGTCTCGCCGAGACCGGGGCCGGCGACCACGGTGCGCTGAAGGCGCTGGGCCTGGTGGCGGGCACGGCGATCCTGCTGGGCGGCGCGGTGTTCACCTTCCTGCCGGGGCGCAGGACCCGCTAGCGGCCCCTGCGCGACGCGAAGAGGGCCACCGCGTCCGACGACGCGGTGGCCCTCCGGCGGAGCCTGGTGTGTCAGGTCAGTGCACGTCGCCCATCAGGGACTTCACGTTGCGGCGGTACATGTAGACCGCGACGCCCGCGACGGCGGCGAGGATCGCCTCCACCAGCACCGCGCCGGACCCGTTCAGGTCGACGCCGGCGATGGCCGAGTTGGACAGCAGGCCGGTGATCGAGTCGCCCGCGGTGACCGCGAGGAACCAGACGCCCATCATCTGGCTGGCGTACTTGGCCGGAGCCATCTTGGTGGTGACCGACAGGCCGACCGGCGACAGGCACAGCTCGCCGACGGTCTGGATCAGGTAGATGCCCACCAGCCACATCGGGCTGACCTTGGTGCCGTCCGAGGCCAGACCCAGCGGCAGCAGGAAGAAGAAGAACGAGACGCCGATGAAGAACAGGGCGGCGGCGAACTTCGCGACCGTGCTCGGCTCCTTGCCCTTGCGGGCCAGCCACAGCCAGATCCAGGCGAAGACCGGCGCCAGCGCCATGATGAACACCGGGTTCAGCGACTGGTACCACGAGGACGGGAAGTCCAGGCCGAACAGCGAGCCGGCGGCCTTCTTCTCACCGAACGCCTGGACGGTGGAGCCACCCTGGTCGTAGATCATCCAGAAGACGGCGGCGGCCACGAAGAACCAGATGTAGCCGGTCATCTTGGACTGCTCGACGTCCGAGAGGTCCTTGTCCCGCTTGATGCGCAGCAGCACACCGGCCGGGATGATCAGACCGATCACGGTCAGCGGGATCATCGCCCAGTTCAGGGTGAAGTGACCGGTGAAGCCGACGACGCCGTAGAAGACGGCGGCGACGGCCAGCCAGATCAGGCCCTTGCGCAGCCAGGACGCGCGCTCCTCGGCCGCCAGCGGCTTCGGGACGACGTTGCTCTGCGGGCTCAGGTTGCGGGTGCCGAGCAGGAACGCGGCGAGACCGATGGCCATGCCGACCGCGGCGAGGCCGAAGCCGAGGTGCCAGTTGACCTCCTGGCCGACCGTGCCGATGATCAGCGGCGCGAAGAAGGCACCCAGGTTGATGCCCATGTAGAAGATCGTGAAGCCACCGTCACGGCGCGGGTCGTCCGGCCCGTCGTACAGGTGGCCGACCATGGTGGAGATGTTGGCCTTCAGCAGACCGGAGCCGAGCGCCACGAGTCCCAGACCGGCGAAGAAGGGCGCCTGACCGCCGGGCAGCGCCAGCACCAGGTGGCCGGCCATGATCGTGATCGCGGCGATGGCGACGGTCTTGCGGGGGCCCCAGACGCGGTCGCCCAGCCAGCCGCCGGGCATGGCGAGCAGGTACACCATCGACAGGTAGACCGAGTAGATCGCGGTCGTCGTGGCCAGGTCCATGCCCAGGCCGCCGCCCATGCTGCCCTTGTCGGCGTCGGGGCCGCCGGAGAGCAGGTAGACGACGAGCAGGGCCCTCATGCCGTAGAAGCTGAAGCGCTCCCACATCTCGGTCATGAAGAGAGTGGCCAGTCCGCGGGGGTGGCCGAAGAAGGTCTTCTCGGAACCGGGGGTGCCCGGTCGGACCGAGTCCTTCGTCAGGCTGGACGCCATGGTCGTTCCTTGCTGATCGGGACGCGCGGCTGGAGCGTTGCGCGCCCGGTGGGGTGCGGCCGGCACCGGCAGGGTCGGTCGTCCACCCCCACGCCCAGGGGGAGTCCACTCCGGATCGCGAAGTGGCGACGGCGACCACCGGGATCCACGCCCCGACGCGTCGCTGCGTCCGGAGCCCGGCCAGAGGTCATTCCTTTCAAGGCTGGTCTGCGCCAGCCCGCACACGAAAGAGACCTTCAGCGTCTGGTCCGCCGAAGGCCCCCGGGTGTACTACAGGCGTTCAGGTCACCATACGGCAGGACACCGCCGGAAATGGAAGGACTTGAGACGCGGATCACAGGTGTCGCGGGAACCGCGCGACCGGGTCCGAAGGTCCCTTCTACGATCGCACCTCCAGTTCAATGGTTCGTACCAGCAGGGCGGGAAGGTAAGAATCCCGGGAACCGATCACACCCCGGCAGCCCTCGCGGGCGGTCTACCATCACCTCATGACCCGTGTACTGCTCGCCGAGGACGACGCGTCCATCTCGGAGCCGCTGGCCCGCGCACTGCGCCGGGAAGGTTACGAGGTCGAGGTGCGCGAGGACGGACCCGCCGCGCTCGACGCCGGAATGCAGGGCGGCGTCGACCTGGTCGTGCTGGACCTGGGCCTGCCCGGGATGGACGGCCTGGAGGTCGCCCGCCGGCTGCGTGCCGACGGTCACACCGTGCCGATCCTCATCCTGACCGCGCGGGCCGACGAGGTGGACACCGTCGTCGGTCTGGACGCGGGCGCCGACGACTACGTCACCAAGCCCTTCCGGCTCGCCGAACTGCTCGCCCGGGTGCGGGCGCTGCTGCGGCGCGGCGCCGCGGAGCCGCAGCAGCCGCCGGCCACCCACGGGGTGCGGATCGACGTCGAGTCGCACCGCGCCTGGATGGGCGACGAGGAACTCCAGCTGACCGCCAAGGAGTTCGACCTGCTGCGGGTGCTGGTGCGGGACGCCGGCCGGGTGGTCACCCGGGACCAGCTGATGCGCGAGGTCTGGGACACCACCTGGTGGTCGTCGACCAAGACCCTCGACATGCACATCTCCTGGCTGCGCAAGAAGCTCGGCGACGACGCGGCGAACCCGAGGTACATCGCGACGGTGCGCGGCGTGGGCTTCCGCTTCGAGAAGAGCTGAGCCCTCGCCCAGCCACCACCACAGGCCACAGGTAGCGGAGCATGCGCCGACGTCTCATCCAGTCCACCCTCGCCGTCGTCCTCGTGGTGATCGCCGTCTTCGGCATCTCCCTGGTGATCGTCGAGACGCGGACCATCAGCAACAGCGCCCAGGAGCGGGTGGAGTCGGAGGCGGTCCGGCTGACCAGCATCGTGGACAGCCGGATCCTCGCCGCCGAGAACGTGAACGCGGACGTGCTGCGCAACCCGGTCAGCAAGGACCAGTACGCGGTCATCCGCATGCCGGGCAGGGCGCCCATCGAGATCGGCAGCAGGCCCGAGGGCGACACCATCCACTCCACGCAGCACGGCGAGGAGGGCGAGACGGTCACCGTGCAGGAGCCCCGCTCCGCCGTGACCCGCGAGGTCGGCCGGACCCTGCTGATCATCGGGCTGGTCGCGCTGCTCGCGGTGGTGGCCGCGGTGCTGCTCGCCGTACGGCAGGCCAACCGGCTCGCCTCCCCGCTGACCGACCTCGCCGAGACCGCCGAGCGCCTCGGCTCCGGCGACCCGCGCCCACGGCACAAGCGGTACGGCGTCCCCGAGCTGGACCGGGTCGCCGATGTGCTGGACTCCTCCGCCGAGCGGATCGGGCGCATGCTGACGGCCGAGCGGCGCCTCGCGGCCGACGCCTCGCACCAGCTGCGCACACCGCTGACCGCCCTGTCCATGCGGCTGGAGGAGATCACCCTCACCGACGACCCGGACACCGTGAAGGACGAGGCCACCATCGCGCTGACGCAGGTGGAGCGGCTGACCGACGTGGTGGAGCGGCTGCTGACGAACTCGCGCGACCCGCGTACCGGCTCCGCGGTCTCCTTCGACCTCGACGAGGTCATCCAGCAGCAGCTGGCCGAGTGGCGGCCCGCCTACCGCAGCGCCGGCCGGGCCGTCGTCAGCTCCGGCAAGCGGCATCTGACGGCGGTGGGCACGCCGGGCGCGGTCGCCCAGGTGCTGGCCGCGCTGATCGAGAACTCGCTCATGCACGGCGGCGGCACCGTCGCCCTGCGCACCCGGGTCACCGGCAACCAGGCCGTGATCGAGGTCACCGACGAGGGGCCGGGCGTGCCGGCCGACCTCGGGGCGCGGATCTTCGAGCGCACGATCAGCGGCCGGAACTCCACGGGCATCGGCCTCGCCGTCGCCCGGGACCTCGCGGAGGCCGACGGCGGCCGGCTTGAGCTGCTCCAGGCGCAGCCCCCGGTCTTCGGTCTGTTCCTGTCCCGCACGCCCCCCGCACGCAAGGCGGACGAGGAGCGGCCGACGGTCCGCTGAGCCCCTCCAGGGCCGCTGCCGGGCTGCCTTACGGAACGCGCTGCCGCGGGGCGGGCTGCTGCTGGGGCTCCTGCTTCAGAATCGATTCAGCGCTGGCCACGGTCTCCCGGGCCGGCAGCGTCCGGAACACCCAGCTGCGGTACGACCAGAACCGGAACAGGGTCGCGACGCCGATGCCGACGAACTTGAAGACGTTGCTCTGCAGCGGGCTGTCCCAGCCGAAGCTGTAGGTCGCCAGGTAGAGCAGGCCGTTCTCGATCACCAGGCCGACCAGGCTGAACAGCAGGAACAGCGTGAGTTCCTTGGTGCGGCCGCTCTTGTCGCGGTCCCGGTAGGTCCAGTACCGGAAGCCGACGTAGTTGAAGACGATGGCGACGACGGTCGCGATGATGCCGGCCCGCACCACCGGCAGGTCGGAGACGTGCCGGACCAGGTTGAAGACACCGAGATTGACCAGGACGCCGGCGCCGCCCACGGCACCGAACTTGACGACCTCGCGTACGAGCCGTTGCAGCCCCGAGGAACGAGGTTCCATGGCTGTGCAGCTCCCGTCGGTAGGTTTCGTCAACCCCGCCATGCTAGCCGGGCGGGCGCGCCGGTGCCTGTGGACTGGGCCACGCCCCGGAAACGGATCGGAAAGAGGCGGGAAAGTGCCGGGTAAGAGATCGTGAGAGGGACGCGATCCGGCCGCCCCCGTGTGGCCGATACGCTAGGGGTGTGACGTTCCCGGTAGTCGGCATGGTCGGCGGGGGGCAGCTCGCGCGTATGACGCACGAAGCGGGCATCCCGTTGGGCATCAGGTTCAAGCTTCTCTGTGACACCCCTCAGGATTCCGCGGCGCAGGTCGTGAGCGATGTCGTCATCGGCGACTATCGCGACCTGGACACGCTGCGCGAGTTCGCGCGCGGTTGCGATGTGATCACTTTCGATCACGAACATGTACCCACCGAGCACCTCCGGGCCCTGGAGGCGGACGGCATCCCCGTGCGTCCCGGACCCGACGCACTGGTGCACGCCCAGGACAAGGGGGTGATGAGAGCGAAGCTCGACGCGATCGGCATTCCGTGCCCCCGGCACCGGATCGTGGCGGACCCGCAGGACGTGGTCCGGTTCGCGGCCGAGGGCGACGGCTTCCCGGTCGTCCTCAAGACCGTCCGCGGCGGCTACGACGGCAAGGGCGTGTGGGTCGTGGAGAGCGCCGAGGAGGCCGCCGACCCGTTCCGGGCCGGTGTCCCGGTGCTCGCCGAGGAGAAGGTCGACTACGTCCGCGAGCTGGCCGCCAACGTCGTACGCTCCCCGCACGGCCAGGCCGTCGCCTATCCGGTGGTCGAGTCGCAGCAGGTCAACGGCGTGTGCGACACCGTGATCGCCCCCGCGCCCGCGCTGGACGAGGATCTCGCCCTGCACGCCGAGCAGCTGGCCCTGTCGATCGCCAAGGAACTGGGCGTCGTCGGACACCTCGCCGTCGAGCTGTTCCAGACCCGCGACGGCCGCGTCCTCGTCAACGAACTGGCGATGCGCCCGCACAACTCCGGCCACTGGACCCAGGACGGCGCGATCACCTCGCAGTTCGCCAACCACGTCCGCGCGGTCCTGGACCTGCCGCTGGGCGACCCGCGCCCGCGCGCCCGGTGGACCGTGATGGCCAACGTCCTGGGCGGCGACTACCCGGACATGTACTCCGCGTACTTGCACTGCATGGCCCGCGACCCCAAGCTCAAGATCCACATGTACGGCAAGGACGTGAAGCCCGGCCGCAAGGTCGGACACGTCAACACCTACGGCGACGACCTGGACGACGTGCTGGAACGCGCCCGTCACGCAGCCGGCTACCTGAGAGGCACCATCACCGAATGAGCCCCGTTGTTGGCATCGTCATGGGGTCGGACTCCGACTGGCCCGTCATGGAAGCCGCCGCCAAGGCGCTGGACGAGTTCGAGATCGCCTACGAGGTCGACGTCGTCTCCGCGCACCGCATGCCCCGCGAGATGATCACGTACGGCGAGCAGGCGGCCGACCGCGGGCTGAAGGTGATCATCGCGGGCGCGGGCGGCGCCGCCCATCTGCCCGGCATGCTCGCCTCCGTGACCCCGCTGCCGGTCATCGGCGTGCCCGTGCCGTTGAAGTACCTCGACGGCATGGACTCCCTGCTGTCGATCGTGCAGATGCCGGCCGGCGTCCCGGTCGCCACGGTCTCCGTCGCCGGTGCCCGCAACGCCGGTCTGCTCGCCGCCCGGATGCTCGCCGCGCACGACGAGGACCTGCTGCACCGGATGCGCGACTTCCAGCAGGACCTCAACGACCAGGCCACCGAGAAGGGCAAGCGGCTGCGCACCAAGGTCGAGGGCGCGAGCGGCTTCGGCTTCGGGAAGTGACGCGGATGACCCCATCGGCACCGCTGGACGCGGCCCGCGCGCTGCTGCGCGAGTTCCCCGTGGTCGACGGGCACAACGACCTGCCCTGGGCGCTGCGCAAGCACGCCGGCTACGACCTGGACGTCCTGGACATCGCCGGCGACCAGCACGGGAACCTGCACACCGACCTGCCGCGGCTGCGCGAGGGCGGGGTCGGCGCCCAGTACTGGTCGGTGTACGTGCCGAGCGAGCAGCCGGAGCCGGTGGCGGCCACGCTGGAGCAGATCGACTGCGTCCGGCAGCTGCTGGCCCGCTACCCGGCACAGCTGGCGCCCGCGCTGACGGCCGCGGACATGGAGGCGGCCCGCCGCGACGGCCGTATCGCCTCCCTGATGGGAGCCGAGGGCGGCCACTCCATCGCCAACTCGCTGGGCACCCTGCGCTCCCTGCACGCCCTCGGCGTGCGCTACATGACGCTCACCCACAACTCCAACGTGGACTGGGCCGACTCCGCGACCGACGAGCCGAACGTCGGCGGCCTGTCGGCCTTCGGCCGCGAGGTCGTGCGGGAGATGAACCGCATCGGCATGCTCGTCGACCTCTCCCACGTCGCGGCGACGACGATGCGGGACGCGCTGGACGCCGCCGCGGCGCCGGTGATCTTCTCCCACTCCTCCGCCCGGGCCGTGTGCGACCACCCACGCAACATCCCCGACGACGTCCTGGAGCGGCTGCCCGCCAACGGCGGCGTCGCGATGGTGACCTTCGTGCCGAAGTTCGTGCTCCCGGCGGCGGTGGAGTGGACGGCCGCGGCCGACGAGAACATGCGCGCCCACGGCCTGCATCACCTGGACACCAGCCCCGAGGCCATGAAGATCCACCGCGCCTTCGAGGAGCGCACCCCGCGCCCGGTCGCCACGGTGTCGACGGTGGCCGACCACCTGGACCACATGCGCGAGGCGGCCGGCATCGACCACCTCGGCATCGGCGGCGACTACGACGGCACCGCCTTCACCCCGGACGGCCTGGACGACGTCTCCGGCTACCCGAACCTGCTCGCCGAGCTCCTCGGGCGCGGCTGGTCCGAGACCGACCTGGCCAAGCTGACCTGGCAGAACGCGGTGCGCGTACTGGGTGCGGCGGAGGACGTCGCCCGGGACCTGTCGGCCACGCGCGGCCCCTCCCTCGCCACCATCGAGTCGCTGGACGGCACGCGCGGCTGATCCGCCGCCACGCGGGGCGGCCGGCGCGGCCGGCCGCCCCGCCCGGCGTACCCCCGAACGCGCCACTCACCAGGAAGGTTCACCGCGCTCCGTGCGAACGTGTCGGTACGCCAGCCACAGCACGCCGTAGCTCACGACCGACGTAGCCCGCGACGACGTACGGAGCCCGACATGGCCGACCTGCAGGACGACATCCCCACCACGACCGAGGTCGGCGAGGACGACGTCCTGCCGGACGCCCCTCCGCCCGTACCGGCGTCGTTCGGCCGGGGGTACGGCCCTGCGGAGGACTCGGCCGCCGACCTGCTGGCCCGGGCGCACTCCCTGCTCGGCGAGCACCCGGTCGCCGACGGCTACAGCGGCCTGCCCTGGGCCCTGCGCCACATGCCCTGGTACGACCTGGAGCTGGGCGAGACCGCCGTCGACACGGACCTGCCCCGGTTGCGCGAAGGGCACGTCGGAGCCCTGTTCTGGTCGCTGCACCTGCCCGACGGGCCGGACGGCGGGTGCGCGGTGGCGGCGGCCCTGGAGCAGCTGGACCTGGTGCGCACGGTCATCGAGGCGCACCCGGAGGGACTGCGGCTGGTGCGGACCGCGGGGCAGGTCATCGACGCGCGCAACCGCGGCCGGGTCGCGGTGGTGCTGGGTCCCGCGCCCGGCGCCGCGCTGGAGGAGTCCCTCGGCATCCTGCGCGTCCTGCGGGACCTCGGGCTGCGCGTGCTCACCCTCGCGGGCACCGCCTGGGCCGGCGAGGCCGGGCTGACCCGGTTCGGGGAGGAGGTCGTGCGGGAGATGAACCGGCTCGGTGTCCTCGCCGACGTCACCGGCGCCTCCCCGGCCACCGTCGAACGGACCGTCGCCCTGTCCAAGACCCCGGTGCTGTGCACCCGGTCGGCCGCCCGCGCCCTGCGCCCGCACCCGGCCAACCTGCCCGACGAGCTGCTCGTCGCCCTGGGGGCGGCGAAGGGCCTGTGCATGGTGCCGCTGACCGCCGAGCAGACCGGTCCGACCGTCCCGGACGTCGCCGACCACCTCGACCACGTCCGTGACGTGGCCGGCCCCGAGTGCGTCGGCCTGTCCGGCACGTACGACTCCGGGGTCGTCCACCCCCGCGACCTCGCCGACGCCTCCCGCTACCCCCACCTGATCGCCGAGCTGCTGCGGCGCGGCTGGTCCGAGACCGAGCTGGCGCTGTTGACCTGGGGGAACGTGCAGCGGGTGCTGCGCAGCGCGGACTTCACGGCCCGCGCCGCCCAGCACCGCCGGGACGCCTCGACACCCCGGCCCGGCGACCGGGACGGCCTCTAGACACCGTCCCGGCCGCCGGGCCGGGCGCGGCCCCGGCTTCTGCGGCGCCCGCGTTCCACGGCCCTGCCGGCGGTCCGCGGTCCCGGCCCTTGGGGCGGTCCGCGGTCCCGGCCCTCGCGACGGTCCGCGGTCCCGGCCCTTGCGGCGGTCCGCGGTCCCGGCTACTCGATGCGGCACAGGCAGAAGGGATGCCCGGCCGGGTCGGCGTACACCTGGAAGTCCTTCTTCTCGCGGTCCTCCAGGTCCAGCGGGCGGGCACCGAGCGCGAGCACCCGTTCGTGCGCCGCGTCGAGCTCCGCCCAGGTCGGACCCGCGTCGAAGTCGATGTGGAACTGCTGGCCGTTGTGGTCCGCGCGCGGCCATTCCGGCGGGGTGTGCCCCTCCGCCCGCTGGAAGGCCAGCCGCGGTCCGTCCGGGACCTGCAGGACGACCCAGTCGTCGTCCTCGGCCCGCGGGGTGCCGCCGGCCACCGCCGCGTAGAAGGCGGCGAGCGCATGCGGATCGGGACAGTCGAGCACGACGGAACGGAACCGTGCCACAGACGTCATGAAGTCCTCCCTGTGTCCTTCGGTGTCCTGCCTCTTTCGGCGTCCTGCCTCTTTCGGTGACCTGCGTCTTCCGTGTCCTGCGTCTTCCGGTTCGTGCGTCTCTTGGTTCCTGCTCAGCAGGCGCACAGACAGAACGGGTGCCCCGCGGGGTCGGCGTAGACACGGAAGGTCCGGGACCGGTCGTCCGTGTCCAGCGGTCGCGCCCCCAGCTCCAGCACCCCCTTCTCCGCCGCGTCCAGGTCCTCCACCCGCAGGTCCAGGTGGAACTGCTGGGAGTGGTCCGCGGCCGGCCACTCGGGCGCCACGAACCCGGGAGCCCGCTGGAAGGCCAGCGCCGCCCCGTCGGGCAGCTTCAGGTCCACCCACCCGCTGTCCTCCGCGTCCTCCTCCACCGTGCCGCCCAGCACGGCGGCGTAGAAGCCGGCCAGCGCACGGGGGTCGGGACAGTCCAGCACCACGACGTCCAGTCGGGCGAGAGCCATGACCACCTCCTGGTGTCAGCAACCGGTGTTACCTATAGAGGCGGGTAACCGGTAACGGTTACTGCATGCTCCCCTAGAAGGGGTAACGTCGCAAGCATGAGCGAGAGATCGGCCGCTCCCGGCGGCCTGGCCCTGGTCCAGGCGCTGGTGAACACGCTGGACGTCGAGACGGGAGCCGACTCGCTGGACACGCCCGAGGGCCGCGGCCGCCTCGGGATCGCGCAGGCGGGGCTCGCCGAGGCCCGCGAACTGCGCGAGGCGCTGCGGGCGGCGCTGCTCGCCCATGCCGGACACCCGCCGCACCGCGCGGTGACCCCGCTGGGCGCCCTGCTGGCACGGGCCCCGCTCCATGTCGCAGTCGACGACCACGACGGCTCGGCCCGCCTCGTCGCCGCCGACACCGGCCCCCTGCTCTCCCGGGTCGCCGCCGCCGTCGCCGAGGCGCTCGTCGCCGGGACCTGGAACAGGCTCAAGGCGTGCGAGGCCGACACCTGCCTCTGGGCGTACTACGACCGCAGCCCGGCCGGCCGCGGGCGCTGGTGCTCGATGCAGGTGTGCGGGGCCCGCGCGAAGATGCGCCGATACCGGGCGAAGGGGCCGTGACGCCCGGCGGTGTGGTGCAGAATGCGGGCAGACGCCGGTTCGGCCGACTGAGCCTCGGCCGAACCGGCGTCGCCCGTCCCGAGCCGTCCCGCAGCGCCGTCGTACCGTGCCGCCGCGCCGTCCCGCAGTGCCGTCGTACCGTCCGTCAGGTGGCCGTACCATCCGTCAGCCGGGCCGTCGTAACGTCCGTCAGACGGTCGTACCGTGACGGGCCGTCAGGCGGTCGGCCGGCCCATCGCGCGGTACGTCCAGCCGGCCCGCCGCCACAGCTCCGGATCGAGGGCGTTGCGGCCGTCCAGCAGCAGCCGGGCCGCCGCCACCTCACCCAGCGCCGCAGGGTCCAGCTCGCGGAACTCCTGCCACTCCGTCAGGTGCAGCACCACGTCGGCGCCCCGGACGGCCGCCCGAGCGGAGTCGGCGTAGCCCAGGGTCGGGAAGACCTTGCGGGCGTTGTCCATGCCCTTCGGGTCGTACACCGTCACCTGGCCGCCCTGGAGGTGGATCTGCCCGGCGACGTTCAGCGCGGGCGAGTCACGGACGTCGTCCGAGTCCGGCTTGAAGGTGGCACCGAGCACCGCCACCCGCTTGCCGAGAAACGATCCGCCGCCGAGCGCCTCCCGGGTCATCTCGACCATCTGGCCACGCCGGCGCATGTTGATGGAGTCGATCTCCCGCAGGAACGTCAGCGCCTGGTCGGCGCCCAGCTCACCCGCCCGGGCCATGAACGCCCGGATGTCCTTGGGCAGGCAGCCGCCGCCGAAGCCGATCCCCGCGCGCAGGAACTTCCTGCCGATCCGGTCGTCGTGCCCGATGGCCTCCGCGAGCTTCGCCACGTCACCGCCGGCGGCCTCGCACACCTCCGCCATCGCGTTGATGAAGGAGATCTTGGTCGCGAGGAAGGAGTTCGCGGCCGTCTTCACCAGCTCGGCCGTCGGGAAGTCGGTGACGACGAACGGCGTGCCCTCCTGCGTCGGCGTCGCGTACACCTCGCGCAGCAGTTTCTCGGCGCGCTCGCTGCGCACGCCGACCACGATCCGGTCCGGGTGCAGGGTGTCCTGGACCGCGAAACCCTCGCGCAGGAACTCCGGGTTCCAGGCCAGCTCGGCGTCGCCGCCCGCGGGCGCGTGCTCGGCGAGGTAGGCGGCCAGCCGGTCGGCGGAGCCCACCGGCACGGTCGACTTGCCGACGACCAGCGCGGGGCCGCGCAGGTGCGGGGCGAGCGAGGCGATCGCGGAGTCGACGTACGACATGTCACAGGCGTACTCGCCGTGCTTCTGCGGGGTGTTCACGCACACGAAGTGCACATCGCCGAAGGCACCGGCCTCGGCGAAGTCCGTGGTGAACCGCAGCCGCCCGGTGGACCCCTCGATCCCGGCCACGTGCCGGCGCAGCAGCTCTTCCAGACCCGGCTCGTACATCGGGGTCTCGCCGCGCTCCAGCATGGCGATCTTCTCGGGCACGACGTCCAGACCCAGCACCTCGAAGCCCAGCTCGGCCATGGCCGCGGCGTGCGTGGCGCCTAGGTAGCCGGTGCCGATCACGGTGATCCTCAGGCTCATGGGTGCGCTCCAGCTCGGGTACGTCGGTAGTGCGGAGCCGAGCATAGTCGGGCCGTCCGCCGGGCAATTTCCCCGCTGTCGTGTAGCTCACGTAGGCGTCCCGCGAGCCGCACTCTAAAATTTGAGTTACTTAACGGTAATTAGCGTCAGTATCACTGCGTCTTTGGAGCGTGAGAGACCGTGGCCGGATCGGCTGACTTCGACCTGTACCGCCCGTCCGAGGAGCACGACATGCTCCGGGACGCCGTCCGTTCCCTGGTCGAGGCGAAGATCGCGCCCTACGCCGCGGCGGTGGACGAGGAGGCCCGCTTCCCGCAGGAGGCCCTCGACGCCCTCGTCGCGAACGACCTGCACGCGGTGCACGTCCCCGAGGAGTACGGCGGGTCCGGCGCCGACGCGCTCGCCACGGTCATCGTGATCGAGGAGGTGGCCCGCGCCTGCGTCTCCTCCTCCCTCATCCCCGCCGTGAACAAGCTCGGCTCGCTGCCGGTGATCCTCTCCGGCTCCGAGGAGCTGAAGAAGAAGTACCTGGGCCCGCTCGCCAAGGGCGACGGGATGTTCTCGTACTGCCTCTCCGAGCCGGAGGCGGGCTCGGACGCGGCCGGCATGAAGACCAAGGCGGTCCGCGACGGCGACCACTGGATCCTCAACGGCGTGAAGCGCTGGATCACCAACGCGGGCGTCAGCGAGTACTACACGGTGATGGCCGTGACCGACCCGTCGAAGCGCTCGAAGGGCATCTCCGCCTTCGTCGTCGAGAAGTCCGACCCGGGCGTCTCCTTCGGCGCCCCGGAGAAGAAGCTCGGCATCAAGGGCTCCCCGACCCGCGAGGTCTACTTCGATAACGTCCGCATCCCCGCCGACCGCATGATCGGCGAGGAGGGCACCGGCTTCATGACGGCCATGAAGACCCTCGACCACACCCGCATCACCATCGCCGCCCAGGCCCTCGGTGTCGCCCAGGGCGCCTTCGACTACGCCAAGGGCTACGTCCAGGAGCGCAAGCAGTTCGGCAAGCCGATCGCCGACTTCCAGGGCATCCAGTTCATGCTCGCCGACATGTCCATGAAGATCTCGGCGGCCCGCGCCCTCACCTACCAGGCCGCCGCCGCCTCCGAGCGCGGCGACGCCGACCTCACCTACCTGGGTGCCGCCGCCAAGTGCTTCGCCTCGGACACCGCGATGGAGGTCACCACCGACGCCGTCCAGCTCCTCGGCGGCTACGGCTACACCCGCGACTACCCGGTGGAGCGCATGATGCGCGACGCCAAGATCACCCAGATCTACGAGGGCACGAACCAGGTACAGCGCATCGTGATGGCGAGGAACCTCCCCTAGCGAGCCCGTGCAGGTCGGAAGCTGCTTCCGGGGGGCGACCGCTGACGTCTTCGGCGGGTCATCGGTGCCGGGTGCCGGGTGCCGGCGTCGTGGCCGGGCGGCCGCGTCCGCTCCCCGGGGGCGCCTCCCGACCGGTCCCCCGGGGGCGCCTCCCGACCGGTCGGTCACATGCGGGACCGGCGGCCGGGACGTAGGACGGAAGCACACGGGGTCCGCCCCGGGCCCCCGCCTCCCAGGAGGAGCCATGACCCAGTCGCAGATGACGCCCGCCCCCACCCAGCAGATGCAGGAGTGCATCGAGGCCTGCATGAGCTGCCACAGCATGTGCGAGGAGACCATGAGCTCCTGCATGCAGAAGGGCGGCCAGCAGCAGATGCAGATCATGCGCGCCCTGCTGGACTGCTCCGAGATGACCCGCATGTGCGCCGACATGATGATGCGGCGCTCACCCATGTCCGCGGAGATGTGCATGCTCTGCGCCAAGATGTGCGACATGTGCGCGGAGGCGTGTATGTCCATGCCCGACGATCAGCAGATGATGCGCTGCGCGGAGGCGTGTCGCCGCTCCGCGCAGACCTGCCGGGCGATGGCGGGCGCCGGCATGTGAGCCTGCCCGGCCGGGACGGATCAGGGGCACCCGCCCGGGTGCCCCTGATCCTGCCGCGACAACGGGCTAGTTGCCGGAGACGGTGACCTTCTCGTCGTTGTTCAGCTCGTCCACCAGCGTCTTCACCTTCGCCTTGTCCCAGACGAGGTTGCCGCCGGCCGAACCGGAGATCGGCATGTTCATCGAGGTGCCCTCACCACCGCTGACCCCCTTCATCGCCCAGAACATCGAGCCGAGGTCCCACAGGGACATGTCCTTGTCGACGATCAGGGAGTCCAGGCCCGCGCCCATGGTCGGGTAGAACTTGAACGGGTTGAGGATGGTCGACGGGGTCGCCACCTGGTGGGCCAGGGCGGCCAGGAACTTCTGCTGGTTCTTCGTGCGCTGGAGGTCGGACGCGGCGAACGCGTGCCGGGTACGGACGAAGGCGAGGGCCTGCTGGCCGTTCAGCGTCTGCTTGCCCGCCTTGAAGTCGGCGCCCGACCACTTGTCCTTGAAGCCCTTGTCGATGTCGATCTCGACACCGCCCACCGAGTCCACGATGTTCGCGAAGCCCTGGAAGCCGATCTCCACGTAGTGGTCGATGTGCAGTCCGGTGTTGGCCTCGACCGTGCGCACCAGCAGCGTCGGCCCGTCCTCGGCGTAGGTCGCGTTCAGCTTCGCGTGCCGGCCCTGCGCCGGGTAGAGCTTCCCGGACGTCGAGCCCTTGTACGACGGGATCACCACGTCGGAGTCGCGCGGCAGCGAGATCAGCGTGTCGCCGTTGCCGCCGACGTGCAGGATCATCATCGAGTCCGTGCGCTTGCCCACGGCGCCACCGGTGTGCAGGTTCTTCTCGTCCTCCTTGGACATGCCCTCACGGCTGTCCGAGCCGACGATCAGGTAGTTCGTGCCGTCGCCCGCCTCCGGCCGGTCGATGACCTTGGACAGGTCCACCTCGCGGCGCAGTTTGGAGTCGGCCCAGAAGTAGGTCGCGACCGATGTGACGACGAACACGGTCGCCACCGTGATCGCCGTCCACTTGATCCGGCGCCGCCAGTTCGGTGCCGGGCGCGGGGCGCGGCCCGCGGTGCCCGACGGGTCACCCGGTCCGCGGCCACCAGGGGCGCCGTAGACCTGGCCGGTGTTGTAACCGCTGTCGTAGCCGTCGTGTCCCTGGCCGTCGACGTACGACGGCTGCTGCGGCACGCCGGCCCCGTGCGGCGGTGCCGCCGGACCGCTGTTGCCGTACGCCGAGCGCGGTCCGGGCGGAACCGCCGGGCCGCGCCGCACCTGACGCATCACGCGGGCACCCTCCGGCTGCGCGCCGGCACTGCCGCGTCCGTAGCGCGGGCCGCGGTTGTCGTCGGACCATCCCTCGGGCCAGTCATTCATGCGCCCCAGTGTGCCGGGCGGCGAGGTGTGCTCCATAGGGCTGTCGGAAAATCAGAGCGCCGCTGTTGCGAAGACGACACAAATTCCGCGACCGGACCCTCGGCATAAGGTGGAGGGCATGACAGACCAGGCCACGGAAGCGGGACGGGACACGGAGCCGGACATCCCGGGCAAGCCCACGTCCGCCTCGCGCACCACACTCAGCCACATCATGACCCACAGCGACACCAACCTGCTGGGGACGGTGCACGGTGGAGTGATCATGAAACTGGTCGACGACGCGGCGGGCGCGGTGGCCGGCCGGCACTCCGGCGGACCCGCCGTCACCGCGTCCATGGACGAGATGGTGTTCCTGGAGCCGGTCCGCGTCGGCGACCTGGTCCATGTGAAGGCACAGGTGAACTGGACCGGCCGGACCTCCATGGAGGTCGGCGTGCGTGTCCTGGCCGAGCGCTGGAACGAGTCCACCCCGCCCACCCAGGTGGGTTCGGCCTACCTGGTCTTCGCCGCCGTGGACGCCGACGGCAAGCCGCGCCGGGTGCCGCCGGTGATGCCGGAGACCGACCGCGACCGCCGCCGCTGCCAGGAGGCGCAGATCCGCCGCACCCACCGCCTGGCCCGCCGCCGCGCGATCCGCGAGCTGCGCGAGAGGCGGGCGGCCGAGGGCTTCGAGGACTGAGGCTGCGAGGGCCGGATCCATCCGGAGCTATCGGGACCGGAGCTATCGGGACCGGATCTATGGGACCGGGTCTGCGGGACCGGCGGGTCTATGGGACCGGGTTCATGGGGCCTGATCTCCCGTCGCCGGATCTGCCGGGACCGGGGTTTCGCGGATCCGGGCCATGTTCGCCCAGTATCCGGCGCGCCGGAACCTAGGTGTCCCGGGAGCACACCACCTCGCTGCCGCGCACCACGCTCTGCTCCGGCCGGCCCGGATCGTCGAAGCGCACCGCGCGGACGTGCCTGAAGTCGGCGCCGGCCGTCACCTTCAGCAGCGGCCCCTGGCCCGGGGCCGGGCGCAGCTCGCTGCCCGGCAGGGCCGCCGCCAGGGAGCGGGCGGAACGGTCCCACCGGGGGTCGTACGAGATCACGGTGTGCGGCACGTGCGCGGGGGCGGTCACCGGCCGGCGGGTGGTGGCGAAGCCGGTCGCGGCCAGCTCCGCGTCGACCCGCTTGGCCAGTCCGATCGTGCCGGTGCCGTTCGCCACCTGGACCCGGATGGTGTCCGGGGCCACCTCCACCGGCAGCTGAGCCGGCCCGGCGCCCCGGCGCGGGCGGTCCGCGGTGAGCGGTTTGTCGTCACGCAGCGCCCCGAACAGCCGGTCCGCCTTCGCCTGGTCCCACCTCAGGGTCGAGCCGATGGCCTTGACCTGGTAGTTCAGCTGCCCGATGGGCACGGTGGTGAACTCCGAGGAGGACGGCGAGAAGCTGCGCATCGCGCGGCCGAGGTCGAGCAGCTCGTCGGTGCCGAACCCGGCGTCGGCGCGGACCGAGCCGAGCACCGCCCGGGTCACGTCCCTGAAGCGCATCGGGTTCAGCAGCACCCCCGAGGAGGTCGCCTTCTCGATCAGCGCGGCGAGGAACCGCTGCTGCCGCTTCATCCGGCCCAGGTCGCTGGCCCCGTCGACGTGCCGGGCGCGTACGTACTGCAGGGCCTGCCCGCCCAGCAGGGTGTGCGTGCCGGCCGCGAGGTCGAGCCCGGTGTACCGGTCCTTCAGCGGTGTCGGCGTGCAGACCTTGACGCCGCCGAGCACGTCCACGGTCTTCATGAAGCTGGTGAAGTCGACCTCCAGATAGTGGTCGATCTTCACGTGGGTCATGTTCTCGACCGTGCGGATGGTGAGCTGGGGGCCGCCCTCGGCGTAGGCCGCGTTCAGCTTGACCGGGTGCGGACCGTGCCGCTGCCCCGAGTTCTGGTCGACGTGCGCGGGCATCTCCGCGTAGGAGTCGCGCGGCAGGCTCACCACGGTGGCCCGCTCCCGGTCCTCCGAGATGTGCACGATCATCATCGTGTCGGTGCAGTGACAGGGCTCCCCGCCGAGCCGGTAGGCGCGCCGGTCCTGCTCGCTGATCTTTTCCCGGCCGTCCGTGCCGACCAGCAGGACGTTCATCCCGTGGCCGGCCTGCGGCCGGTTCTTCATGTCCTTGAAGGCGTCGATCCGGGCGATGCCCGCGTCCAGGCTGGAGACGACCGCGTGCCCGATCCCCGCGGAGGCGAGCACCACCACCGACAGGGTGGTCACCGCACGCATGGCCCAGCGTGGCCGCCGGGGCGGCCGGGCGGACCGTACGGGCCGTCCGGGCTGGGGTGGTACACGGCGGGGTGGCTGCGGGCGGCGCTGCGGAGGCGCCGGGGACCGGGGCGGGCTGGGCAAGGGACACACCTCCGGACGAGGCCGTACGCGGGATCCGGGAGCACAGTAGGCCGATACGATCTCCAGCCCGCGCCGCAGCCCCGGCGGCGCGCACCCGTGTCCCCCGTTCGCGGTAACGTGAGGCCCCTATGAACGCCAAGTCCGACGTGCGGCTCCCCGCAGTGTCCGTGATCATGCCCGTCCTCGACGAGGAGCGGCATCTGCGCGGTGCCGTCGAAGCGATCCTCGCGCAGGAGTACGCCGGCGAGATGGAAGTCGTGATCGCCCTCGGTCCGTCCACGGACCGCACGGACGAGATCGCCGCCGAGCTGGTCCGTGCCGACCCGCGCGTGCACACCGTGCCCAACCCGACCGGCCGCACCCCGGCCGCGCTGAACGCGGCGATCAAGGCGTCCCGGCACCCGGTCGTGGTCCGCGTCGACGGCCACGGCATGCTCTCGCCGAACTACATCGCGACCGCGGTCCGCCTCCTGGAGGAGACCGGCGCGCAGAACGTCGGCGGCATCATGCACGCCGAGGGCGAGAACGACTGGGAGCGCGCCGTCGCCGCCGCGATGACCTCGAAGATCGGCGTCGGGAACGCGGCCTTCCACACCGGCGGCGAGGCCGCCCCCGCCGAGACCGTCTACCTCGGTGTCTTCCGGCGCGAGGCGCTGGAGCAGCAGGGCGGCTACAACGAGGAGTTCATCCGCGCCCAGGACTGGGAGCTGAACTTCCGCATCCGCGAGGCGGGCGGCCTGATCTGGTTCTCGCCCGAGCTGAAGGTGTCGTACCGGCCGCGGCCGTCCGTGCGCGCGCTGGCCAGGCAGTACAAGGACTACGGCCGCTGGCGGCACGTCGTCGCCCGCTACCACTCCGGCTCCATCAACCTGCGCTACCTCGCCCCGCCGACGGCGGTGTGCGCGATAGCGGCGGGCCTGGTCGTCGGCGTGGCGCTGACCCCGTGGGGCCTGGTGGTCCCCGGCGGTTATCTGGCCGCGATCGCCGCGGGCTCCGTCCCGGCCGGCAAGGGGCTGCCGCTCAAGGCCCGGCTGCGGATCCCGGTGGCCCTCGCCACCATGCACATGTCCTGGGGCTGGGGGTTTCTGACCAGCCCGAAGTCGCTGGCGCGCAAGGTCATCGCATCCCGGCGGCCCGCGGTCCTCGACACCGTCTGAGCCGCCCCGGACCGGCCGTCCGTGGCCCGAGGGACCGTCCGAGCCGTCCCGGACCGGCCGGCCGTGATCCGCGGCGCCTTCCGAGCCGTCCCGGACCTGCTGGCCGTGATCCGCTGCACCCTCCCGGACCGACGTCGTCCGCGCCGCCGCGCTCGTCACGGGTGAGGGGCCCCTCCCGCCGGGAGGGGCCCCTCTTCGTCGTTCACCCGGTCACCGCCGGCAGCCGCCACCCGGTCACCGCCGGCGGCCGCTACCCGGCTACCACCGGTAGACGCTGTACACGTCCATGCACTTCGAGGTGTCCGAGCCGTTGACGGCGTCGGAACCCGCGGGCAGGTCGCCGGCCTTCGGCTGGGACTGCTTCGGGTACGACGTCCCGGTGCGCCAGTCCGCGCCGACGAGGACCGTGACCCCGGACACGTCGGTGGACTTCTGCACGGCACTCATCGGGATGCCCAGCGCCTTGGCCACGGCCTGCGCGTCGCCCTCCAGGTCCGCGCTGGGGTAGCGCACGAGCGTCTTCTCCTCGACCAGGGTGCCCGAGGTGTCGGCCTGCGCACGGGCGTAGCCCTTCTGCACGAGCAGCCGGCCGATCGCCGACGCCCGCTGGGGCACCGCGGCCTCGGTGGCGGTCCGGGTGGCGTTCTGCACCAGCACGCCGAGGCCGGCCGCGTCGACCGAGGGCTTCCTGGTCGGCTTGTCCTTGCCGGCGTTCTTCGCCGTGCCCGACGCCCCGCCGTGCTTGTCGAACGCCACGTCGTCCTGGAGCATCTGCCACATCTTGTCGGCGTTGGCCTCGTCGGGCACGACGTGGTTGCCGTTCTGCGGGTCGCGCCTGTTGGGCATGGTCACCGAGGTGATGCGGTCCGACGGCACGGACTTCATCTGCATGCCGAGGTCGTAGAGCTTCTTGACGGTCCCGATCTCCTCCGACACCTTCAGCGACTTGGTGGCCGCCTCGGCCAGGTCCATCAGCCGGCCGGTGTCCGTGAAGACGTTCTGCTTCTTCAGCGTGCGGATCATCGAGTTCAGATACATGTGCTGGGCGCGGGCCCGCATCAGGTCGTCACCCCAGGCGTGCCGCGTGCGCAGCCACTGCAGGGCCTGCTCGCCCTGGACCTTCGTGGTGCCGGCCTTCAGCTTCAGCCCGGATCCGCCGCGCACCTCCGGCGTGGGGTGGTCCCACACGTTCTGGTTCACACAGACGTCCACGCCCCCGATCGCGTCCGCCATCCGTACCACGCCCGCGAAGTCGATCGTCATCCAGTGGTCGATGTAGACCCCGGTGAGGTTCTCCCAGGTGAGCAGCGTGCAGCCGGCGCCGCCACGGGCCAGGGTGACGTTGATGATGTCGTTCGTCGGCGGATAGACCTTGCCGGTGGCGGGGTCCTTGCACTCGGGGATGTCCACCCGGGTGTCCCTTGGGATGCTGACCATGGCGGCGCTCTTGCGGTCCGCCGAGAGGTGGATGAGCATCTGCACGTCCGCGAGCGGCGGATCGCCCGCGTGGTCACGGTTGCCGCCCAGCTTCACGTTCTCCGCGGAGTTCCGGCTGTCGGA
The DNA here is from genome assembly GCF_009865385.1 of Streptomyces sp. SID486. Classification (GTDB taxonomy): domain Bacteria; phylum Actinomycetota; class Actinomycetes; order Streptomycetales; family Streptomycetaceae; genus Streptomyces. The sequence continues at coordinate 21,683 of NZ_WWJT01000768.1, read as the reverse complement.
GCCGATCAGCAGGATGTTGAGCGGGGTCTGGCCGGCCGCGTTCGGCGCGGTCCTGCGGGCCTTGGAGTCGTCGCCGTTGGCCCGCGCGCCCTTCTGGATGTTGCCGTTGAGATGACGGTAGTACAGGTATCCGGCGCCCGCGGTGCCGAGTATCACCACCGCCAGTACGGTCGCCGACCAGCGCAGTACGCGCCGTCTGCGCCGCCGGCGGTCGGTCTTCGGGCCCCCCGCCCGCCGAGCGCCGCCGCGCCGGTCCGAACGCGCCGGTATGTCCGGGGCCTTCGGCGTGAGCGACATCGTGTCCTCGACCGCCGGAGCCTCCCCGCGCACCTCACTCTGCGCCAAACCCCCTGCCCTCCCCGCCCTCGCACAACCAACGGGCCCGTCCCGCGACCGGTTAGACGCACGACGGGCCCCTTGGGTTACCTACGAAGCACACTGAACCTTGTCAGCCGTGGACTTGCTGACGTCCGGTGCCTTCGTCGGCGGTGTCAGGGAGATCCCCGCACCCTTGAAGTCCTTGCCCAGGGTCAGGGTCATCGCCGGCAGGCCCTGCGAGTTGGTCACGCTCTTGCCCGGCTTCAGCGCGGCCCCGGACAGCCCCATGACCGCCGCCAGCCGGCGTGCCTGGGCGGCCTGGTCGGGCGCGTACTCCAGCGTGGTCTTCGCCAGTTCGGCCGGGGCGTTCCCGTCGTTCGCCGACTTGGTCACACCCTGGTCGTTCTGCAGCCAGTTGAGCTCGGCCTGGGCGCTGCCGTCCGCGGCCCCGCCGTTGAGGATGCGCACCCGCACCTCGGAGGCCGGCGCCTTGGTGCCCTTGAGCCGGGCGGCCTGGGCGTCCTTGGCGGCCTTCCGCTTCTTCTTCACGTCGGTGAAGGAGACGTCGTTCTGGATGGCCTCGAAGACCTGCGGCGCCAGAGCGGGGTCGACGATCACCGTCTTGTGCACGACGCCGTCGGCCGGGTTGTCCCTGACCGGCACGGTCGTGAACGTCAGGTTCTTCGGGTTGAGCTTGCCCAGCTCCAGTCCCAGGTCCTTCAGCTTGCCGATGCTGTCCAGCTTGTCGTCGACGGTCAGCGCCTTGGTGCCGGCCTCGGCCAGCTTCAGCATCTTCGTCGGGCTGGTGAGCGTGGCGTTGCCCTTCAGCTTGCGCATCAGCGCGCCCAGGAACTGCTGCTGGAGCCCGATCCGGCTCAGGTCGCCGCCGAGGCCGACGGAGTGCCGGGTGCGCACGAACGCCAGCGCCTGCTCACCGGAGATCTTGTGGGTGCCCTTGGACAGCTTCAGATGCGAGTCCGGGTCGTCGATGTCCTTGCCGAGGCAGACCTCGACGCCGTCGACCGCCTCGGTCAGCGTCTTGACCGCGTTGAAGTCGGCGACCATGAAGTCGTCCGGCTTGATCCCGGTGAGCTCGGTCACCGTGCGCATGGTGCAGCTCGGCGTCCGGCCGTCCTGTCCGAGGCTCGTGTTGAAGCGGACGCCCTGGGTGCCCGCGATGACCTTCTCGCTGCCGTCGTCCTGCTGGGTCGGGCAGTCCGGGACGTCCACGATCATGTCGCGCGGGATGCTCAGCGCGGTGGCGTTGGACCGGTCCTTGGAGACGTGCAGCAGGATCGTGGTGTCGGCGTGGCCGACGCTGCCCGCGTCGCCGTAGCCCTCGTTGCCCTTGCCGGTGCGCTTGTCCGTGCCGATCAGCAGGATGTTGATCGCCTCGTCCTTGCGGAAGCCGCCGGTGCTGGCGCCGTCGTCGGACACGGACGTGATGTTGTCGTTGAGGTGCTTGATGTAGAGGTAGCCGGCGGCCGACACGGCGACCAGCACGAAGGCCATGGACCCGCCGGTCCACAGCAGTATCTTCTTCGTCCTCGACTTCTTCGCCGGGCGCCGCGACGCGCGCCGCCCCTGGGCCGCCGCCTCCGGCTCACCGGCCCGGCGCCGGGCCGAGCGCGGCGGCGGCACGTCGGTGCCACGCGTCCGGGGCGTACCCCCGGCCTCACCGGGAGTCCGTCCGGCCTCACCGGGAGTCCGTCCGGCCTCGCCGGGCGTCTGCCGGGTCTCCTCGGGTGCTTTCCGGCCACGGCCGCCCGCCGCGCCGGCACCGTCCCGGGGGGACGGTCGGCGCGGTCCCGGCACCGGCGGCTGCGCTGCGGAAGGGCTCAGTCGCAGTTCGTATTCGCCGGTGTGCGGATTGAGTACCCACTGGTCTGCGGGATCGATGTTGTCCGCCCGCCCACGGCCTTGCGCGTCCACGGTTGTCCGAATCCTCCGTCGGGGCCACGCGGCGCCTTCCCCCTCCAAGGCGCTCGGGTCTCGGTGAATCGGTGCGCGACCCCAGGACGGGCCTTGCGGTCAGGTGCACCGGATCGCTCACACTATCCGTCCAGTTCAGCGTCGAGCGACGCCGGTGACAAATTCCACCTGCCTACAACCGGGCAATCCGTCTCATTTCCTGAACGGAAGTTCGCCGACTTGGTGTGCGCCTTACTCACAGGTGGGGTCGGCGGCGGTGTATCCGGGGAAAGTCGGGGCGGGCGAGGGGGCGTCCTGGCCGCCCGAACCTGTGTCCCGCCCTGGAACGTTCTGTGAATTCTCCGGGCGCACCGCCACCGGCCGGTCCGCCCGGAGCCGGGCGAACAGCTTTTCGGCCTCGGGTTCCACGAGCTGGTCACGATTGGCGTTGTAGAGGTACGACTCTCTCGGCACCGTCAGGAACCGCACTTGTTCGGTGGGGATGTCGCGCAGGCCGCGCGCCAACTGGTACAAGCCGCGCAGAGTGGCAAGTTCCGGATCGGTGGTCAGCGCGGAGGTCGCCGCGTCCAGCAGCGGATACAGCTTCACCGGATTCAGCAGTACGTCGTTGCTCTGCACCTTGTTGACGAGCGCACCGAGAAATCGTTGCTGCCGTCCCATGCGGTCGGTGTCGCTGCCGTTCCCGAGCGACTTGCGGGCACGTACGTACCCGAGTGCCTGCTCCCCGTCCAGGGTGACCCTGCCGGCGGGCAGCCGCAGCTTCGCCGCCTTGTCGTCCACGGGTTCCTTCAGGCACACCTCGACGCCGTCGACGGCGTCCACCATCTCCTTGAAGCCGCTGAAGTCGACGACCATGTGGTGGTCGACCCGGATGCCGGTGAGTTTCTCGACGGTCCGGATGGTGCACGCCGAACCCCCCACCTGGAAGGCGTGGTTGAACATGGCGAACACCGGGTCGCTGCGCCTGCCGTCCTCCTGGAGGCAGGACGGGACGTCCACCATCAGGTCCCGCGGCAGCGAGACGGCCGTGGCGCTGCCCCGGTCGGCGGCCAGGTGCAGCAGGATCGTGGTGTCCGACCGCTCGGTGCCGAGATCCTTGCCGTACTTGCCGTTGCCGTCCCCGGCCCGGGTGTCGGACCCGATCAGCAGGATGTTCTGCGCGTCCCGCACCAGTGCGGTGGGCCGCTCCCGCTCGTACCGTGCGAGTTCGGCGGCGGCGGCCTCGTCGGCCGTGATGTTGCCGCTGAGCTTGGTGTAGACGGCCCAGCCGGCGCCGGCGGCCACGACCAGGACCACGGCCGCCCCCAGCGCGCAGTTCCGCAGGCAGCGCCGCCGGCGGCGTCGTATCAGCCCGTCCCCGGTGGCCGAGGCTGCCGCCCCGCGACCGGGACCGGGACCGACGGGCTTGCCTGCGGTGTCGGTCACGGTGGAGCCATCCCCTCATGGCGTACGAGCGTCGCGTCCTGCACTTACGACGATGGCGGGGGAGGGGGCCCGGGAGCGCCCTTTGCTGCTCCGAACGGGGGACAGGGCCGTACGGGCGCGGGCGCGGCGACGGGCCGTGTGCGGCTCGGCCGTAGGGGCGTGGGAGCGGCGACGGACCGTGTGCGGCTCGGCCGTAGGGGCGTGGGAGCGATGGGGGACCCGCGCCCGGCGGACGTGCGTGTGGTCGGCGGACCGTGTGCGGCTCGGCCGTAGGGGCGTGGGAGCGATGGGGGACCCGCGCCCGGCGGACGTGCGTGTGGTCGGCGGACCGGGCCGGGCAGGCGGGCCTGCCGTCGGCCGGCCGCGCCCGGCAGGCGGTCTACCGCCGCACCGTGCTCACCCTCTCGCTCTCGATCCGCTTGGCCAGGGCCTCGTCGTCCGCCTGTTCCAGGTTCCGGCACAGCACCACGGACCCCCCGACGGCCAGCGGCGCGAACAGCCCCGCGCTGAGCCCTTCCCAGGTGTCGTACGGCAGTCCGGACAGCAGCCGGGCCCCGGGCCCCGTGAGCCCCAGGGCTCCCGCTTCCGACGCGGCCCGCTCGACGACCTCGGCGCCGCTGAACTCCCGCCCGGCGACGACGAGCGCGGGCTCCCTCGGATCCACCGGGGCGAACGGGGCGAACCGGTCACCCTGTCCCGGTACTTCCACCGCGTAGTCCGCGAACCCCGGCGGCGTCTGCGGGAAGCGGCCGCCGAGGGGCCGCAGCGCCAGTGCCACCCGCTCACCGGAGCACGCGCGGGCCGCGTCGAGCGAGTCCGGCCCGCTCACGACGACGTCGGCGGCCGCCGGATCCCCGGCGACGTCGGCGACCGCTCCCACCGAGGAACAGGCCAGCAGCCACACCGCGGTCTGCCAGTGCGCGGGCAGCAGCAGCGCGACGCGGTCGCCGGGTCCGGCGGACAGGTCGCCCTGGAGGAGGTTGGCGGTCTTGGCCACCCAATTGGCGAAGGTGGTCACGGACAGTTCGACACGTTCGCCCGTGGCGTCGTCGTAGAAGGTCACCAGCGGGCGGCCGGGGTCCGCGGCGAGCGCGGAAGTCAGCAGGTCGGCGGGGGTGCGATCGGTGGCGTTCACCCGGCACAGAGTACGCGCGGGCGAGGGTGCGCGAGGGGGGCCGGGGCCACCGGTTCGGCGGAATGTCTTCCGACGGTCCGTCATATCGCCTATGGACAAACGGGTATGAATATGTTCAAGATCAGGCACATGCGTGGATTCCTCACTTATTCCCCTGGCGTCTCCCCGCTCACCGTCTGCTCGATCGGCGCCGCCTGCGCCGCGGTCCTCGCGCTGGCGCCGGCCCTGCCGGCGGCCGCCGCGACCGCCGGGGCCGGCCGGCCGGAACGGCCCGCCGCCGAGGGGCGGCCGCCCGAGACCGGGATCCCCGGCAGCACCCGGTCGCTGCCGCTCGTCCCGCTCTCCCGCCGGCGCGTCCTGGGGGCGGCGCCCGAGCAAGGGCTGTACCGCACCGGCCTCAGCCGGTTCGCGCTGGTCGGCGTCGTCTGGGACGACCCCGGCAGCGAGCTGCACGGCAGAGCGCAGGTGCGCACCCGGTCCGCCGTGACGCGGCGGTGGTCCGGCTGGCAGGACATCGAGGCGCACAACGCCGACCACGGCGCCGACCCGGGCACGGCGGAACACACGTCCCGGCGGCTGCGCGGAGCGACCGCCCCGCTGTGGGTCGGCGACTCGGACGGCGTGGACGTACGGGTACGCGCGGACGCCACCGGCGGCTCGGAGGTCACGGACGGCACGGAGGCCACGGACGGGCCGGACAGTACGCACGGCACGAAGCTCATGGACGGCACGAGCAGCACGCAGAGCACGGACAGCACACAAGGCACGGGCGGCATGCAGAGCACGGACCGCACACAACGCGCGGTCGGCACGCGCGGTACGGAGGTCACGGGCAGCGAGCGGGCCGCGGTCGCTGACGGCCGTGGCGGGCGCGCGGTGGCGCCCCGGCCTCCGCTGCCCCGGGGGCTGCGGCTGGAACTGGTCGACCCCGGCGAGGAGCCGGGGGACGCGGCGGACCCGGGCGAGGCGCTGCCCGCGGACCTGCCGGCCGACGACCCGCCCCGCACCGCGCTGGACACGGAAGCCGCGATCGCCGCCTCCGGCGCCAACTCCGACATCACCGCGTTCGGCGCCACCGAGATCCCGGAGCTCGACCAGACGGCCACCGAGGACGAGCTGGTCCGGCTCCAGGGCCCCACCCGGACCAAGCCGCACATCGGGCCGCGTCCCAGGATCGTCACCCGCCGGGGCTGGGGCGCCGACGAGTCCCTGCGCGAACGCGGCTTCGTCTACACGAAGAAGATCAAGGCGGCCTTCGTGCACCACACGGCCACGGGCAACAAGTACACCTGCGCCCAGGCCCCCTCCGTCATCCGGGGGATCTACCGCTACCACGTCAAGAGCATGGGCTGGCGGGACGTCGGCTACAACTTCCTCGTCGACAAGTGCGGGAACATCTACGAGGGCCGGGCCGGCGGCGTCGCCAAGGCGGTGCTCGGCGCGCACACCCTCGGCTTCAACACCAACAGCATGGGCATCGCCGTGATCGGCACGTACAGCACGAGCAAGCCGGCCGGCGCCGCGGTGACGGCCGTCGCGAGACTCACCGCGTGGAAGCTCGGGCTCTACGGGGTCGATCCCAGCGCGAAGACATATCTCACGTCGGGTGGTGGCAACCTCTACCCCAAGGGGAAGAACGTACGACTGAACGTGATCTCCGGCCATCGGGACGGGTACGCCACCGAGTGCCCCGGCAAGCGGCTCTACGCCAAGCTCGGCACGGCCCGCTCCAGCGCGTCGCGCTACCAGGGGCGCTGAGTCCCGGGCGGCCGGGGGAAACCGCACGCCGATTTCGCGGGTCACCGCGCGGCCACCGAAGGCGTCGTCGCACGGTCTGCATACACTGACCGGCCGAAACGAGAGTCAACGAGTAGTTCGGCCGGTCCCGGCAGGAAGCAGAGACGACAGGTGACAGAAGCGATCCTCCTGGTCGGCGGCAAAGGCACCCGGCTGCGCCCGCTCACGGTGCACACCCCCAAGCCGATGGTCCCCGCCGCCGGGGTGCCGTTCCTCACCCATCAGCTGGCGCGGGCGCGAGCGGCGGGCGTCGAGCACATCGTCCTCGCCACCAGCTACCTGGCCGAGGTCTTCGAGCCGCACTTCGGCGACGGCTCCGCGCTGGGCCTGCACCTGGAGTACGTGACGGAGGAGGAGCCCCTCGGCACGGGCGGCGCCATCCGCAACGTCGCCGCCCGCCTGCACTCCGGCCCCGACGACCCGGTGCTGATCTTCAACGGCGACATCCTGACGGGTCTGGACATCGGGGCCCTGGTGGGCACCCACGAGTCGACGGGCGCGGACGTCTCCCTGCACCTGACGCAGGTGACCGACCCGCGCGCCTACGGTCTCGTCCCCACCGACCCGACCGGCCGCGTCCTGGCCTTCCTGGAGAAGCCGCAGACCCCGGAGGAGATCGTCACCGACCAGATCAACGCGGGGGCGTACGTCTTCCGCCGCTCGGTCATCGACACGATCCCGGCCGGGCGTCCGGTCTCGGTCGAACGGGAGACCTTCCCCGGCCTGCTCGCGGCCGGTGCCCACCTCCAGGGCATGGTCGACTCCACCTACTGGCTGGACCTCGGCACCCCGGCTGCCTTCGTGCGCGGCTCCGCCGACCTGGTGCTCGGCCGGGCGCCGTCCCCGGCCGTCCCGGGCCGCTGCGGAGACCGCCTCGTCCTGCCCACCGCCAGGGTGGCGCCGGACGCGAAGCTGACCGGCGGCACGGTGGTGGGTGAGGGCGCGTTCGTGGCGCGGGGGGCCCGGGTCGCCGGCTCGACCATCCTGCCCGGCGCCGTCATCGAACCCGGCGCCGTCGTCACCGACTCCCTCATCGGCAGCCGTGCCCGCGTCGGCGAACGCTCCGTCCTCACCGGCGCGGTCATCGGGGACGGCGCGGTCGTGGGCGCCGACAACGAGCTTCGCGAGGGGGTGCGGGTGTGGTGCGACGCCCGCATCCCGGCAGGCGCGGTCCGCTTCTCCTCCGACCAGTAACCCGGCCGGGTCCGATCGCTGGTCCGGCCGAGGGCCTGGACGGTGGGCCACCCGGCGGGAAGATGCCGCCGGTGCCCCGCCCGTACCGCCGCCGAGCTATGCCGTCCGGCTGCTGGCCTGCGGTGCAGAGCCCCCGCGATGCCCCCGCGCCGCTGCCGCTGCTGCCGTGCTGCCGCCGAGTCACGCCGTCCCGCTACTGGCCCGCGGCGCAGTGCCGCCGCGATGCCCCCCGGCGCCCCCTGCCGCTGCCCTGCGGCGCCCCCTGCCGTCGCCGTGCCGCGCCATGGCGTGCTGTGCCGTGCCGCCGCCCTGTCGGGCCCGGGCCTCACAGGCTGCCGATGTCGCGGACCGCCATCCGCGGTGCCCGGCGGGGCGGCACCCGTCCGCTGAGCAGGATCAGCCGGGCCGCCCGGTGCCGCTGGCCCGCGTACGGCTCCAGCAGCCGCAGCATCTCGGCGTCGTCCGCCGTCCGGTCCCCGGCCAGCGCCCAGCCCACGATCCCCGGCAGATGAAGGTCTCCCACGGTGACCGCGTCCGCCGCGCCGTGACTGCGCTGCACGACCTCCGCCGACGTCCACGGGCCGATCCCCGGGACGACCTCCAGGCGGGCCCGCGCGGCCTCCGGCTCCATCCGGGCCGCCTCCTCCATCCGGACGGCGACCCGCACGGCCCGCAGGATCGTCGACGCCCGCTTGTCGTCGACGCCGGCCCGGTGCCAGTCCCAGGAGGGGATCAGCGCCCAGGTCCGGGGGGCCGGCATCACGTACATCCGGCCCGGCGCGGGCCCCGGCGCGGGCTCCCCGTACGTCCGCACGAGCGTCCGCCACGCCGCGTACGCCTCGACGGTCGTGACCTTCTGCTCCAGCACCGACGGGATCAGCGACTCCAGCACCAGCCCGGTACGGGTCAGCCGCAGCCCCGGCCGCCGGTGCCGGGCCAGCGCCACCACCCGGTGCCGGGGCACGAAGGCGTCCGGGGTGTCGGCCGCGCCGAGCAGTCCGGGCAGCGCGTCGAGCAGCCACACGGCGCCCGGCCCCCACGCCTCGCCGAGCACCTCTCCGCCGTACGCGCGCACGCGCAGCGTGCCCGGACCGGCCGGCGTGCGACAGGCCCGCCACACGGAACCGTCCGGAGCGGCCCGGAACGTCGGGTCGCCGGGCCCGCGCCGCAACGGCCCGAGCGTCAGCCCCAGGTCCAGCGGCCCGTCCGGCACCCACCGCCGCACCCGCGCGGGCGCCGCCGACTGCCGCGGTATCCCGGCGGCGGCTCCCGCGGGTACGGCGACATGCCCGCCGCGCACGGTCGCGCGGGTGGGTCGCGGGGCGAAACGTCCTGCCACTGGTGAGGTCCTAGGGGCGCCGGGGCTGTCCTACGAGACTAGGCGGTGTCCGGGGTCTCTCACCGCACTTCGACGAACGCCCCCGGGTCCCGCTCCGGCCGCGCCTTCGGCTCCTGTGCCGGACGGCCGACCGCGACCGCGCCCATCGGATCCCAGTCCGCCGGCAGCTCCAGCACCTCGCGCACCACGTCCCGGCAGAACATCGTGGACGACACCCACGCCGAGCCAAGCCGCTCCCCGGCGAGCGCGACCAGCAGGTTCTGCACACCCGCCCCCGTCGCGACCACGAACATCTCCCGCTCGGCAGCGTCGCGCCGGGCGTCGCCGTAGGTGTGCGAGCCGTCCATGACGAGACAGGGCACGATCAGGTACGGCGCGTTGCGCAGGACGTCACCGCGCCGGACCCGTCGGGCGATGGACTCCTCGCTCTTGCCGTCCCGGCGCAGATCGGCGATCCAGGCGTCGCGCATGGCGTCGAGCAGCCGGACCCGGGAACGGGCCGACTCCAGCAGCACGAACCGCCAGGGCGTGGTGTGGTGCGGGGCGGGCGCGGTGACCGCCGCCGCCACCGCGCGGCGGACCGCACCGGGGTCGACGGGGTCGTCGGTGAAGGCCCGTACGGTGCGGCGCTGGGCCACGGCCTCCCGGACCGCCTCGGAGGTGCCGAGCCGGAACATGTCGTCGGCCGCGTTCCGCACCAGCGCCCGCGCGCCGTCGCCGTCGCCGTCGGTGCCGGGCCGCACCGCGTGCGGCAGTCCGCGTACGACGGCCACCGGCCGGCCGGCCGCCTTGCCCTTGACGAGGTCGCCGGCGGCGGCCAGCTCGTCCGCGGTGGCGACGACGGTCGCGGTGAGCGGGTTGCCGTACGCGTCGGTGCCTCCGCGCAGGTCGTCGAGGACACGCACCCCGGCGGCGCCGATCGCCACGTCCGTGAGTCCCGCGCGCCAGGGCCGCCCGAAGGTGTCGGTGACGAGGACACCGACGTCGACACCGAGGGCGTCGCGCAGTCCGGCCCGGATGGCCCGCGCGGACGCGTCCGGGTCCTCGGGCAGCAGCAGCACGGTGCCGGCCGGGGTGTTGGAGGCGTCGACCCCGGCGGCGGCCATGACCAGGCCCTGCCGGTTCTCCACGATGCGCAGCGAGCCGCGCCGCGCCACCACCCGGACCGTCTCGGCGTCGATGGCGGCCTCGCGGTCGGCCGCCCGCACGACCCGGCCCTCGGCCTTGGAGACGATCTTGGAGGTGACGATCACCACGTCGCCGTCGGCCAGGCCCGGCTCGGCCGCGGCGACGAGCTTGGCGACGTCGTCGCCCGGCTGCACCTCGGGCAGGCCGCCGGGGGCCCAGACCCGGTACTCCGGCCGCTCACCCGTCCCGGGGGACACCGTTGCGTTCATGCCCCGCGCACCTCCTCGGCGAGCGCCAGCGCCTCCCGCGCCATCTGCGCGGCCGCGTCCAGGTCGGTCATCATCAGCGGTACGGCCCGGCAGCGGATGCCGTCGGCCTCGACCCGCTCGACCACGCCCGCGTCCACGGTGTCGACCAGCCAGCCGTCCAGCAGGCCCGAGCCGTAGTGCTCGGCGACCGCCGCGGCCGTGGACTCCACGCCGACGGCGGCGAGCACCTTGTCGGCCATCCCGCGCACGGGCGCGTCCCCGACGATCGGGGAGAGGCCGACCACGGGCACACCCGCTTCGGCGATGGCCTCACGGACGCCGGGCACGGCGAGGATCGTGCCGATGGACACGACCGGGTTGGACGGCGGGAAGAGGATCACGTCGGCCTGGGCGATGGCCTCCAGCACACCCGGCGCGGGCTTGGCCTGCTCGGCGCCGACCGGGACGACCGCCTCGGCCGGGACGGAGGCGCGCAGCCGCACCCAGTACTCCTGGAAGTGGATCACCTTGCGCTCGCCGTCGACCTCGACGGCCACGTGGGTCTCGACCCGGTCGTCGGTCATCGGGAGCAGCCGCACACCCGGTTTCCAGCGGTCGCACAGCGCCTCGGTGACCGCGCTCAGCGGATAGCCGGCGCCGAGCATCTGCGTCCGCACGATGTGCGTGGCGAAGTCCCGGTCACCGAGCCCGAACCACTCCGGCCCCACCCCGTAGGCCGCCAGTTCCTCCTTGACGTGGAAGGTCTCGTCGGTCCGTCCCCAGCCCTGCTCCTCGTTGATGCCACCACCCAGCGTGTACATCACCGTGTCCAGGTCCGGGCAGACCTTCAGCCCGAAGAGGTGGATGTCGTCGCCGGTGTTGCCGATGACCGTGACGTCCGCGTCCGGCACGGCCCGCTTAAGACCGCGCAGGAAACGGGCACCGCCGATGCCGCCTGCCAGAACCACAATGCGCATGGGCCAAGTCTTGCAGGCGGGTCCGACAACGCGTCAGGCAGTCGCCGGTCGCGCCTCGCACAGGGGGTGAGCGGTGGTCCCCTCGGCCGAACGGGACGCGGACCGGGGAAGCATGGGCATCTCGGTCAGGCCGGGGGAGTACACGTGCAGGCTGACCGCCGGCTCCAGTGCGTCGTTGACGACCTCGTGGACGAACCCGGGCGCGAAGACGTGCTGGGCGCCCGCCGCCAGCACGCGCGTGCCGCGCGCGGTGTGTTCGGTGAGGGCGCCCTCCAGGACGGTGAGCACGCCGGAGGAGCGGCCGTGGTCGTGCCGCCCGCTGCCCTGCCCGGGCACCCAGGACAGCAGCCACACCTCGTAGCCGGGGCCGGTGCGCAGCCGGTGGTACCAGCGGGTGGTGGCGTCGTAGCGGACGAGGTGCGCCCACTGGCCGCGGTCGACGGCGATCGAGCGGGCGAGCCCCACGAACTCGGCGACGGTGGCCGGGTGCTCGCGCGGCGGCTGGAGCAGATGCGGCACTTCGAGGATGTCGCCGGCGATCTGGAGGTCGTTGTCGCTGTTCATCGGGGTGCGCTGGTCCTCGGCTGAAGAATGGGGGGCTGGAGCTGGGGTGACGCGTACGGTCCGCCCGGGTCACGGGCGGGCGGGGTGCCCTGGATGAGGGATTCAGGGTGCGGTGAACGCGACCGAGCCGGGATGGACTCGGGGACAGCCGGAGCGGGCTCGGCTCAACAGCTGGGACAGCAACAACAGCTACAGCGCGCGCGGGCGGCACCGAGGGACCCGGCGGTGCGGGTCGAGGTGGGTGCCAAGTTCGCGAGCATGCCCACTAGGACACCGGTTCACACCCGCACTGTCAACTCGGCGCCCGGTATGTGGGACATGTTTCACCTCATCCGGTTCATCTGTCAGGTGAAAGGTTTGCTCACGGGGAAGCCGGGACACATGGGGCACATCCGAGCGCTCGAGCTTCCCGGAACGCGATCGAACACGGAGACGTCTTTCTCCGTACAGAGATCTGTACGGGGTTCGGCTGCCCCCGCGGGCCCTTCTGCGTGTCAAGGTTTATGGCGATTTGAACACTTTCCGCACGGCCTTGGTTCCGCAGAGTGAATAACGGGCCCAATAGCAGATCTCGGCTTGACTCGCCCGGAGCAGCACACTTGTAATTTCACTCGTGTCGTTCAGCCGAAACCGGTGACGGCCAGGCACGGGGACGTGAAAGACAGACGAGGGGCGCACATGACCGAGCTGGTGCAGCAACTGCTGGTCGACGACGCGGACGAGGAACTCGGCTGGCAGGAGCGCGCGCTGTGCGCCCAGACCGACCCCGAGTCCTTCTTCCCCGAGAAGGGCGGCTCCACCAGAGAGGCGAAGAAGGTCTGCCTCGCCTGTGAGGTCCGCTCCGAGTGCCTCGAGTACGCCCTCGCCAACGACGAGCGCTTCGGCATCTGGGGCGGGCTGTCCGAGCGTGAGCGCCGCCGCCTCAAGAAGGCCGCCGTCTGAGAGGACGGCCGCGCGCGTGGCACACACGGACGCACGCGGGCACCCGCGCGGGCGTGCCCACCAAAACGTCACGAACGGCCCGTCGCCGGTGGGTTATCCACAGGCGGCGGGCCGTCGTCATGGGCAGCCGATAGTGTGGTCGCTCGTCCGAGACACCCGCCGCCCCCTCGACGCACGAGGAGACGCGGGCGTCCACCGCAGTCCATCGAACCGGGGCCCGTACCTCGATGTCCGTGCACAGCCATGCGGCGGCCCAACGCGACGCCGCCACCGCCGTGTTTGACCCGACCCGCCCGCCCGAGTTCCCGCGTCATGTGGTGACCGCGGTCCTCGTCTCCCACGACGGCGCCCGCTGGCTGCCCGACGCGCTCGCCGGGCTGCTCGGCCAGGAACGCCCCGTCCAGTACGCGGTGGCCGCCGACACCGGCAGCGCGGACCACTCCGCCCAGCTGCTCACCGACGCCCTCGGCGACGCGGGCGTGCTGCACCTCGCCCGCCGCACCGGCTTCGGCCAGGCCGTGGAGGAGGCGAGCCGCACCGCGCCCGTCCTCACCCCGGAGGAGCTGCCGTACCTCAAGCGCCCCAGCGGCTGGGACCCCGTCACGCGCACCTGGCGTGACGACGCCTACGACATGCCCGAACTGCCGCACGGCGAGCCCATCCAGTGGCTGTGGCTCCTGCACGACGACTGCGCCCCCGAACCCGACGCCCTCGCCCAGCTGCTGCGCGTCGTCGACACCGAACTCGAACTCGGCCGGGACGACGTCGCGGTCGTCGGCCCCAAGCTGCGCGGCTGGTACGACCGCCGCCAGCTGCTGGAGGTCGGCGTCTCCATCGCCAACTCCGGCCGCCGCTGGACCGGCCTGGACCGCCGCGAGCAGGACCAGGGGCAGCACGACCACGTCCGCGCCGTGCTGTCCGTCTCCACCGCCGGCATGCTCATCCGCCGCGACGTCTTCGAACAGCTCGGTGGCTTCGACCGCCGGCTGCCCCTCATGCGCGACGACGTCGACCTGTGCTGGCGCGCCCACACGGCCGGCCACCGCGTCCTCGTCGCCCCCGAGGCGGTCGTCCGGCACGCCGAGGCCGCCTCCCGCGAACGCCGCACGGTCGACTGCGCCGGCCGCACCACCGCGTCCCCGCACAAGGTCGACAAGGCCGGCGCCGCCTACACACTGCTCGTCAACACCCGCACGGCCGCGCTGCCCTGGGTGCTGCTACGGCTCGTGGTCGGCACCGTCCTGCGCACCCTCGCGTACCTCGTCGGCAAGGTACCCGGCCAGGCCGTCGACGAGATCCGCGGCCTGCTGAGCACCCTGCTGCGGCCCGAGCGGATCATCGCCGCCCGGCGCCGCCGCGGCGCCGCCCGGATCGACAAGGGCGAACTGCGCGGGCTGCTCCCGCCGCCCGGCGCCACCATCCGGGCCACGGTCGAACAGATCGCGGGCAACCTCACCAAGGGCAGCGACCTCGACACCTCCTCGGCCGGCCGGCACGGCGGCGCCGTGGAGTCCGGGCCCGGCGGCGACGACGCCGACTTCCTCCAGGTCGAGCAGTTCGCCCGGCTCAAGCGGATCGCCCGCAGACCCGGCCCGGTGCTCTTCCTCGCGCTGCTGCTCATCGCCCTCGTCGCCTGCCGCTCCCTGCTCGGCGGCGGCGCCCTCGGCGGCGGCGCGCTGCTGCCCGCCCCGGCCGACGCGACCGACCTCTGGTCGCGCTACCTGGACGGCTGGCACCCCGCAGGCGTCGGCGGCACCCCCTCCGCACCGCCCTACCTGGCCGTCGTGGCGACCCTCGCCTCGCTCCTGTTCGGCTCCACCGGGCTCGCCGTCACCGTCCTGCTGGTCGGCTCGGTGCCGCTCGCCGGATGCACCGCCTACTTCGCCTCCCGGCCCCTGGTCACCTCCCGGCTGCTGCGCGCCTGGGCCGCCGTCGCCTACGCCTTCCTGCCCGCCACCACCGGCGCCCTGGCCGGCGGCCGCATCGGCACCGCCGTCCTCGCCGTGCTGCTGCCGCTCATCGCGCGCGCGGGCGTCGCCGCCGCCGGCCTGGCGTCCCGCACCGGCGCGCGCGGAAGCTGGCGCGCCACCTGGGCGTACGCCCTGCTGCTGACCGTCACCACCGCCTTCACCCCCGTCGTCTGGCCCATCGCGCTGGTGCTCGGCCTCGGCGTGCTCGTGCTGCGCCGCCGCGACCCCCTCGCTCACGGACTGCGCTTCCTCGCCCAGCTCGGCACCCCGCTGCTGGTCCTCGCACCCTGGTCGCTGACCCTGCTGCCCACCGGCTTCTTCCAGGAGGCCGGCCTGGAGTACGGCCCGTCGGCCGCCTCCGCGCTCGACCTGCTCGGCGCCGCCCCCGGCGGCCCGGGCACCGTGCACGGCCTGATGCTCATCGGCGTCGTGCTCGCCGCGCTGGCCGCCCTGCTGCGCTCCGAACGGCAGCTCGGCATCCGCACCGCCTGGGCCGTCGCCCTGGTCGGCCTGGTCCTCGCGGTCCTGTCCAACAGGTCCGCCTGGGCCGGACCGGCCACCCTCGTCTACGGCATCGCCCTGCTGGCCGCCGCCGCGCTCGGCGCCGACGGCGCACGCGCCCGCGTGGCCGAGCAGAGCTTCGGCTGGCGCCAGCCCGTCGCCGCCCTGATCGCCTTCGCCTCGGCGGCCGGTCCGCTGCTCGTCGCCGCCGGCTGGATGATCGGCGGCGCCGACGGCCCCCTGGAGCGCCGCACCCCGGCCCAGGTGCCCGCGTTCGTCGCCGAGGACACCACCGGCGGCGACCAGGCCCGCACCCTGGTCCTGGACAGCGACTCCACCGCACGCGTGCGCTACACCCTGGTCCGCGGCGCGGGCGCCCGCATGGGCGACGCGGAACTCACCGCGGCCGGCGGCCGGAACACCCGCCTGGACAAGATCGTCGCCAACCTGGTCGCCGGCTCCGGCGCCGACCAGGCCGACGAACTCGGCGGCTTCGCCGTGCGGTACGTCCTCGTCCACCAGGGCGCCCCGCGCGAGATCACCCGCGTCCTCGACGCCACCCCCGGCCTGGCCCGGCTCAGCCAGCAGAACGGCAGCGCACTGTGGCGCGTCGACCAGGAGGTCGCCCGCGCGGCCGTCGTGCCCGCCACCGGCCCGGGCAAGCCCCAGCCGGTCACCGCGGGACCGGTGGAGATCCACACCACGATCCCCGCCGGTTCCGGCAGCCGCGTCCTGCGCCTCGCCGACAGCGCCGCCGACGGCTGGACGGCCACCATCGACGGCAGACCGCTCACCCGCACCACCGTCGACGGCTGGGCCCAGGGCTTCCAGCTCCCCTCCGCCGGCGGCAGGCTGGACGTCACCTACGACGCCCCGGTCACGCACACCGCCTGGCTCTGGGCGCAGGGCGCGCTCGCCGTCGTCCTGGTCGTCCTCGCCCTGCCCGGCCGCCGCCGCGACGTCGACGACGACCTGCCCGAGGAGCAGCCGGTGCCGGCCCAGGCCACGGCGGGCGAGGGCCGCCGCGCCCGCCGCCTGCGCGCCCAGGCCGAGGAGGCCGCCGCGGAGGACCGGCCCGGCTCGGCCCCCGTCCCGGACGAGCCCGGCGCACCACCGGTCCCGGACCAGCCCGGTCCGCCCCCGGTCCCGGAGCAGCCCCCGGCCGCCGTGCCCCACCAGCAGTCGTACGACGAGTGGGACCCGGCCACCTACGGGCAGGCCGGCCACGGCTACGGCACCGACCCGTACCAGCCCGGGACCGGCTACGACCAGCAGCCGTACCAGCAGCCCGACCCGTACCAGGCGGCCCCCTACGACCCGTACGGCTACAGCGGCACGGCCGACCGGCCGCCGTACGACCCCGCGGCTTACGGGCAGCAGGGCTACGACCCGGCCTACGACCCCGCCCAGCAGGGCTACGACCCGGCCCAGCACCCGCACGGCACCGGCAGCCAGCGCCCCGACGGGAGCCAGCAGTGAACCGCACCACCCTGTCCCTGATCGCCGGTACGACCGCGCTGGCCGCCGTCACCGCGTTCGCCGCGCTCGACTCGCCGGCCGCCTCCGGAGCAGCCCCCGGGGCAGCCGCCCGTCTGCCCGTGGAGCGCACCGGCCTGCTCTGCCCGGCACCCAGCCTGTCGGACATCGCCGACACCTCGTACACGTCGTTCACACCCGTCACCAAGGGCGCCGCGAGCGACGGCAAGGCCCGGCTCCAGGCGGCCGACGAGCAGTCCGCGGACGGCCCGGCGGACCCGTCGAAGGGCAAGGGCGGCAAGGGCACCGGCAAGACGGCCGACCAGCCGGTGCTCACCCCGAAGGCGCCGGGCACACCGGTCACCGGTGACACCTCGGGTGCCGAGGCGCCGGCGCTCATCGGCACCGCGGACGGCAGGTTCGCGCCCGGCTGGACCGTCCAGGAGACCACCGAGGTCGCCGCCGGCACCGGCCGTGGCCTCCAGGGCGTCAACTGCACCGGCGCCGACACCGAGTTCTGGTTCCCGGGCGCCGGGACGGCCGCCGGCCGCACCGACTACGTCCACCTGACCAACCCCGACGACTCCGCCGCCGTGGTCGACGTCGAGCTGTACGGCAAGGACGGCGCGATCAAGTCCTCGCTGGGCGAGAACCTCACCGTCAAGCCGCACGCGAGCGAGGCGATCCTGCTCTCCACGCTCACCGACCAGCGGCAGTCCGACCTGACCGTGCACGTCAGCGTGCGCAGCGGACGGGTCGGCGCGGCCGTGCAGGCCCTCGACGACAAGGTGGGCGGCGACTGGCTGGCCGCTGCCGCGGACCCGGCCGGCAGCCTGGTCCTGCCCGGCATCCCGAAGGACGCCACCGACGTCCGCCTGATCGCCTTCACCCACGGCGACGACGACGCCGACCTGAAGATCCGCCTGGCCTCGCCCGACGGCCTGATCACCCCGGCCGGGAACGAGACCCTGCACGTCAAGTCCGGCATGACGACGGCGGTCGACCTCGGTGACGTCACCCGCGGCGAGGCCGGCTCCCTGGTCCTGACCCCCACCGACCAGACCGTCCCGGTCGTCGCGGCCCTCCAGGTGGTCCGGGGCAAGGGCGACAAGAAGGAGACCGCATTCATCCCGGCCACCGCGGCCGTGGGCACGCGCGCGACCTCGGCCGACAACAGCGCCAAGGGCACGACACTGGCCCTGACGGCCCCGGACGGTACGGCGACGGTCAAGGTCACCGCCTCGGCGGGCAGCGAGGGCGGCAGCCCGGTGACGAAGACCTACACGGTCAGGTCCGGCACCACCCAGGACGTCGACGCCCCGGTCCCGGCGGGTCTGAAGGGCACGTACGCCCTCACCGTGGAACCCGTCTCCGGCGGCCCCGTCTACGCCTCCCGCACCCTGGCCGCCACCGAGGGCGGGGTCCCGGCCTTCACCATCCAGACCCTGCCGAACGACCGCGGCATGGTGGCCGTACCGCGGACGGAGGAGGACCTGTCGATCCTGCAGAAGTAGCCGGACCGGGGGAGGGCCCGGACCGGGGGCCCGGGCCGGGGGAGCGACCGCGCGGTGCGCCGAGGACCGCGGGCCCGCTAGTCCTCCCCGTACCGGGGATCCACGGTCTCCGGGGTCAGCCCCAGCAGCTCGGCCACCTGCTCCACGACCACCTCGTGCACCAGCGCGGCCCGCTCGTCCCGCCCCTTGGTCCGGATCTCCACCGGCCGCCGGTACACGACCACCCGGGCCCGCCGACCGTCACGCGCGGGGGTGATCCCGCCCAGCGGCACGGCCTCGTCCTCCCACACCGGCTGATCACCCCGCGCGTCCAGCCGGGGTACCTCCAGCACCAGGAAATCGATGTCGGCCAGCTGCGGCCACCGCCGTTCCAGACGCTCCACGGAGTCCTGCACCAGGTCCGCGAACACCTCGGCGCGGCTGGCCGCCAGCGGCACCTGCGGCGGCGCGATCGGACCCCGCATGCCCCGCCCGTGGCGATCACGGCGACGGGGCCCGGGGCCGGTGGCACTGGGCGGTACACGGTTGTCCATCACCGGTGAAGCCTAGTCCCCGCACCCTGTGCCCGTCCGGCTCCACGCGGCAAGCGGCCCGCGGCCCTCATGTCGCAGGATGACCATTCCGGCCAAGGTCTGGCGCGTTTCCATATCTCTACAGGACCGTCGAACTCAAGGCTATTGACGCTGTTTGTGCCGACTCATGACCGAACGCGCTTGCTCCGGACACCCACCGGAAGTCCGTCCGTGCAGGTCAGCGGGGCCCGTTCGGCAGGGCGGGCGGGGCCGTTCCCGACCCGACACGGTGGAGTGACCTGGTGGAGAGTCGTCGCGGCCCGCTCAAGAGTGCGGTACCGTCCAACGTCGTGAGCCCTGTACGTCGCTGTTCGCGCACCGCCTGCGGCCGACCCGCCGTCGCGACGCTGACGTACGTCTACGCCGACTCGACCGCGGTCCTCGGCCCGCTCGCCACCTACGCCGAACCCCACTGCTACGACCTGTGCGCCGAACACTCCGAGCGCCTCACCGCCCCGCGCGGCTGGGAGGTCGTACGGCTCCTCGACGGCTCCGCACCGGCCCGGCCCAGCGGCGACGACCTGGAAGCGCTTGCCAACGCCGTACGCGAGGCGGCCCGCCCGCAGGAGCGCGCGGCCGAGGCGAGCGGCGGCGGAGCCCGCGCGGTGGATCCCATGGAGGTCGCCCGCCGCGGCCACCTGAGGGTGCTGCGCTCCCCGGACAACTGACCGCACGGCAGCGATCCCGCCGCGCGCCACCCCCCGTCGGGCGTGACGCCCCGCCCCGGCCCGGCGTTACGGGGAGGGGCCCTCGGGCCTCCACCAGACGTCCGCGCACCCCGCTCCGCTTCCCGACGGGTAGTTTGTGGGCACCGACAGGACTTTCAGGAGGTTGGCCGTGGCTGCGGATCTGTCGCAGATCGTGAAGGCGTACGACGTGCGCGGAGTGGTTCCGGACCAGTGGGACGAGGAACTGGCCGGCCTCTTCGGCGCCGCCTTCGCGGAAGTGACGGCAGCGGCGGCCATCGTCGTCGGCCACGACATGCGGCCCTCGTCCCCCGGGCTGTCCCGTGCCTTCGCGCGCGGCGCGGCGGACCGCGGCGCGGACGTCACCGAGATCGGCCTGTGCTCCACCGACCAGCTGTACTACGCCTCCGGCGCACTCGACCTGCCGGGCGCGATGTTCACCGCCTCCCACAACCCGGCCCGGTACAACGGCATCAAGCTGTGCCGCGCGGGCGCCGCCCCCGTCGGCCAGGACACCGGGCTGGCGCAGATCCGCGCCCTGGCCGAGCGCTGGCTGGAAGAGGGAGCGCCGCAGCCGGTGGCCCGGCCGGGAACCCTCACCTCCCGCGAGACGTTGGACGACTACGCGACGCACCTGCGCTCCCTGGTCGACCTCACCGCCATCCGCCCCCTCAAGGTCGTGGTCGACGCGGGCAACGGCATGGGCGGCCACACGGTCCCCACGGTCTTCGCCGGCCTGCCCCTCACCCTCGTCCCGATGTACTTCGAACTGGACGGCACCTTCCCCAACCACGAGGCCAACCCGCTCGACCCGGCCAACCTCGTGGACCTGCAGAAGCGGGTCCCGGCCGAGGGCGCCGACCTCGGCATCGCCTTCGACGGCGACGCCGACCGCTGCTTCGTCGTGGACGAGCACGGCGACCCGGTCTCCCCGTCCGCGGTCACCGCTCTGGTCGCCGCCCGCGAGCTGGCCCGCAACGGCGGCAAGGGCACGGTCATCCACAACCTGATCACCTCCCGCACGGTCCCGGAGGTCGTACGGGAGAACGGCGGCACCCCGGAGCGCACACGGGTCGGCCACTCCTTCATCAAGGCCGAGATGGCCCGCACCGGCGCCATCTTCGGCGGCGAGCACTCGGCCCACTACTACTTCAAGGACTTCTGGAACGCCGACACGGGCATGCTGGCCGCCCTGCACGTCCTCGCCGCCCTCGGCGGCCAGCAGGGCCCGCTGTCCGCCCTGACCGCCCAGTACGACCGCTACACCGGCTCCGGCGAGATCAACTCCACCGTCGCCGACCAGTCCGCCCGCCTGGCCGCCGTCCGCACCGCGTACGAGGGCCGCGCCGACGTCACCCTCGACGACCTCGACGGCCTCACGGTCGCCGCGGCCGACTGGTGGTTCAACGTCCGCCCCTCCAACACCGAGCCGCTGCTCCGCCTGAACGCCGAGGCCAAGCACGAGGCGACGATGACCGGGATCCGCGACGAGGTCCTGGCGATCATCAGGGGCTGAGCGGGGCCGCCCATCGGCGGTACGCTGACCAGGCATGTCCACACACACATACCCGCCCCCGAAGGGACACCCCATGGCGCTCGAAGCCGGCCTCCTGGAGATCCTCGCCTGCCCGGCCTGCCACGCCCCCCTGAAGGAGCAGGACACCGAGCTGATCTGCACCGGCCAGGACTGCGGCCTCGCCTACCCGGTCCGCGACGGCATCCCGGTCCTGCTGGTCGACGAGGCCCGCCGCCCCGCCTGACGAGGCCCCGCACCGCGTAGCACCCCAGGATCCCCGGCGACCGGAGGCTGCCGCCCATGCTGGACGAATCGCTGCTCGACACCCCGGAGAGCCTCGCGGAGGCCGACCGCAGAGGTCTGCTGCGCGGCGCGGCGGAGGCGGGCGCCCGCGTCCGCACCGCCGCCCGGCACGCCGCCGAGGCCGGCGTCGGCGACCTCAAGCCCGA
>NZ_WWJT01000767.1 GCF_009865385.1 Streptomyces sp. SID486 | reverse complement strand
GCCGGAGCCCCGGCCGGCACAGGCGCACCCGCCGTACCCCGAGCCGGAGTCCCGGCCGGTACGGGCGTTCCCGCCGTGCCCGGCGTGGGCGCGGGCATGGCCGCCGGTCCGGCCGTCCCCCGGGACGGCCGTGCCGGACGGGTGCCGGCCTGCGCCGTGGCGGGCAGCGTGAACCACACGACCTTGCCGTTCTCGCCGTCCGGCCGCGCACCCCAGCTCTCGCTCACCGCGGCCACCATCGCCAGCCCCCGCCCGCACGTGGCCAGGGGAGTGGTGTCCGGCTGGGTGTCGGCGTCGCTGTCGGTGTCGGTGTCCGCGTCTGCCGGTACCGGCAGCCGGGGATCGTGGTCGCGCACCGAGACGGTGAGCCGGTCGGGCAGCAGTTCCAGCTCGACGGTGCACGACTTGTCGGGCCTCGCGTGCCGGTGGACGTTGCTGAGCAGCTCCGTCACACCGAGCGCGGCCCGGTCTATCAGCGGGTCCATATGCCAGTAGCGCAACTGCGCAGATACGATTCTGCGGACCTGGCCGATCCGCGACGGCAGGGCTTGGAGCTCCACCGTGCAGTGCCTGCTTGGGTGACTGATCACGGCTGCGACTCCCCGATGTGAGGTCCGGAGGAACCGGAAGAAACACGGAGAACAACGGATCCAGCAGGGAGCTTGCGTCCAAACGTCCGCCTGCTGTCGTGGCCGGCGGGCTGGTTCGCAGCGTTATCGCCGGTAAACCCAGAGTGACGTGAGAACAGCGTGACGCAGCGGAGGCGCTCCCGCAACTCGCCGCGACGTACGGCGCTCAGCCCTCGTCTCCGCCCGCCGCGCGGCGCACCGCCTCGACGAACCGCCGGGCCGCCGGCGGTCCCGGCCGGCCGGGGGCGGGGTCGTGCTCACCCAGCGTCAGCAGGTACCGCGTGCCGTTGACGTCGGCCAGCGCCCGGTCCTCCGGCACGAACCACGGCGTGGAGGCGCGCACCGCACGCACCGGCGCGCTGTCGATCTCGCTGCCGTAACTGGTGAGCAGCTGCAGCCGGCCGTCGCTGATCCGGACCTGCCCGGCCCGGGTGAGCGAACGCAGGCGTTTGCCTATGCGCACGCCAGTGGCCGTGAACTCCGGCTCCGCCATGTCTCGACGCCCCCTTGCGGTGTCCTTCGTGGTGCCCTCTCGCGGTGTCTCCGCGGCTCCGTGTACGCCCCCGTTCGGGACGGGTCATCCCGTCGCGTGCAGTCTGCCCCGGCGGAGCGAGGAGCACCAGTACGCGCGGGGCGCTCGTGACGACCGCCCGGAGCACTCGCGTCCACGCGCCCCCCGGCCGGCTCGCACGTCTGTGCCCCAGCGCGTCTTTGGGTGGCCCAAAGATGCGTTTATGCAGGTGGGAAGGTGTTTGAAAGGTGCTTATGCTCGACTTGCCGGCCCGCGACAGGCGCCGTCGGTGACGAGCGTAAGGAGTCTCTCCGTGAGCACCACCCCCCAGACCAGGGCCGGCGCCACCCTCGACGTCGACCGCAGCGATGCCGCCTACCGTCATTGGCTGAAAGAAGCCGTTCGTAAGGTTCAGGCCGACGCCAACCGGTCGGCGGACACGCACCTGCTGCTCTTCCCGCTGCCCGAGCGGTGGGGTATCGACCTCTACCTGAAGGACGAGTCCACCCATCCGACCGGCAGCCTCAAGCACCGGCTCGCCCGCTCCCTCTTCCTCTACGGCCTGTGCAACGGCTGGATCCGTCCCGACCGCCCGGTCATCGAGGCGTCCAGCGGCTCGACGGCGGTCTCCGAGGCGTACTTCGCGAAGCTGATCGGTGTGCCCTTCATCGCGGTGATGCCGCGCACGACCAGCGCCGAGAAGATCCGCCTGATCGAGTTCCACGGCGGCCGGTGCCACTTCGTGGACGACTCACGGAAGATGTACGAGGAGTCGGCCCGCCTCGCGGTGGAGACCGGCGGCCACTACATGGACCAGTTCACCTACGCCGAGCGGGCCACGGACTGGCGCGGCAACAACAACATCGCCGAATCCACCTTCCGGCAGTTGCAGTTGGAGCGGTTCCCGGAGCCCGCGTGGATCGTCGCCACGGCGGGCACCGGCGGCACCTCGGCGACCCTCGCCCGCTACGTCCACTACATGCAGTACGACACCCGTATCTGTGTGGCCGACCCGGAGAATTCCTGTTTCTTCGAGGGTTGGACCGCCGACGACCCGGACGTCACCTGTGACTGCGGGTCCCGTATCGAGGGCATCGGACGCCCGCGCATGGAGCCGAGCTTCGTGCCCGGGGCGATCGACCGGATGATGAAGGTCCCGGACGCGGCGAGCGTCGCCGCGGTGCGGGCGCTGGAGGGGGCCATCGGCCGCAAGGCGGGCGGTTCCACGGGCACCGGTCTGTGGAGTGCGCTGAAGATCGTCGCCGAGATGGTGGCCGAGGGCCGCACGGGCAGTGTCGTCACCCTGCTGTGTGACCCGGGGGACCGCTACCTGGACAAGTACTACTCGGACGCGTGGCTCGTGGAGCAGGGCCTGGACATCACGCCGTACGCGGCGGCGATCGACGCGTTCCTGGCGACGGGGGCCTGGCCGCGCTGAGTTCGCCCGCGCCCGCGGCGGGCCGCCGTCCGACGGGCGGGTGACGACGGTGTGTGGGTTTGGTGACGTCTCAATTGACCCTTGGTGCAAGCCGGTTGCGCCGGCGTGACTGATAAGATCATCCCACTTTTCGGTGGGCTGATGGCGTGTCATGGACGCGTCTGGGGGGCAGTCAAAGGCACCATCGCGCTCTGCACGCTCCCGGCGCGATGCGACTTGAAGAGAGTCACATGACGTCATGGACCACGGATCCACTCCTGTGGGTCCTGCTGGTGGTGCTCGTCGCCGCGGTCGCCGCGGTGATGCGGGCCCGGAGAACCAACATGGCTCTCCGAAGAACGAGGAAGGATCTGGAGACAGGACTGGGAGAGGCCCGCGGTGACGTAGGCCGGCTCCACGCGGACATCGCCACGCTGACCTCACGGCACCAGCAGGACCTCGCCGACGTACGGGCGGACGCCGAGGCGTCCACCAAGGCGGTGCTGAAGTCCGCGATGGGAACGCTCCAGTCGCTCGCCGAGGAGCAGCAGGTGCTCCTCGACGACCTGCTGAAGAAGTACGGCGACACCACGGACGTGCTCGCCGACCTGATGACGGTCGACCACACCGGCAGCCAGTTCGGCCGCCGCGCCAAGGGCATCTCCGTGCTCTGCGGCGGCTGGCTGGGCAGGCGCGAGGGCGCCGCCACCGTCTACGACGTCGCCCGCAGCGCCCAGGGCCGGATCAGGGACTTCGACCGGGTCGGCGTCCACTCGCAGGTCAACGTCTCGCTCGTCGGCAAGGCGGTCGAGCCCGTGGCCGTCGTCCTGGCCGAGCTGCTGGACAACGCGACGACCTACAGCGCGCCCGGAACACCGGTCGAGGTCAACATCCAGACCGTGCCGACCGGGGTCTGCTTCATCGTGGACGATGCCGGCCTCGGCATGGACCAGGAGACCAAGGACCGGGCGGCGACCCTGCTGAGCGTCGACGGTCCCGTCGACATCACCGGTCTCGGCGATCCGCCGCGGTTCGGCTTCGCCGTGTGCGGCATGCTCGCCGCCCGCTACGGCTTCGCCGTCTCCGTCGGCTCCGTGTCCCCCTACGGCGGAGTGCGTGCAGTGATCCGTGTGCCCGAAAGCCTCCTCGCGCCCGACGTCCCGTCCCCCGCGGACGACGCCCAGGACACCGCGAGCCCGCAGGCCGCACCGCAGCGCCTCGCGCCCGTCCCGGTCGTCGGTCCCTCGCACGTGGTGGGGACGACCACCGGGGGGCTGCCCAAACGCAGGCGCCGCAACGGCCCCGTCACGGTGGTCCCGGCCCTCGGCGCCGCCGGTCAGGAGGACACGGCCGAGCCGGCCAGCGAGGTGACGGCGTCGCGGCTCGGGGCGTTCGCGCGCGGCACACAGCTCGGGCGCACCACGAACACCACGGAAGGACCTGACAACAAGTGAAGACCGACCTGTCCTGGGTGCTGAACGACGTGCTCGAGGTGCGCGGAGCCCGGCACGCCGTCCTCGTCTCGGGCGACGGCCTGCTGCTCCAGCGCTCGGACGACATCGGGCGGGACGACGCGGAGACCAACGCCGCGGCGATGAGCTCCATGCAGTCGCTGAGCCGCGCCGTCGCCGGGTTCGTGGGAGCGGGTCACGGCATCTGGAAGCAGACGCTGCTGGAGTACGACGGCGGCTGGATCTTCCTCATCGCCGCCGGCCAGGGCGCCTACCTCGCCGTCTCGGCCGCACTCGACGTCGACATGGAAGCCATGTCCTTCCGGATGCAGAAGACGGTGGCCGGTCTGAGCAAGGCGATGAGCGTGGCGCCCCGGTCGGACAACGGTGCCGGCGCATGACGAGGCCCGGCGAGGAAGCCTCCGTCACCAGCGACTTCGTCCGCTCCTACGTCATCACCGGCGGCCGGACCCTGCCGGACGCCGACGACCTCGCGCTGCACACCCTGGTCACCCTGGCCCCCGGCCGGACCCCGCCGCTGGGAGCCGGACCCGAGGTGATGGCGATCTGGAACCTGTGCGCGGGCGGTCACCTCTCGGTCGCCGAGGTGGCCGGACACGTGGGACTGCCGGTGGGAGTGGCCCGGCTGCTGCTGACCGACTTATCCGAGCAGGGCCACCTCCTGCGCCGCGCCGAGCCACCCCGGGCTCAGAACGTTGACAGAGCGACCCTCGAGAAGGTTCTGAATGGACTCCAATCCCTCATCGGCTGAGACGGCCCCTGGATCCATCTACGTCTCCAGCGCGGTGACCAACGCCGCCAAGATCCTTGTCGTCGGGCACTTCGCCGTGGGCAAGACGACGTTCATCGGCTCGCTGTCGGAGATCACCCCGCTGCGCACCGAGGAGAAGATGACCCAGGCGTCCCTCCACGTGGACGACCTCAGGGGCGTGACGGACAAGACCACCACCACCGTGGCCCTGGACTTCGGCCGCCTGACCCTCAGCGACGACCTCGTGCTGTACCTGTTCGGCACCCCCGGCCAGCAGCGTTTCATGCAGCTGTGGGAGGACATGGCCCGCGGCGCGCTGGGGGCGCTGCTGCTGGTCGATCCCGCCCGCCTGGAGGAGACCTTCCCCGTCATCGACCTCGTCGAACGGTACGGACTGGAGTACGCCATCGCGGTCAACAGCTTCGCGTCGGGCCACGCGTACGAGGAGGCGGAGGTGCGCGAGGCCCTCGACCTGCTGCCGGACACCCCCGTCGTCTACTGCGACGCCCGCGACCGGCAGTCCTCCGCGCACGCCCTCATCGCCCTCGTGCGCCACCTGCTCACCCGGGCCGCCTGACCCCCCGTCCGCCCGCGCCCCCAAGCCCATCCGCCCGGACCCCCGGCCCGGAGCCAGCAGAAGGAACCCCATGGACCGCCAGTCAGCCCCCGCCTCGGCCGGGGCCGGATGCCCGATGCACGACGCCGCGTTCGCCGCCGACCCCCAGCAGCTCTACGACCGGTTGCGCGCCCACGGTCCGGCCGGGCCGGTCGAACTCGCGCCCGGTGTCGACGCCACCCTGGTCGTGAGCCACGAGACGGCGCTGCGCGTGCTGCAGAACTCCACGCTGTTCGCCCGGGACTCCCGTCGCTGGAAGGCACTGAACGAAGGGCGGATCGCGCTGGACAGCCCGGTGCTGCCGATGATGGCGTACCGGCCCAACTGCCTGTTCACCGACGGCGCCGTGCACCTGCGGCTGCGCAAGGCCGTCACGGACAGCCTCGCCCGGCTCAACATCACCCGGGTCCGCCGCGACGTCGAACCCATCGCCGACTACCTCATCGACCGGTTCAGCGAGCGAGGCCGAGCGGACCTGCTCAACGACTACGCCAAGCTGCTGCCGCTGCTGCTGTTCAACAAGCTCTTCGGCTGCCCGCCGGACATCGGCGACACCCTCACCGGCGCCATGTCGGCGATGTTCGACGGCCAGGACGCCCAGCGCGCCAGCGAGGACATCAACGCCTGCCTCATGGAACTGGTCGCCCTCAAGCGACGCCTGCCGGGCGACGACGTCACCTCCTGGCTGGTCCAGCACCCCGCGGGACTGACCGACGAGGAGCTGAGGGACCAGCTGGTCATCCTGATGGGCGCCGGCGTG
This sequence comes from Streptomyces sp. SID486, assembly GCF_009865385.1. GTDB lineage: Bacteria > Actinomycetota > Actinomycetes > Streptomycetales > Streptomycetaceae > Streptomyces. Next base: position 11,592 of record NZ_WWJT01000767.1, on the reverse strand, counting down.
GAACCCGAGCGCAACCTGATCTGCAACGCCCTGCTCCTGCTGCTGTCGCCCGGCGCAGGCGGCCGTGAGTCCGGGATGCTGATCGAGGAGGCGATCGACCACGTCCTGTGGGACCAGACCCCCATCGCCAACTACGCCACCCACTACCCGGTCCAGGACGTGGACCTCGGGGGAGTGGTCGCCGAGGCGGGCACCCCGGTCGTCATCAGCTTCGCCGCGGCCAACAGCGATCCCGTGCTGGCCGAGGCCCGCCGGACGCACAGCAAGGGCGCCCACCTGGCCTGGGGAGCAGGCCCGCACGCCTGCCCGGCCAAGGACCCGGCGCAGGTCATCGCCGTCACCGCGATCGAGAAGATCCTCAACGCCCTGCCCGACCTGACCCTGGCCGTCCACGAGAAGGAACTGCAGTGGCGGCCGGGTCCGTTCCACCGGGCACTCGTGGAGCTGCCCGTGGCCTTCAGCCCCACCCCGGCCACCCGCGTGGCCGCCGCCGTGCAGGGCCGGAGCGTGCCCGCCGCCACGGAGCAGCCGCTGCCCACGGCGCCGACGGCCGTCACCCGCCCGGAGCCCGCGAGGAGGAAGGGCTTCTGGAGCACCTTCCTGGACCTCTTCCGGGTCTGACCCGCCCGGTGCGACGGCCGCCGGCCGGTCCGGCGCCGCCGTACGCTCAGCGCTCCGCCACGCGCCGGTCCAGGGACGTCACCGCGTCACGGAAGGCGCGCCCCAGAGCCGGCCGGGCCAGCCCCAGGACGAACCGCAACGGCGCCGGGCCGTCGGCGGCGAAGGTCCACCGCACCCGGGTGCCGGTGCCGTGGGGAGCGAGGCGCCACTCCTCCACCAGGGCCCCGACGCCCGGCGCGTTGGTGGTGTCGACGCGGTAGGCGTACACCGCGGGCGCCTTCGCCACGAGCACCGTCTCCTCGAAACGGGTCCCGCCCCTGAGCCGGATCTCCCGCCCGGCGCCGCCTTCGGTGGCGCGGGCGGACGTCACCGCCGAGAACCACTGCGGCCAGCCGGCCACGTCCTCGGCGAGCGCGTGGAAGACCCGCTCGGGGGACGCGGAGATCTCCCGCGTGAACACCAGACGTACGGGTGCGGTCCCGACGAAGCCGGGATCCACCGGACGCAGACGACGAGCCATGGACGCAACCCCCTTGTGCCACTCCCGTCACGTGCCGGAACGGGCAGGGTCACCATAGCTGACGGTATCTCAGATGTCTGTGCCGTCCGTGCCGTCTTCCCCGGGCTCGCCCGCCACGACCACCCGCAGGTGTTCGGAGATCTCCGCGCGCGCGTCGGCGGGCAGTCCGGCGTCGGTCACCAGGGTGTCCACCTGATCCAGCGCGGCGAAGGAACTCAGGCCCACCGTGCCCCACTTGGTGTGGTCGGCGACCACCACGACCCGGCGCGCCGAGTGCACCAGCCGCCGGTTGGTCTCCGCTTCCGCGAGGTTGGGCGTGGACAGGCCGGCCTCCACCGATATGCCGTGCACGCCGAGGAAGAGCAGGTCGAAGTGGAGCGAGGCGATCGCGGAATCGGCCACCGGCCCCACCAGCGAGTCCGACGGGGTGCGCACTCCGCCGGTGAGCACCACCGTGGCCGACCCCTGCCGCTGCCCCGACGTGCGCTGCGCGGAGTGGAAGACGTCCGCGACGCGTACCGAGTTCGTCACGACGGTCAGGTCGGGCACCTCCAGCAGGTGCTGGGCGAGCGCGTACGTCGTCGTCCCCCCGGACAGGGCGATCGCCGCCCCCGGCGCGACCAGGCGGGCCGCGGCGCGCGCGATGTCCTCCTTGGCGGTCAGCTCAAGCCCCGACTTCGCCTCGAAGCCCGGCTCGTGGGTGCTCGCCTCGACCACCGGCACCGCACCGCCGTGCACCTTCTCCAGGACGCCCTGGCGGGCGAGCGCGTCCAGGTCGCGGCGCACGGTCATGTCGGAGACGCCGAGCTTGCGGGTCAGCTCGTTCACCCGCACCCCGCCCCGGCGCCGGACCTCGTCCAGGATCAGGGCGCGGCGCTGCTCCGCGAGGAGGTTCTGATTCTCGCTCACGTACGCTCCGGTCCTTTCGCCGCCAACCGTCCACCCGTCCGGCACACCTGCTCCGACCAGGACGTTCCATCCCTTCGGCAATGCGCGGGCGTCCCATCCTTTCACGGGTGGGCGCCGGTTGCGCCACCACCTGCCGGGCCCGGGACGCCACCGAGCGGGTCTCGGCCGAACCGCCCGTCGTCACCCGGATCGGGGAGATTCCGTGACGAGAGGTGTACGCGGCCGCCGTACCGGAGATCCTGTAGCGCGCACGACACAGACGTCAGGGCGTCACGGGGGATGTGCGAGATGGAACGTGCACGGGACCGCAGCGGCGGGCAGTACGGGGAACGCCGCACCGGACAGTACGACAAGCACCTCGGGAAGCATGCCGAGAAGCACCTCGCAGGGCGGCACGAGGAGCGTTCCGCGGGGCTCGACGAGCGCTCCACCGGGCAGGACGAGCGCCCCACCGGGCAGGACGAGCGCTCCGCCGGGCTCGACGAGCGTTCCGCGGGGCGGTACGAGCCCGGAGCCGCCGGGCGGCGGGTGCCTGGCCGGTCGGTGGGGCAGGGGCGCGATCTGGAGCTTCTGGTGCACGGGGTCGGCGGTGCCACACCCGAGGGGATGCTCGGTGACCCGCGCACGGTCCGGGTCACCGGCGACGACACGGCGGCCGTCTTCCGGCGCGCCGAGGACGCCGGGGCCGCCCCGGACGGCCGGGCCTTGGGAGGGGAGCGGACCGGACGCCCCGGGCGGGACGCCGGGGCCGAACCCGGGCACGGGCCGGTCCGGGAGGCGTACGTCTGGTGCAACCTCACCTCCGGCGACGGCAGCCGCGCCCTGTGGCTGCTGCTGTTGCCGTTCATGGTCGTCAACCTGGCCCACTGGATGCGCCCGGCCGCACCCGGCCGGCCGCGCACCGTCCGGCTCTACGGCCTCCTCGTCCGGCTGTGCGCCCTCACGCTGACCGTGCTGCTCGTGGCCGCCGTCTGCGAGGTGGCCCTCGACCTGGTGGCCTGGCAGTGCGCGGGTACCCAGGCGTGCGTCCGGCGCCACTCCTGGCTGGGTTTCCTGGCGCCCGACAGCCCAGGGGCACCGGCCGGATCCGGCGGCTGGTGGAGCGCGCCCGGCCGCCGGCTCGCCGTGGCCGCGGTGCCGCCGACCGCGCTGACCGTCCTGCTCTGGTACCTCTCCCACCGCACCTGGAACGCGTACGAGTCGCACCGGCCGTTACCGACCGGCTCCGGCTCCGGCACGGGCGCGACAGAGGCCGGGCTCGGCGACGACGGTACGAGGCGGGGCACCAAGGCCCCCGAATCCGGCACCGGCCGCTCCGAGCCGGCCCCTGAAGCCCGCGAGTCCGGCACCGGCGGCCCCAAGGCCGCCCTCGAAGCCCCCGAGTCCGGCGCCGTCCTCCCCGCCCCCGCTCCTGAAGCCCCCGAGTCCGGCGCCGACTGCTCCGAGTCGGCCCTTGAAGCCGCCGAGTCCGGCACCGGTGGCCCCGAGCCCACCCTCGAAGTCCGCGAGTCCGGCGCCGACTGCTCCGAGCCCGCCCTTGATGCCCCCGAGTCCGGCGCCGACTGCTCCGCTCCCGCCCTCGAAGCCCCCGAGTCCGGCACCGGTGGCCCCCAGCCCGGTGGCGGCGCCTCCGAGAGGGATGTCGGCGGGTTCGGGTCGGACGCCGACGCGCACGGCAGTGCGTTGGTCCGGCCCGGATTCTGGTACGGGCGCCGTCTCGTCGCGCGGCTGCGTGCGGCGCACACCGCGGCGGGGCTGCTCACCGTGGCCGGCGCCGTCGCCACCCCGGCGGTCCGCTTCGACCGGCGTCCGGGCGGCCCCGCGGCCCTGGACGCGCTCGGTCTGCTGCTGGCCGCGGCCCTGCTCGGCTGGGCCCTCGCCGTGGTGGTCGTCGTGTGCCGCCGGGGCCGCAGCGAACACCGGCTCGACCGGCGGCTCGACCGGTGCCTCGTACGCCTGCTGCCGCTCGGCGCGCTCGCGTTGATGCTGCTCAGCCTCGGGTACGCCGGCTGGTCCCGGCCCGGCTGGCGGTCCGCCGGACGGCTGCCCGGGGATCCCGCCTTCGGCGCAATCATGCTCGCGCAGGGCGTGCTCGTCGTCGCGCTCGGTGCCGTGGCCGCCGCCCTCTATCGGCGCCGCCCCGACCCGCGCGCCGCGATGCGGGGCCTCGGCGGTCCAGCCGTGGCGATGCTCGCCTGCGCACTGGGCGGAGTGATGTCCGGCGGGGTGGCCCAGCGCGTCGCCGACTGGCTCGACGGCACCCGCGCCCTGCTCACCGGCCCTCCCGTGCTGCTGACCTGGCAGGCGTCCGCCATCCCACCGGTCGTCGTGGTCCTGCTGGCCCTGGCCGCGCTGCTGGCGGTCCGCACCGCCCGGCTCGCCCGCGTCGAACGCTCCCGCGTACGGCGGGAGCACCCGGGCGAACCGGAGGACCCGTCCCGTACCCGTGTCATCGCCCACGCCCGCGCCATGGCCACCCTCACCGACCGGGCGCCCCTCGTCGTCACCGTCCTCTCCGCCGCGACCCTGCTGCTGGGCGGCCTGGCGCTGGCCGGTGCCCTGGCCACCGGAAAGACGCCCGACGGGGCGGCCCGCCGCGCCCACCACGTCGTGCAGGCCGTGGCCGAGACGTCCCAGGCGCTCGGCTCCTGGCTGGTCGGCCTCGGCTTCCTGCTCTTCGTGACGTGGGGCAGGCGCGCCTACAAGGACGCCTCGGCCCGGCGGACCATCGGCATCCTCTGGGACGTCGGCACCTTCTGGCCGCGCGCCGCCCATCCCTTCGCACCGCCCTGCTACGCCGAGCGCGCGGTCCCGGACCTGACATGGCGCATGGCCACCTGGACCGGGAGCACCGCAGGCCGGCTGGTCCTGTCCGGGCACTCCCAGGGCAGCGTCCTCGCCGCGGCGGCGGCCTGGCAGCTGCCGCCGTCCGTCCGCGGGCGGGTCGCGCTGCTCACCTACGGCTCCCCGCTGGAGCGCCTGTACGGCCGCTGGTTCCCGGCCCACTTCGGGCCGCCGGCGCTGGCCGCCCTGCACCACGACATCGCGTGCTGGCGCAACCTGTACCGCCGCACCGACCCCATCGGCGGCCCGGTCCGCGTTCCCGGCGACGGCACCCCGGACGTCGACCACGAGGCCCTGCCGGACCCCCGCGCCTACGGCCGCACCGCCGACCACCCGCTCCCGGCGCCCGTCCTCGGCCACTCCGACTACCCGTCGGACCCGGTCTTCGCCCGCGAACGAGCCGCCCTCCTGGCCCGGTTGCGTCCGGACCCGCCGTGCTTGCCGGACGCGCCAGACCTGCCGGAGCTGCCGGGCCAGGCGCGGACACCGATGGATTGATCAAGTTTTACTAGATCGCTCGCGCGGTGTACATTCACCGCTCGGTCCTCACTAGACAAACTTGACTACCGAGACCTCGGTCCGCTGCCTTCGAAGGAGCCCCTATGACCGTCCTTCCCGAGACCGGCTACACCCCGACCGCCGAGGAGCGCGCGAGCCTCGACGCCTGGTTCGCGGAGTACGACGCCGCGAGCGGCAAGCGCGACGTCCGGCGCATGGCGGACATGGCCGTCTTCCCGCTCAACCTCGTCAGCGACGACGCCGCGGGCGACGGCCGGTCGGCGCAGTGGGACCGGGACAGGTTCATCGCGACCATGACCCATGTGCTGGGTGAAGGAAGCGCGGACATCACCTTCGAGTCCAGCCGGACCCCGGTGTTCCTGTCCTCCTCGACGGCCGTGGTCTTCACGGACTCCACCATGACCGTGGACGGCCGTTCCCAGCAGCTCCGCTACGCGGACATCCTGCTCAGGCGGGACGGGCGGTGGGCATTCCAGACCATGGTCCAGAGCGGCTGGGGAGACCACCTGTAGCGCTCCGGTGCCTGCCGGCGGCCGGCGGGTGCCGCCCGCCGGCAGGCTCAGGGCAGCTCCGGCAGGTCCTCCGGGAACAGCAGGGTGAGGTCGTCGGTGGTCGGGTCGGGAAGCTGGGCGACACGGCTCGCGTGACGCTCCACCATCGCCTCGAACGTCTGCCGGGCCGTACGGCCGTTGCCGAACGCGGGTCCCTTCGGGATCGCCGTGAAGTACTTCACCAGCGCCTCGGCCGCGCTCGGCACCAGCCGGTACTCGTGCTCGTCGGCCTGCTGCTCCACGATCCGCAGCAGCTCCTCCGGGCCGTAGTCGCCGAAGGTGATGGTGCGGGAGAAGCGGGAAGCCACACCCGGGTTGACCGAGAGGAAGCGCTCCATCTCCTCGGTGTACCCCGCGACGATCACCACGACCGCGTCCCGGTGGTCCTCCATCAGCTTCACGAGCGTGTCGATGGCCTCCTTGCCGAAGTCCCGGCCGGCGTCCTGCGGGGACAGCGCGTACGCCTCGTCGATGAACAGCACACCGCCGCGCGCCCGTTCGAATGCCTCCTGGGTGCGGATCGCCGTGGAGCCGATGTGCTCACCGACCAGGTCCACCCGGGACACCTCCACGAGGTGCCCCTTCTCCAGCACGGCCAGCGAGGCGAGGATCTCGCCGTAGAGCCGGGCGACCGTCGTCTTGCCGGTGCCGGGGGAACCGGTGAAGACCAGATGGCGCTTGACCGAGGCCGCCTTGAGGCCCGCCAGCTGCCTGCGCCGGCCCACCTCGATCATGTCGGTCAACGCCCGCACCTCGCGCTTGACGCTCTCCAGGCCCACCAGGGCGTCGAGTTCCCCGAGCACGTCCTTCGACGACCGCTGCGCCGGCACCGGTTCCACGTCGGCGGCCACCGGCTCCCGCTCCGCCGCCCGCGGACCCGGGAGCGCGCCCAGCAGGCCGGCGGACTGCGCCACCGTCTGCACCGCCGTGTCCCGCGCGGGCGTCCGGAAACCGCCGCTCTCGTCACTGGAGCAGTCCTCCACGACGGGACCCGTACCGGAGCCGGCGTCCGGGCCGGCGTCGGCGAACTCGTACCCGCCGCGCGCGCACCGCTCCGTGCGGCACCTGCGCAGGGTCGTGCGGCAGCCGTCGATCACATGGAAGCCGTAGCCGCCGCTGCCGGTGACCCGGCAGTGCAGGAAGCTGCCCCGGCCGCCGGCGGAGACGTAGAAACCGGCCTCGGCAGGGGAGTCGACCGTGCAGCGCTCGATGGTCGGGTCGGCGCCCTTGGTGACGATCACTCCCGTCTGGGTGCCGTCCAGGGTGCAGTTGTTGAGTGTGCCGCCGCTGCCGTGGTCGCGGAACCAGGCGCCGGTGGCCGCCTCCCGGATACGGCAGTCGTCCAGTTGCGCGGTCGCCCCGTCGCTCACCGACACGGCCGTGTTGCGCACCTGCGACAGGTCGCTGTCGACGACGTCCGCGCGGGAACCGCGGTCCAGCACGAACAGCGCGTCGGGCACGTCGTGCACCCGGCAGGAGTCGAGCACGGCGGTGGCCCCGTCGCTCACCCACACCGCCGGGTAGTCGCCGGTGCTGTCGAAGATCTCGCACTGGTTGGCGTCCACCCGGGTCCCGGGGTCCCACACCGACAGGCCGTTGCGCCCGAACTGACGGACCGTCGTCCGGGTCAGGGTGAGCACCGAGCGGGAGCGCAGGTCGACCGCGTTCTCCGGGATGTCGTGGATACGGCAGTCGGCCAGCGTGAGCACCGCGTCGGTGTCCAGGGTGATGCCGTCGGCGGTGGTGCGGTGCACGTCGCAGTCCGTCAGATGGGCGGTGGCCCGCTGGGTGACCTGTACGCCGGAGCCGCGCACCTCGTAGATCTCGCACCCCACCGCTTCCAGCGCGGAGTTCTCACCGGTCGCGGTGAGCCCGGTGCCGGCGGCGTGGTGCACCCGGCAGCGCTCCAGCCGCGGATGCGCACCGCCACGGACCGCCACGCCCGCCTGCCCGGCCGCGACGACCTCGCACTCCTCGAACACCCCGCCGCCGCCGTCGATCACGGCGATACCGATGCCGGCCGGGTTGTCGACGGTGCACCGGCGCACGGTCGGGCGGGCCCCGCCGCGCACCTCGATGCCGGCGGCGGACCGGGTCACGATCCGCAGGTCCATCAGCTCGGGCGTGCCCTCCTCGACCAGCAGCGCGGGTGCCGCGCTGTCCTGGCCCTCCACGTGCAGGTCCTGCACCACGGCCGAGGCCCGCACGGTGAGCGGCACGCCGTCCGCGGGCGCGATCCGCACCGAGCCGGGCGATCCCTCGGGCCCGCGGAGCGTCACCGCCTGCCGGAGGACGAGGTTCTCCCGGTAGGTGCCGGGGGCGATCGTGAGGACGTCACCGTCGGCGGCGGCCTCCAGGGCGGCGGAGAGCGAAGCGTACTCACCCGTGCGGCGCCGCCACCGCGACGTACCGGTGTGCGTCACCTGGACCGTGCCCTGTGCCATGGCGTTGCTGTGCCCCCACCTCGTCGTACTGATGGCTCGCTGCCCCTCGGGACGGCCGCCGGTGCCCCGACCGCGACCGTGCTCGGCGTCCGGGCGTGAGCGCGTTCGCGCTCCCGGACATGTGCTCGCTCCCGGGGTCACGGACCCGCGGGGTGCCGCCGGCTGCGCTTCAGCCGGTCCACCGTAGCGTGTGCCGGCCCGCGCGGTTGACCAGAGCCGGAAGCCCGTCAGCTGCCGGTGCCCGCCTTGCCCCAGTCCGGGCCGGCCCGCTCCCACGCCCGGTCCCAGCGCGCGTACCGCCGGCGGACCAGGCGCCAGACGGTCAGGCGCCGGCCGCCCTCCGCCAGGGCCGCGGTCAGCAGGGCCGCGCCGAGCCCGGCGAGCACGGCGTGTGCCGTGGCCGTGACGGCGTCCAGCGGACGGGTCGTCACTGCGCCGTGCGGGTCGGTCCAGAGCCCGAACCGGTCCCCCCGGTGCGGGGACCGCAGGTCCGCGAGGGCGGGGCCGTGCCGCCGGGTGCCGTCCGGCGCCGTCCACCGCGCGAGCACCCGGCTGCGCGCCTCGCGCCCGGACGGCGTCTCGGGGTCGGCCTCCGGCAGGGCGCCGCCCAGCTCCCGCACCACGGTGGCCGTGACGAGGTGTCGGGTGTGCCGCTGCTCGCGGGCGGACCGCTGGAGCGAGGCCCCGGTGGAGGCGCCGACCAGACACCCGATGACGGGAGCGGCCACGGTGATCAGCAGCAGCGCGACGAGGGCCACCCACGCCTCGGCCAGATCGGTCGTGCGACGCAGCGGATTGCGGCGCCAGCGCCACAACCCCTTGAGCGCCCCCATGTCCCGTCCCCCTTCCCGTCCGCCGCAGCCCCCGCTGCGGCACCCGCCCCGGGCCCGACCGGTGCGATCGACGCGCCTCCACCGCGGCCGCCGGCGCCCGCGGGCCCCTCACGGATTTCTCACGCTTCCTCAACGGGCGGGACACGGCGCCCGGTTCCCGGTCCGCCGGATCAGTGCCCGTCCGCGGCTCCCGGGCCGCCCACGGCCCGGTCCAGCACCCGGACCGGGTCGCCCACGGCGATCGTGCCGGGCGAGAGAGGCACGAGGCACTGCCCGAACAGCAGCTTCCCGGCGATCCTGTGGTGGCGGCCCAGCGTCTGAAGTGGTTCCCGGCCGCGGACGCCCGTCGTCTGGTCGGTGGTGGTCACGACGCAGCGTGCGCACGGCCTGGCGACCCGGAAGACCACCTCGCCGACGGCGATGCGCGTCCAGTCGTCCTCGGCCCAGGGCTCCGTGCCCGCGACGACGACGTTGGGCCGGAACCGGTTCATGGGCAGCGGGCCCTCCGCGGCACCGGGGCCCTCGGTGATCAGTGAGTTCAGGGCGTCCAGCGAGGCCACCGTGGTGACCAGCACGGGATAGCCGTCGGCGAAGCTCACCGTCTCCCCGGGCAGGGCGTACGCGGGGTCGACGGGGCGGCGGGTGGCCGGATCGTCCATGTGGACCAGGCGGACCCCGGTACCCAGATACGCACTGCACCAGGCGTGCGCGGCGGCGGCGGCCGGGACGGCTTCCACCTTCGTGCCGAACACGGTCATCGGCACGGTCTCCGCGGGCAGCGGCACCTGGACCGTCAGCGGCGCCCGGCCGGGCGCGGACAAGCGAAGGCCGCCGCCGGCCAGAGGCTCGGCGGCGGCTGACGCGAGGTGCGGTTGCTCGCGCTGTGTGACGACCTTTCCCCCGTCGTCGATCAGAGCCCAGCGCCGGTCACCGGCCAGGCCCCAGGGCTCCACGAGGGCCTCTTCGAGCGACACGGCCCGGAACGCCTTGACCGGGTGGACGTGGATCGACTGCACTGCGGCGTTTCCCATGCGGTCCATCGTGCCAGCCGGCACCGACAGCCGCGGGGGCGCCGGTCAGTAGCCGCGGTACTGCTGGTTGTTGTAGGGGTCCTGGTACGGGGTCTGCGGGGGCCGCGGCGCGGCCGGACGCATGGCCTCGTACCCGGTGCCCGCCGCCATCGGCCGCTGCTGCTGCTGGGCCTGCGGACCGGGGTAGCCGCGCGGGGCGCTCGCCTGCTGGGGGATGTAGGCGGTGGGCGCATGATGCAGCGGTGCGGGCTGCTGCGTCTGCGGGTAGCCGTAGGCGGGGGGCTGCGCGGAGGGGGCCGCCGGGAGGGCGGGGAGGGACGAGGGCAGGGCGGGAAGGCTGCTGCCCGTGTCGTAGGCGGCGGGGACCCGGATCGGGGCGATCTGCGGAGTGCCCCTCTCGGCCACGAGCGAGTCGTAGATCGGGGTGTCCGGGAAGGAGGCGGAGTAGTAGCCGCCACCATAAGTGGAGCGGGGGGAGGTCATGGCACATAAGTTAAGCCCACGATGTGCTGGTTGGGGAGACCGATAAGAGGGTTGATTTCCGTGTCGGCAGTGCCCCGGGATCCCCAATATGAGCGAACTCGGCAAAAAGGGACGCGCTTCGCTGTTCGGATCGTGTAAAGGGCAGGTTGTTCCGGGGTTACCAGCGGTTGACCGGCGATCTTGCTGTGCCGGTCGTGGGCGCGCGCCCGTGGCCGGGAATAGGTTGTGCGGGTAGGGATGACACGGGCCGGGACGCCCCGGCCGCAGGGCGAAAAGCGGGAGCCGACACACGATGGGGGCGGACATGACAATGTCCAAAGGGTCCAACACGCCGGTGCCTGGCACGGCGCTGCGCGTCGAATTGGGCTGGCGCCCCGGTCCCGGCGTGCCGGACGCGGACGCCTCGGCGCTGCTGCTCGTGGCCGGAAAAGTACGCTCCGACGGGGACTTCGTCTTCTACAACCAGCCCGCCCACGCCTCCGGCGCGGTACGCCACGAGGGCAAGCGGACGGTCGGCGGCCGGGTCACCGACACCCTGCTGGCCGATCTCCCGCGCGTGGAGGGCGCCATCGAGCGGATCGTCCTGGCCGCCTCCGCGGACGGCGGAACGTTCGGGCAGGTCCCCGGCCTCTACATCGAGGTGACCGACGCCGCCACGGGCCAGGTGGTCGCCCGCTTCGACAGCCCGGGCGCCACCGTGGAGACGGCCTTCGTGCTCGGCGAGTTCTACCGCCGCCAGGGCGGCTGGAAGTTCCGTGCCGTCGGCCAGGGCTACAGCAGCGGACTCGAGGGCCTGGCAACGGACTTCGGCATCACCGTGGACCAGCCCCAGCACAC
>NZ_WWJT01000766.1 GCF_009865385.1 Streptomyces sp. SID486 | reverse complement strand
GAGCGGACGACGAGGCTCGAACTCGCGACCTCAACCTTGGCAAGGTTGCGCTCTACCAACTGAGCTACGTCCGCATTGCTCCCGATCGGCTCCCACCGACCGGTGCGGGCACCAGCCTACCCGATCCACAGCAGTGGTCGTGACGGCGATGCAGAGCGGGTGACAGGGATCGCACACTGCGCCTTCCCCCTGGAAGGGGGATGTTCTACTACTGAACTACACCCGCACGGTCCTCGGGATCCGGCCTTCCGGCCTCGCCCCTCGGCGTGTCCCAGACATTAGCTGATCAGCAGGGGGGTAGCGCAAGTCGGCGCCTCCCGGGGCCCCGTATGTCCCAAGTGCACGGTCCTCAGGGCCCGCTGACGGACCCTGAGGACGCGCCCCTGCTCGGGCTCACTGGGCGGCGCTGAACGCCTCGTAGACCTTCTTCGGGATGCGCCCGCGCGCGGGGACGTCCATCTTGTTGGCCTGGGCCCAGGCGCGCACGGCCGCCGGGTCGGGGGCGACCTCCGTCTGCCGGAACGCCTTGCCGGACCGGGAACGCTTGCGGCCGGCCTCGACGTAGGGCGCGAGCACCTTGCGCAGTTTCTCGGCGTTGGTTTCGTTCAGGTCGATCTCGTACGACCTGCCGTCGAGTCCGAAGGCGATCGTCTCCGCCGCTTCCGAGCCGTCGATGTCGTCAAAGAGAGTGACCACGACTTTTTGCGCCACGAATATCGGTCCCTTCGTGCGGCACGTCGTTACAGCTCAACGCCGACGACATGCCGAGTATCGGCTATTGCCAATTCATTTGTACAGTGCCCGGCAAAGCAAAGTGAAGCCCGACTAAATCCGTCCGCGTGTCCGGGCGCAATAGAGGCGTGAGGCGGACTGTGGAACTTTCCCAGAACTTTTCACGGGGGCACGGCTTCGACACCCGATCGTGATGCGCCTCACGTACATTCCTCCAACTCTACCCGCGTAGAAATTTTGTGCGGGTAGTCTGAAGGAACCTGCTCAGCACCACACACCGGGAGTGCCAGTGGCACGCGTCGTAGTCGACGTCATGCTCAAGCCGGAGATCCTCGACCCCCAGGGCCAGGCGGTCCAGCGTGCGCTGCCGCGCCTGGGATTCGAGGGGATCTCGGACGTACGTCAGGGAAAGCGTTTCGAACTGGAAGTTGACGGGCCGGTCGACGAGGCCGCGCTCGCCCGGATCCGCGATCTTGCGGAATCCTTCCTCGCCAACACCGTGATCGAGGACTTCACCGTCCGCGTCGATGAAGTCGCGGAGGCGGCCAGGTGACCGCTCGTATTGGCGTCGTCACTTTCCCGGGCAGCCTGGACGACCGGGACACCCGGCGCGCGATCCGTCTCGCGGGCGCCGAGCCGGTCGCCCTGTGGCACAAGGACAAGGACCTCAAGCAGGTCGACGCCGTGGTGCTGTGCGGAGGTTTCTCCTACGGCGACTATCTGCGCGCCGGTGCCATCGCACGCTTCTCGCCGGTGATGGAGCCCCTCATCGAGCAGGCGAAGGCCGGACTGCCGGTCCTCGGCATCTGCAACGGCTTCCAGATCCTCACCGAGGCCCACCTCCTGCCGGGCGCCATGCTCGGCAACGACCACCTCCACTTCATCTGCCGCGACCAGAAGCTGCGGGTGGAGAACGCGGAGACCTCCTGGACCAGCGACTACCGCGCCGGCCAGGAGATCCACATCCCGCTGAAGAACATGGACGGCCGGTACGTCGCCGACGACCGCACGCTGGACATGCTGGAAGCCGAGGGCCGGGTCGCGTTCCGGTACGTGGGCTTCAACCCGAACGGCTCCCTGCGGGACATCGCCGGCATCACCAACGAGGCCGGGAACGTCGTCGGCCTCATGCCGCACCCCGAGCACGCCGTCGAGCCGCTGATCGGTACGGGCCGTACCGACGGTCTGCCCTTCTTCACCTCGATCCTCAAGAAGCTGGTCAACGCATGAGCCGGACGCCTCTGGACACGGTCGAGCACGCGGCCGCGACCCCCGACGTCGAGCTGCCCTGGGCCGAACTCGGTCTGAAGAAGGACGAGTACGAGCGGGTGGTGGAGATCCTCGGCCGCCGCCCGACCGGCGCCGAACTCGCCATGTACTCGGTCATGTGGTCCGAGCACTGCTCGTACAAGTCCTCCAAGGTCCACCTGCGCCAGTTCGGCGAGAAGGCCCCCGAGTCCGACGCCCTCCTCGTCGGCATCGGCGAGAACGCCGGCGTCGTCGACGTCGGCCAGGGCTACGCGGTCACCTTCAAGGTCGAGTCGCACAACCACCCCTCCTACGTCGAGCCCTACCAGGGCGCGGCCACGGGTGTCGGCGGCATCGTCCGCGACATCATCGCGATGGGCGCGCGCCCGGTCGCGGTCGTGGACCCGCTGCGCTTCGGCGCGGCCGACCACCCCGACACCAAGCGCGTCCTGCCGGGCGTGGTCGCGGGCATCGGCGGCTACGGCAACTGCCTCGGCCTGCCCAACATCGGCGGTGAGGTCGTCTTCGACGCCTGCTACCAGGGCAACCCGCTGGTGAACGCCGGTGCGATCGGTGTGATGCGGCACGAGGACATCCACCTCGCCAAGGCGTCCGGCGCGGGCAACAAGGTCATCCTGTACGGCGCCCGGACCGGCGGCGACGGCATCGGCGGCGCGTCGATCCTGGCCTCCGAGACCTTCGACGACGCGAAGCCCTCGAAGCGTCCCGCCGTCCAGGTCGGCGACCCCTTCCAGGAGAAGCTCCTCATCGAGTGCACCCTGGAGGCGTTCAAGGAGAAGCTGGTCGTCGGCATCCAGGACCTCGGCGCCGCCGGCCTCTCCTGCGCCACCTCCGAGCTGGCCTCCAACGGCTCCGGCGGCATGCGCGTCACCCTGGACGACGTCCCGCTGCGTGACTCGACGCTCTCTCCTGAGGAGATCCTCATGAGCGAGTCGCAGGAACGCATGTGCGCGGTCGTGGAGCCGGCGAAGGTCGACCGCTTCCTGGAGATCTGCGAGAAGTGGGACGTCATCGCCACCGTCATCGGTGAGGTGACCGACGGCGACCGGCTGGAGATCTTCTGGCACGGCGGCAAGATCGTCGACGTCGACCCGCGCACGGTCGCCCACGACGGCCCGGTCTACGAGCGCCCCTACGCCCGCCCGGACTGGCAGGACGCCCTCCAGGCCGACGACGCGGACAAGCTGCCCCGCCCGGCGACCGGCGAGGAGCTGAAGGACCAGGTCCTGAAGCTGGTGGCCTCCCCCAACCAGGCGTCCAAGAAGTGGATCACGTCCCAGTACGACCACTTCGTGCAGGGCAACACCGTCCTCGCCCAGCCGGAGGACTCCGGCATGATCCGCGTGGACGAGGAGACCGGCCTCGGCGTCGCCATCGCCACGGACGGCAACGGCCGCTACGCCAAGCTCGACCCCTACACGGGCGCCCAGCTGGCCCTGGCCGAGGCGTACCGCAACGTCGCCACGACCGGCGCCCGGCCGCTGGCCGTCTCGGACTGCCTGAACTTCGGCTCGCCCGAGGACCCGGCGGTCATGTGGCAGTTCGCGGAGGCCGTGCGCGGCCTGGCGGACGGCTGCCTGCAGCTGGGCACTCCGGTGACCGGCGGCAACGTCTCCCTCTACAACCAGACGGGCGAGGCGGCCATCCACCCGACCCCGGTCGTGGCCGTGCTCGGCGTGATCGACGACGTCGCCCGCCGCACCCCGGGCGCCTTCCAGGAGGAGGGCCAGCTGCTCTACCTCCTCGGCGACACCCGCGAGGAGTTCGGCGGCTCGGCCTGGTCCCAGGTGATCCACGACCACCTGGGCGGCCTGCCTCCGGCGGTGGACCTGGAGCGGGAGCGCCTGCTCGCCGAGATCCTGATCTCCGCCTCCCGCGACGGCATGGTCGACTCCGCGCACGACCTGTCCGACGGCGGTCTGATCCAGGCCGTGGTCGAGTCCGCGCTGCTCGGCGGCAAGGGCGCGCGTCTGGTCGTACCCGACGGTCTGGACGCCTTCACCTTCCTGTTCTCCGAGTCGGCCGGCCGCGCGGTCGTCGCCGTGCCGCGCTCGGAGGAGCTGCGGTTCACCGACATGTGCGGCGCGCGCGGCCTGCCGGCCACCCGCATCGGTGTCGTGGACGGGGAGTCGGTGGAGATCCAGGGCGAGTTCTCCCTGCCCCTCGCCGAACTGCGCGAGGCGCACGAGGGGACGATCCCGGCCCTGCTGGCGTAACGGCCGGACCCGCACGCGGAACGGCCCCGCCCGCCCACGCGGGCGGGGCCGTCCGGCCCCCCTGGCCGGCCACCGCATAGGCTCACCGCCATGCCACCGGCCAGGAAGCGCGCCCGCAGTCACGACCCCGCCAAGACCCGAGCCGCGGTCCTCGGACAGCTCGCCCATGTGCGGGAGGCCGTGCGCGGCCTCACCCCCGGGCAGCTCGTCCTGCCCACCCGGCTCGGCCCGTGGACGGTGCGCGACCTGGGCGCCCACGTCGGGACGGCGCTGACGGCCGTGCGCCGGGCCCTGGAGCTGCCCGCCCCGGCCGGGCAGCACCTCATCACCCCGGTCGGGTGGCCCTTCTCCGCCGGGTCCCGCGTCGACGGCCACGCAGGCGAGCCCCCCGTCGCGCCCCCGGACCTCGACGCCTACCTCGCCGACGTCGACCGGAGCCTGCGCGCCCTGCTCGACGCGCACCCCGGCGGCAGGCTGCTGGACACCGGCGCGGGCGCCATGCCGCTGGACGACTACCTCCTCACCCGCACCGTCGAACTCGTCGTCCACACCGACGACCTCAACGCCGCCGTCCCCGGCCTCCAGGTGCCGTACGAGCGGCAGGCCCTGGCCATCGCCACCCGGCTGCTCGCCGACGCCCTCGCCGTGAAGGCGCCCGGCGGATCCACCGAGGTGCGGGTGCCGCCGTACGCCGTCGTGCAGTGCGTCGAGGGGCCCCGGCACACCCGCGGCACCCCGCCGAACGTCGTGGAGACCGACCCGCTGACCTGGATCCGCCTGGCCACCGGCCGCGTGACCTGGGCGGACGCGCTGGCGGAGGCGAAGGTCAGCGCCAGCGGGGAGCGGGCGGACATCGGGGGCCTGCTACCGCTGACGCCATAGCGGAACCAGTCGTACCGCCGGTCCGTCGAATCCGTATGAACCGGCACAAGCAGCACCTGACCTTGACGGTGGCCGCCGTGCTCCTCCCGTGCATGGTGGCCTGCGGCAGCCAGAAGGGAGACAGTGGTGCGGTGAGCGTCCAGCAGCGCGTGACGGGGATCGACTGGCGCATCGACAGCCTGACCGCCGGCGGGACGACCCTGCGCGCCCCCGCCACCGCCCGCCTGCGCATCGACGAGGACGGCAAGGCCGCCGGCAACCTGGGCTGCAACCAGTTCAGTGCCCGGGCCACCGTGGACGGCGACCGGATCACCATCGGGAACCTGCGCACCACCCGCATGGCCTGCGACAAGACCCGGATGGACTTCGAGCGGGCCCTCGCCCGCGCCCTGACCACGGGCACACTCGTCGCCAAGGCCGACGACGCGAAACTGACGCTCACCGACGGCGACGGCGACCGGGTCCGGCTCAGCCGCGGCGCCTCCGAATGATGTGCGACGCCTCACTCACGTATCCGGCAAACGGCCCCTCCGCAGGGGCCAGGCATCGGACCGGATCGCCCGCGAGACCCTGACGCACCGCTTTGACCAGCACAAACACGGAAAGACCCAAAGTGATCGACACCGGTCGGTCCGCCGGGGGCGCGCATCCCCAATTCGGACCAGTGGTCGATCTCGCCTACACTCGGTGGTGTGCCACGTGGTGACGGTCGACTCAATCACGATCTGCTTCCCGGCGAAAAGGGCCCCCAGGACGCTTGCGGCGTCTTCGGCGTCTGGGCCCCGGGTGAAGAGGTCGCAAAGCTCACGTACTTCGGGCTCTACGCCCTCCAGCACCGGGGTCAGGAATCCGCGGGAATCGCGGTAAGCAACGGCTCCCAGATCCTCGTCTTCAAGGACATGGGCCTGGTCTCCCAGGTCTTCGACGAAACCTCGCTCGGTTCGCTCCAGGGTCATATCGCGGTCGGACACGCCCGCTACTCGACCACCGGTGCCTCCGTGTGGGAGAACGCCCAGCCGACGTTCCGCGCCACCGCGCACGGTTCGATCGCGCTCGGTCACAACGGCAACCTGGTCAACACGGCGCAGCTCGCCGAGATGGTCGCCGCCCTGCCGAACGACAACAACAGCCGCTCCACCCGGGTCGCGGCCACCAACGACACCGACCTGCTGACGGCGCTGCTCGCCGCGCAGGTCGACGAGGACGGCAAGCCGCTGACCATCGAGGAGGCCGCGCACGCGGTGCTCCCGAAGGTCAAGGGCGCCTTCTCCCTGGTCTTCATGGACGAGGGAACCCTCTACGCCGCCCGTGACCCGCAGGGCATCCGCCCGCTGGTGCTGGGCCGGCTGGAGCGCGGCTGGGTGGTCGCCTCCGAGTCCGCCGCCCTCGACATCTGCGGCGCGAGCTACGTGCGCGAGATCGAGCCGGGCGAGTTCGTCGCCATCGACGAGAACGGCCTGCGCAGCTCTCGATTCGCAGAAGCGAAGCCCAAGGGCTGTGTCTTCGAGTACGTGTACCTGGCCCGCCCGGACACCGACATCGCCGGCCGGAACGTGTACCTCTCCCGCGTGGAGATGGGCCGCCGCCTGGCCAAGGAGGCCCCGGTCGAGGCCGATCTGGTCATAGCGACCCCGGAGTCCGGCACCCCGGCCGCCATCGGCTACGCGGAGGCGTCCGGCATCCCCTTCGGCGCGGGCCTGGTGAAGAACGCCTACGTCGGCCGTACCTTCATCCAGCCCTCGCAGACCATCCGCCAGCTGGGCATCCGCCTGAAGCTGAACCCGCTGAAGGAAGTCATCAAGGGCAAGCGCCTGGTCGTCGTCGACGACTCGATCGTGCGCGGCAACACCCAGCGGGCCCTGGTCCGCATGCTCCGCGAGGCCGGCGCCGCCGAGGTCCACATCCGGATCTCCTCCCCGCCCGTGAAGTGGCCCTGCTTCTTCGGCATCGACTTCGCCACCCGGGCGGAGCTGATCGCCAACGGCATGACCATCGAGGAGATCGGCACCAGCCTCGGTGCCGACTCCCTCGCCTACATCTCCATCGACGGCATGATCGAGGCGACCACGATCGCCAAGCCGAACCTGTGCCGCGCCTGTTTCGACGGCGAGTACCCGATGGAGCTGCCGGACCCGGAGCTGCTCGGAAAGCAGCTGCTGGAGACCGAGCTGGCCGCCGGGCCCGCGGCCACGGCCGCCGCCGACGCGATCCGTCGCCCGTAAGCCCGCTTTTTTCACGCGGTACGACACGAAAGTTCTCAAGATCATGTCTTCCGAGACCACTGGTGCCAGCTACGCGAGCGCGGGCGTCGACATCGAGGCGGGCGACCGCGCCGTCGAGCTGATGAAGGAGTGGGTGAAGAAGACCCAGCGCCCCGAGGTCCTGGGCGGCCTCGGCGGCTTCGCCGGGCTCTTCGACGCCTCCGCCCTCAAGCGCTACGAGCGCCCGCTGCTGGCCTCCGCCACCGACGGCGTCGGCACGAAGGTCGACATCGCGCGCCGCATGGGCGTCTACGACTCCATCGGCCACGACCTGGTCGCCATGGTCATGGACGACATCGTGGTGTGCGGTGCCGAGCCGCTGTTCATGACCGACTACATCTGCGTCGGCAAGGTCCACCCCGAGCGGGTCGCGGCCATCGTGAAGGGCATCGCCGAAGGCTGTGTGCTGGCCGGCTGCGCCCTGGTGGGCGGTGAGACGGCCGAACACCCGGGCCTGCTGGGCGAGGACGACTTCGACGTCGCCGGCGCCGGTACGGGCGTCGTGGAGGCCGACCGGCTGCTGGGCCCGGACCGTATCCGCACGGGTGACGCCGTGATCGCCATGGCGTCCTCCGGTCTTCACTCCAACGGGTACTCCCTGGTCCGGCACGTCCTGCTGGAGCGCGCCGGGGCCCTGGAGACCGAGATCGCGGAGCTGGGCCGCTCCCTCGGCGAGGAGCTGCTGGAGCCCACCAAGATCTACTCGCTGGACTGCCTGGCGCTGACCCGGACCGCCGAGGTGCACGCCTTCAGCCACATCACCGGCGGCGGACTCGCCGCCAACCTGGCCCGGGTGATCCCGGACGGCCTGCACGCCGTGGTCGACCGTTCCACCTGGGCCCCGGGCGCGATCTTCGACCTGGTCGGCAAGACCGGGAACGTGGAGCGCCTGGAACTGGAGAAGACCCTGAACATGGGCGTCGGCATGATGGCCGTCGTCCCGGCGGAGTCCACCGAGGTGGCCCTCGCGACGCTGGCCGACCGCGGCGTCGACGCCTGGATCGCCGGCGAGATCACCGAGCGCGGCGAGAAGACGACCGGCGCCGAGCTGGTCGGGGACTACTCCGCCTGACCGTGCGGACAGCACAGAACCCGGTCGGTGGCTGTGCCACCGACCGGGTGAGTGCTCAGTGCAAGGTCAAGCGCCGCGACGGTGTTGTGAGGGACCGTCATCCTCGTCCTCGTCGTCCTCATAGAGGTCGGCGTAGCGCGAGTAGAGATCGTCCTCATCGTTTTCATCGTCCTCGAACGGCTCGCCGTTCGGCGGCTGGCTCGAAGTCGATGCGCCCAGTTCACTGGCCAGACGTGACAGGTCAGTCCCACCGCTGTTGTACTTCAGCTGGCGGGCGACCTTTGTCTGCTTGGCCTTGGCCCGGCCGCGCCCCATGGCTCGACCCCCTCGGTGACGGGGCTCGACGGCCCCAGAGTCTGACACGCGTTCATGATCCGGAACGAACCCTCCGCGGAGAGGCCGTTCCGTAGGGCTTCCACGGTACCTGAGCCCGCGCCCATACGGTACGTCGCCCGCAGCAAGCGCGTGTGCACAGGACCTTCGAGGCGCCCTGTCCTCGCTGGTCAGTGGCGATTTTAACCACTTATCCGGGAACGACCCGCCGGGGGAAGTGAGAGTTCTCTCTAAGTTCCCGCCGACGGGTACCGCTCAGGTGTACGACAGGACTAGTGCGCGGTGCCTTCCGCGCGGGCGTCGGCCATCCGCTGCTCGGCGATCCGGTCGGCCGCCGCGGCCGGCGGAATCCCGTCCGTCTTCGCACGTGCGAATATGGCCAGCGTGGTGTCGAAGATCCTCGCCGCCTTCGCCCTGCACCGGTCGAAGTCGAACCCGTGCAGCTCGTCGGCCACCTGGATGACCCCGCCGGCGTTCACCACGTAGTCCGGCGCGTAGAGGATCCCGCGGTCGGCGAGGTCCTTCTCCACACCCGGATGGGCCAGTTGGTTGTTGGCCGCCCCGCACACCACCGCGGCGGTGAGCGCCGGGACGGAGAGGTCGTTCAGGGCTCCGCCCAGGGCGCACGGGGCGTAGATGTCGAGCCCCTCCACCCGGATCAGCGCCTCGGTGTCGGCGACGGCCGTGACCCCGGCGGGATGCTGGTCGAGGACCCGCCGGACCGCGTCGGCCCGCACGTCCGTGATCACGATCTCGGCGCCCTCGTCGAGCAGGTGCCGCACCAGGTGGTGGCCGACCTTGCCGACGCCGGCGACCCCGATCCGGCGCCCGCGCAGTGAGGGGTCGCCCCACAGGTGCTGGGCGGAGGCGCGCATGCCCTGGTAGACGCCGAAGGCGGTGAGCACGGAGGAGTCGCCGGCGCCGCCGTTCTCGGGGGAGCGGCCTGTGGTCCAGCGGCACTCGCGGGCCACGACGTCCATGTCCGCCACGTAGGTGCCGACGTCGCACGCGGTGACGTAGCGCCCGCCGAGCGAGGCGACCATGCGGCCGTAGGCGAGGAGCAGGTCCTCGGTCTTGTCGCGCTCCGGGTCGCCGATGATCACGGCCTTGCCGCCGCCGTGGTCGAGACCGGCCATGGCGTTCTTGTAGGACATCCCGCGCGCGAGGTTCAGGGCGTCGGCGACGGCCTCGGCCTCGGTCGCGTAGGGGTAGAAGCGCGTGCCGCCGAGGGCCGGGCCCAGGGCGGTGGAGTGGATGGCGATCACGGCCTTGAGGCCGCTGGCGCGGTCCTGGCAGAGCACGACCTGCTCATGGCCGCCCTGGTCCGAGTGGAACAGGGTGTGCAGGACATCAGCAGGCGCGCCGGTTACGTCGGTCACTGTGGTGACTCCTGTGTACTAGCGGCGAGTGGGGCGGTCCCCGTACGGGTGGCGGGGAGCCGTGGCATGAGCGTAGAGCCTCGGCCCACTCACCATCCGTGCAGTGTTCAGGATCACCCGCACGGGGCCGCCGCGCACGCATGACCGTGGCACGATCTGCCGTGGTTTCGAGCCGGGCCCGGTGGGGAGGGAGCAGGCGTGTCCAAGGTGTCCTCCGTGGTCGTCCCCTATGCCGCCTACCTGCGCGTGTACGAGCCGCTGGGCGCCTTCCCGGAGCCGGAGCGCAGCCACTGGACGCGCTACGCCCGCCGCCGGGAGCGCCCCTCCTACCAGGACGAACTGCGGCGCTCCCTCGCCGACTTGCTGCCCACCCCGCCGGTCGCGGTGCCGGTGCAGGAGAGCGGCGACGCCTTCGTGCTGGAGGTCGACGGGGTGGTGTGCGTGTGCCCCTGGCGGACCCGGCTGCGCGGCTGGCTGGCGCTGGGCGGCCTCGCCGAGGAGCTGCCGCCGCCGGTGCTGGACGCGGCGCTGCCCGAGGTGGTGCGCCGCCAGGCCGCCCAGGACTACGAGCGCTGGCTCGCCCGCAACCCCGACGCCCGCCCGTGGATCCGTACGGCGACCTGGCAGGTGCCGCTGAACTGGTTCGTGCTGGTCTCGCACGAGGAGCGGCGGTACGACAAGGGGACCGCCGACGTGCCCCCGGTACTGCGCTACCGCACGCCGATGGTGCAGGCCCGGCGCCGGGTGGCGCGGGGCCTGCGCACGCTGAAGGACACCGTCGAGGAGGGCCCGCTGATCGACGGCCTGGTGGACGTCGGCCGCTGGCTGGAGGAGTTCCATCCGCGTTCGCTGGTGGAACTGGACTACGGCGGGCTGGTGCACGTGCTGCCGGCGGGCGAGCTGGAGGACGATCACTCGGCGGCGGACGTGGCGGCCGGCATCGAGGCGCTGCGCCGGGGGGACGGGACGGCCGCCGGGGAGGCGTACGGGCGCCTGGTGGAGCGGTGGCGGTCGGTGCGGGACCGGCGTTCCGCGAACTGAGTGACGTGCGTCACGGTCAAATCGGTGCCGGAGGACGTACGTTCTACTCGCTTGGAGACCTGATGGGGCGTTGGTCCCGATCTGGACTTTTGTCCCAAGGGTGACGGACAGCACTTACCCGGCTCTTGCTCTAGTTGCCACCCCTCGTGCCAAAATAGGACAAGGAGTCCGGGGAGGGCTCCGTCCGCCCAACTGTGCTCCACTGTGGGCGGATTTCTCAGCATTGCACGCTTTGGGGGGTCTGGTGACTCCTGATCGTCCTGTGACTGATCGTCACAGTGGCGTGACTGTCCGCTATGGCATGGTCCATCGGCTTCCGTCGCTGATGAACACCTGGGAGGGCAATTCCATCGGTTTGGCCGACGCGGCTGGACGGATGGTGTAGTTGTAGTGCCGAGGACAAGCCGTTCGTCCTATAACCGACTCGACTCGCGTCCGCCATTTCGGGCAACGCGGGTCAAGGTGCAGAATTTAGAGGAAAGAACCGAGAAGGTTCGGTTCTCCCGAGGAGGCCGCTCATGACCGCTCGCACCCCTGATGCCGAGCCGCTGCTGACCCCGGCTGAGGTCGCCACCATGTTCCGTGTCGACCCCAAGACGGTCACGCGGTGGGCGAAGGCCGGCAAGCTCACGTCCATCCGCACGCTCGGCGGACACCGCCGTTACCGCGAGGCCGAGGTCCGCGCCCTGCTTGCGGGCATCCCGCAGCAGCGCAGCGAGGCCTGAACAACTCCATAACCGGGCAAGACGGTCGGCCCCCCAACCGGCCGAGGCGCCCGAAACCCTAGCTCCAAGCGACGTGGGACCTGCCCCAACAGGGCCCTCGCCCAGGCCGAAGAGAACGTTGTCGGCAAGCGACACAGGGTGCGTCGTCGATCGCGCTGGACTCCGCCGGGTCCAGCGCGATTTTTTTGTGCGCCGGGCCCGTCCGCCGGCCCGTCCGCCGCCCGCCGCGCCTGCGCGGCCGCGCCCGGGGCGGGCGGGCCTGGTGAGCGTCCTTGTCGGAGTCTGGGGATGCCTGTCGGAACGGCCGGGCGAGGACCCCGGCGGTGGTGCAATTGCACATATTAAATTGACCCGTTGTATGACGGGGGTAAATGCCACGGTTTCAAAAACTCATGCGGTGACACCCGTCACACGGCCCGGCGCTTGAAGGCCGCGTTCCGCATGGGTTAGAGGGAGGGGCTGCTCCAGAGTCCCACGCCCGCCCCGGGGTTGGGCCCTGCGGGGGGGGGGCTCCCCGGGGGAGGCTTCACGCGGGACGGGGGCTCTCGTCCTCGCCGGCCTCCTGCTCGGCCTCCTGGCCGTACGGGCCGGCGTCCATCGCCAGGCGCAGCAGGCGGTGGCAGACGGGGCAGTGGCGGGTGAGATGCCGGTAGGAGGAGGCGGCCGACAGGTGGGCCCTCAGAAGCGCCCGTGTCTCGTGCCTGACAGACGCCGCCATACGCCACCTCCGGGGGCCGCACAGGAGGAACGGGCCCTGCTCTCTGGGTACCGAGCGGATGTGACGCCGTCAAGGCCGCGGTACGCGCGACGCGGGCCGCCGAAGGGGCGCGCACCCGCGAGAGGGTGGCCGGTGCGGGTGAGTGCATGCGGCCGGCGGGCGGTGCGGGCGGGCGCATGCGACCGGCGGGCGGTGCGGGCGGGTGCATACGACCGAGGCCCGCATCCCTCGCGGGATGCGGGCCTCGGTCTTCATGCGGTCCTGACGGGATTTGAACCCGCGGCCTCCACCTTGACAGGGTGGCGAGCACTCCAAACTGCTCCACAGGACCAGGTTTCGCGGCGCTTTTTCCTGCACTGCGCTGCGAGAAGAGACTGTACAGGAGGGTGAGGGTGCTGGTCGAACTCACCCTCCGTACAGGGACGGCTACGGCACGGCGGCGTCGATCGCCTTCACGATCCGCTTGTCCGAGACGGGGTACGCCGTGCCCAGCGCGTGGGCGAAGTAGCTGACCCGGAGCTCCTCGATCATCCAGCGGATGTCCAGGACCGAGGAGGGCACCGGGCGGCCCTGCGGAAGCTGCTCCAGGAGCCAGGCGTACTCGTCCTGCATCTCGTGGACCTTCTCCATGCGCGTGGTGTCCCGCTGGACGCTGGTCGGCATCTGCTGCAGGCGGCGGTCGGCGGCCACCATGTAGCGCATCAGGTCGGGCAGGCGGCGTATGCCCGCCCAGGTGACGAAACCGGGCTTCACGAGGGCGTCCAGCTGCTTGCGGACGTCCGTGAGGTTCGCGAGCAGGGCCGGGCTGCCGGTGGCCTTCAGACGGCGCTCGGCCGCCTGCCAGGCCGCGAGCACCTGCTGCACCTGGGCGACCGTACGGACCGTGGTGTCCACGATCTCCGCGCGCACCTTGTCGAACAGCTTCCGGTACGACTCCTCGTCCCAGGCCGGCCCTCCGAAGTCCCCGACGAGCTTGTCCGCCGCCGCCATCGCGCAGTCGTCGAACAGTGCCTGGATCGAGCCGTGCGGATTGGCGGAGAGCGCCAGCTTCTGGGCGTTCGTCAGCTTCTCGGAGGCGAACTTCGCCGGGTTCACCGGGATGTTGCGCAGGATCAGCCGGCGGGTGCCCTTCCACATGGCCTCCGCCTGCTCGGCCTCGGTGTCGAAGAGCCGGACGGAGACCGTGTCACCGTCGTCCACCAGCGCCGGGTACGCCTTGACGGGCTGGCCGGCCCGGCGGGTCTCGAAGACCCGGGACAGCGTGCCGATCGTCCAGTCCGTCAGCCCCGTGCGCTCCAGCGACTCACCGCCCTCGCGGGACGCCGTCGCGGCCGCGGCCTGCGAGATGGCCTTGCGGGCCTTCGGCTTCAGGCGCAGCTTCAGCGCCTCCAGGTCCTTGTCCTCGGCCAGCTTCCGGCGGCGTTCGTCGACGATCCGGAAGGTGATCCTGAGGTGGTCGGGGACCTTCGCCCAGTCGAAGTCGTCCGCCTCGAAGGGAACGCCCACCATCCGCTTCAGCTCACGGGCCATCGTGACGGTGAGCGGCTCCTGGAGGGGCTCCGCCTTCTCCAGGAACGCCCTCGCGTAGTTCGGCGCCGGTACGTAGTGGCGGCGGATGGGCTTCGGCAGGGAGCGGATCAGCTCGGTCACGACCTCCTCGCGCAGGCCGGGGATCTGCCAGTCGAAGCCCTCGTCCGTGACCTGGTTGAGGACCTGGAGCGGGACGTGCACCGTCACGCCGTCGGCGTCCGCACCCGGTTCGAACTGGTAGGTGACCCGGAACTTCAGGTTCCGCTGGTGCCAGCTGTCCGGGTAGTCGGCCTTGGTGACCGCCTCGGCCGACTCCCGGATGAGCATCTCCCGCTCGAAGTCCAGGAACTCCGGCTGCTCCTGCCGCTTGCGCTTCCACCAGGAGTCGAAGTGGGCGCCGGACACCACGTGTTCGGGCACCCGCTGGTCGTAGAAGTCGAAGAGGGTGTCGTCGTCCACGACGATGTCCCGGCGCCGGGCGCGGTGCTCCAGCTCCTCGACCTCGCTGAGGAGCCTGCGGTTGTCGGCGAAGAACTTGTGGTGCGTACGCCAGTCGCCCTCCACGAGCGCGTTGCGGATGAACAGCTCGCGCGAGACCTCGGGGTCGATCCGGCCGTAGTTCACCTTCCGCTGGGCGACGATCGGGACGCCGTACAGCGTGACCTTCTCGTACGCCATCACGGCCGCCTGGTCCTTCTCCCAGTGCGGTTCGCTGTACGTGCGCTTGAGCAGGTGCTCGGCCAGCGGTTCGACCCACTCGGGCTCGATCTTGGCGTTGACCCGCGCCCACAGACGGCTGGTCTCCACCAGCTCGGCCGACATCAGGAACCGCGGCTGCTTCCGGAAGAGCGCCGAACCCGGGAAGACGGCGAACTTGGCGCCGCGGGCGCCCAGGTACTCGTTCTTGTTGCCGTCCTTCACGTCCTTCATCCCGACGTGGGAGAGGAGGCCGGCGAGGAGGGAGACGTGGACGCGGTCGGCCGGGGCGTCCTCCTCGGCGAGGTGGATGCCCATCTGCTTGGCGACCGTACGCAGCTGCGTGTAGATGTCCTGCCACTCGCGGATGCGCAGGAAGTTCAGGTACTCCTGCTTGCACATCCGGCGGAAGGACGACGAGCCGCGCTCCTTCTGCTGCTCGCGCACGTACCGCCACAGGTTGAGGTAGGCGAGGAAGTCGCTGGTCTCGTCCTTGAAGCGGGCGTGCTGCTGGTCGGCCTGGGCCTGCTTGTCGGCCGGGCGTTCGCGCGGGTCCTGGATGGACAGCGCGGCGGCGATGACCATGACCTCGCGGACACAGCCGTTCCGGTCGGCCTCCAGGACCATCCGGGCCAGGCGCGGGTCGACGGGCAGCTGGGCCAGCTTGCGGCCGGTGTCGGTGAGCCGCTTGCGGATGTCCTTCTCGGCCGGGTCCAGCGCGCCCAGCTCCTGGAGCAGCTGCACGCCGTCGCGGATGTTGCGGTGGTCCGGCGGGTCGATGAAGGGGAACTTCTCGATGTCGCCGAGGCCGGCCGCGGTCATCTGGAGGATGACGGAGGCGAGGTTCGTGCGGAGGATCTCCGCGTCCGTGAACTCCGGGCGGGCGAGGAAGTCTTCCTCGGAGTACAGGCGGATGCAGATGCCGTCGGACGTACGGCCGCAGCGGCCCTTGCGCTGGTTGGCGCTCGCCTGCGAGACCGGTTCGATGGGCAGGCGCTGCACCTTGGTGCGGTGGCTGTAGCGGCTGATCCGGGCGAAGCCGGGGTCGATGACGTACTTGATGCCGGGGACGGTGAGGGAGGTCTCGGCGACGTTGGTGGCCAGGACGATCCGGCGCCCGGTGTGCTGCTGGAAGACCCGGTGCTGCTCCGCGTGCGACAGCCGGGCGTAGAGGGGGAGGACCTCGGTGAACCTGTACTTCTTCTTCTCCAGGGCGTCCGCCGTGTCGCGGATCTCCCGTTCGCCGGAGAGGAAGACGAGGATGTCGCCCTTGCCCTCCGCCATCAGTTCCTCGACGGCGTCCGTGATCGCGGTGATCTGGTCGCGGTCGGCGTCGTCCGAGTCCTCTTCGAGCAGGGGGCGGTAGCGGACCTCCACCGGGTAGGTCCGGCCGCTGACCTCGATGATCGGAGCGTCGCCGAAGTGCCGGGAGAAGCGCTCGGGGTCGATGGTCGCGGAGGTGATCACGACCTTCAGGTCGGGCCGCTTCGGCAGCAGCTGGGCCAGGTAGCCGAGCAGGAAGTCGATGTTGAGGGACCGCTCGTGCGCCTCGTCGATGATGATCGTGTCGTAGGCGCGCAGCTCGCGGTCGGTCTGGATCTCGGCGAGCAGGATGCCGTCCGTCATCAGCTTGACGAAGGTGGCGTCCGGGTTCACCTGGTCGGTGAAGCGGACCTTCCAGCCGACGGCCTCGCCGAGCGGGGTGTCCAGCTCCTCCGCCACCCGCTCGGCGACGGTCCGGGCCGCGATCCTCCGCGGCTGGGTGTGCCCGATCATGCCGCGCACGCCCCGGCCCAGCTCCATGCAGATCTTGGGGATCTGCGTGGTCTTGCCGGAGCCGGTCTCACCGGCCACGATGACCACCTGGTGAGCGCGGATGGCGTCCGCGATCTCGGCCTTCTTCTGGCTGACCGGCAGCTGCTCGGGATAGGTGACGGCCGGTACGCGGGAGCGCCGGCGGGCCATGCGGTCCTCGGCGAGACCGATCTCGGTCTCGATCTCGGTGAGGACGGCGGTGCGGGCCTCGGGCTTACGGATCTTGCGCGCGCCCTCCAGCCGCCGGCCGAGCCGGTGCGCGTCGCGCAGCGACAGCTCGGTCAGACGGGAGGCGAGGGTGCCGAGGGCGGGAGCGGGATGCGTAGACATACGGCATCCAGGATCTCACCCCGGCCAAAAATCACGCGAACGATTTGACGGGGCGCGGTGATGTATCGATTGCCCTAACTTGTACGGTATGCCGGAGTCGCCCCACGGAGAGCACGGCCGCCCCCCGACCCGCGCGGAACGCTGGGCCGCGTTCCGGGAGTCGCCCTTCCTGCCCGCGACGGTCCTCCTCCTGATCGTCGCCGCCGCGGCCGGCCTCTTCGCCGGTTCGTACACGTTCGCCATGGCCGACCCGACCCCGCACAGCATCCCGACGGCGGTCACCGGTGGCTATGCCGAGCCGGCCGCCCGCCGGTTCGTCGACGGCATGGAGAAGGCCCTGGGCGCCTCCCTGAAGCTGGACGCGTACGACGGACGGGAGGCGGCGGTCCGGGCGGTGGAGGAGCAGCGGGTGTTCGCCGTCTTCGAGGCGCCCGCCGGCAGCCGGACACTCACCCTGGACGTGTCCGGGGCGTCCGGTGCCTCGGTCGCGCAGGTGCTCGCGGAGTCGGCGGGGAAGGTGAGCAAGGCCACGGGCATCCCCGTGGTGGTCCATGACCTGAACCCGCTGCAGAAGGGCGACCCGCGTGGGCTCGCGATCTTCTACATCTCGCTCGCCGCCGTGGTCATCGGGTTCATCGGGGCCATCCAGCTCAGCGTGCACGCGAAGGAACTGAACCCGCTGGAGCGCATCGCCTTCATCGTCGCCTACGCCGTGCTCGGCGGGTTCACGATCGCCGCGGTGGTGGACTGGTGGCTGGGCGCGCTGCGGCTGCCGTTCGTGGAGTCGTGGGCCATCCTCGCGCTGACGATGTTCACGTCCGGCATGGTGTTCACGATGTTCAACACCCTGGTCGGACGCTGGGCCATGCTGCCGACATGGGGGCTGATGGTGCTGCTGGGCAACCCCTCGTCCGGCGGCGCCGTCTCCTGGCCGCTGCTGCCGTCCCCGCTCGGCACGATCGGGCGCTGGCTGCCGCCCGGCGCCTCGGTGAACGCCCAGCACACCGCGGTGTACTTCCGTGGCCACCAGCACGCACTGCCGTTCCTGGTCCTGGCGGCCTGGGCGGTCGTCTCGTGCGCGGTCTTCGTGATCTGGCGCGAGCGCCATCCTGGCGGCCGGCCGGTCCGGCCGGCCCACGCGGCCGAGGGCTAGGGGGTGTGCCGGACGTGCGGCACCGGCGGGGCGGCTTCGGGGTGCCCGCGGGTCCGGCCGTCGCCGGGGGCGATCGACCTCGCCGTACCGGCGGCCGGCCGGGTCAGCGCTGATCCGGGCCGGTGTCGAGGAGGGCGGTGATGTCCCGCGCCGACCAGTGGCCGCTCGCGCCGGGACAGGCCGCGACGTACGAGGCGACCGCCGCCGTGTCCCAGGCGCCGGCGGACAGCAGACCCGCGGCCAGGAACCGCACGTAGGCGGCGGAGGGGGCGACCCATCGCACGTCGTTCATCCCCCACGGCGCGGTGAAGGTCAGTACGGGCAGGTTCTCCAGCCGGCCGGCACACACGAGCGTCTCGTAGCGTCCCTCGCCGAGCACGGCCCGCCGCCGGGTGAGGACCTCCTCCAGGTCCAGGTCCACGTCCGGGGCCCGGTACATCTCCTGGGCCGCGATGTCGGCGAACTGGCCGCTCGTCACCAGATGCGCTCTGGCCAGCACCCGCCCGGCCGGCTGCGGGTCGTAGAAGGCCCGCCCGCCGCCCCACACGGGCGATCTCGTGGCGAAGTACATGGCCCCGGACAGCTCCACCGGGACGGACCGCTCCGGTGGGGCGGGGTCGCGGCATCCCGGGTACTCCCGCCCCGCGCCGGGCGGGCGTCCGCCCGTGATGTACGCGGCGAGCCGCTCCAGGTGCGTGTTGGAGCCGTAGGACGTGTACCAGACCCGCTCGGGGTGCCGGTCGGCCGGCGGCTCCGGGTCGATGCTCGGCAGGGCCTTCACCATGGTCTGCTCCGTCGGCGTACCGGTGGGAGTGGAAGTGGGCGTCGGGTGGGCGTGGGCTGGGCGCGGGGGACACGAAAGAGCCCCTCTCCAGTGTGTCGGAGAGGGGCTCAAGCCCTGGTCAGGGCTGCGGTGGCTGGGGCCGGGGTCGAACCGGCGACCTTCCGCTTTTCAGGCGGACGCTCGTACCAACTGAGCTACCCAGCCACGGTGTTTCACGTGAAACACCAGCGGTCCTGACGGGATTTGAACCCGCGGCCTCCACCTTGACAGGGTGGCGAGCACTCCAAACTGCTCCACAGGACCAAGCTTGTGTGCAACAGTGTCGCACACGATCTTGCGTGCCCCCAACGGGATTCGAACCCGTGCTACCGCCTTGAAAGGGCGGCGTCCTAGGCCGCTAGACGATGAGGGCTATCGGCCCGCCTGGGCGCTTCGCAGCGCGTCGGGGACGTGAGAAGCATATGGGATGGCGAGGGGTATCGCCAAAACGGTTTACGGGGAGGCCGTGGCGGCGCCGGCGGAGGCGGTCCGGCGGGAGGCGGCGGAAGGGGTCCGCGGGGAGGGGGAGGGCGCCCCGGGGGAAAGGGAGGGCGTCCGGGAGGAAGGGGAGGGCGACGGTGTGGCGCCGGGCCGGTTCTCGTCGGCGAGATGACGGCTGACCTCGGCCGTCGTCAGCCCCAGTCCCCCCAGTCTGATCGCGTCCCAGGCCTGCAGCCTGCGGCTGTCCCGGTCGAAATAGAGGATCGATGCCTCGATCGGGGCGGGGTCCTTGTGCTCCACGGCACGCAGTCCGCTGCCGCCGGTCGACCCCTCCATGCGCAGCCGGGTCCCGTACGGCAGCGACTCGGTCCCCTCGTGGTGGAGATGCCCGCAGAGCACCAGCGGCACCGTGCCGTCCGTCTCCCGGGCGGCGGACGGCTCGTGCACCACGGCGACGTCCACCGGGGTGCCGGCCGTCCGCTGTTCGCGCAGGGCACTGGCCAGCCGGTCACCCGCCAGCTCCTCGGACGCCTCACTGCCGGGCGCCACCGAGCGGTCGGGGGTGAACTGCGGATCACCGATGCCCGCGAACCGCAGGCCCGCCACCGTTCGCGCCCGGCCGTCGTCCAGGACGTGCACGTTCTTCATGCGCTCCAGATAGCGCTGGGTCGTCCGCGAGTCGTGGTTGCCGCGCACCCACACGTACGGCACGCCCAGGTCCCGGACCGGGTCGAGGAAGCCGTTCTCGGCCGCACTGCCGTGGTCCATCGTGTCCCCGGAGTCGACGATCACGTTCACCTGGTACTGCTTCACCAGTGAGCCGATGATCTTCCAGCTCGCCGGGTTGAGGTGGATGTCCGACACGTGCAGGACCCGGATGGTGGTGGGGTCCGGCCGGTAGGCGGGGAGGGTGGAGGTGACGTCGTAGAGCTTCGTCACGTTCGTCACCAGGCGCGCCAACTCCTTCTGGTAGACGTCGAACTCCGTGACGATGCTGCGGGCGTTGCCCACCACGGACGGTGCCGAGCCGAGCAGCCCCGAGAACCTCGGCTCCAGGACCGACTTCGGGTTCCAGGTGGCGTACGCCGACACGCCCGAGGCGGCCAGCAGGGCCAGGGCCAGCCCGCCGGCGGCCAGCGCCCGGCGCGGTCGGCGGTAGACGGCGAGGCCGAGGGCCGTGGCGCCCGTGACGACGGCGACGCAGGACCGCACGGCGAGGTCCAGCGTGCCGTGCTCGACGTCCCGGGCGACCTCGCCCTGCAGCCCGGAGAGCCGCTCGGGGTGGTCGACCAGGGCCTGCGAGCGCTCCGGGTCCAGTCGGTCGACGTTCACGTCCAGCCGGACCGGGGCCACGTGGCTGTCGAGGCTGAGCGCGCCCAGCGGGGAGACGTTGATCTTCGTGCCGCCCGTGACGGAGGGACGCAGCGCCATCGTCGTGTCCATCGGGCCGACGGGGGCGCGGACGTCGCCGACGACCAGCAGGCCCAGCCAGGCACCGGCGAGGACGATCGCCCCGAGCCCGAGCCCGCGCAGCCAGGGGCGGGGGCGGCCGGGGAGCCCGGGTGGGGGGAGCGGGCGGGTGCGGGGAGGGCGTGCGGGGTGCGGGATCCGGTTCAGCGTGCGGTGCAGGGCTGCGAGGGGGGCGCGGGCCATTGGGCCCGTATGCCCGTGCCGCCGTGTGGATATGCGACGGTCCGGCACTCTCCCGCGGGGCCGTCCGTACCGGACAATGACCGTGTGCTGGAGATGACGCGCGAGGAGTTCGAGGAACTGGTCGCCGAGGCGCTCGACCGGATTCCGCCGGAGCTGACACGGCTGATGGACAACGTCGCGGTCTTCGTCGAGGACGAACCGCCCGCCGACGACCCCGAGCTGCTCGGGCTCTACGAGGGGACACCGCTGACCGACCGGGGCGAGTGGTACGCGGGTGTCCTGCCGGACCGGATCACCGTCTACCGCGGGCCGACGCTCAGGATGTGCGAGAGCCGGGAGGACGTGGTCGCGGAGGCCGAGGTGACCGTGGTGCACGAGATCGCCCACCACTTCGGTATCGACGACGACCGGCTGCACAGCCTCGGCTACGGGTGAGCGATGC
This sequence comes from Streptomyces sp. SID486, assembly GCF_009865385.1. Taxonomy (GTDB): domain Bacteria; phylum Actinomycetota; class Actinomycetes; order Streptomycetales; family Streptomycetaceae; genus Streptomyces. The sequence goes on along the minus strand of NZ_WWJT01000766.1, from coordinate 16,026 downwards.
GGTCCGCGGGGCCGGCGGCGGAGCCCGTACGGCCGAGCGCGGCGGCGCGTACGGCTGGGCGTACGGCTGGGCGTCGATGCGCGCGGGGCGCGTGTCCTCTTGCGGGCGGCGGGAGTTGGGGAGGTTGACTTCTTTCCTCGCCCCCGGAGGTGGCCGCCGTGCGCCCTTCGTACGTACCCGTCCGTCTCGCCGTCACGGTCCTGGCCCTCACCGCCGCCGCGGGCTGTGTGAGCGTGGGCGACGACGCGGGCCGGGCCCGGCCCGCCCACTCGGCGGGGCAGCGCGGCGGTGAGGTACCCGACGGCGGCCCGGCGCAGGGCGCAGGCGGCCTCGCCGGGGAGGGCGCGGTGGGTGACGGAAAACACGGGCACGGCGGCAAGTCCGGGCCCGGGGCGTCCGCTCCCGCCTCCGCCACCCCGTCGGGCGCGGGCAGCGTGTCGGGGCCTCCGGCGAAGCCGGGAAAACCCGGGAAGCCCGGTGATCCGGGGCAGACGGTGCCGCCCGGGGACCCGGCGCCGACCAAGGTGCCGCCGACGCCTCCGGCCACCTCCGCCCCGCCCGAGCCGCCGGCCACCACCCCGCCGCCGCCCGTCTCCGAGCCGCCGTCGGCCGAGCCGTCCTCGTCGGCGCACGAGGAGACGGGACCGCAGCTGGTCCAGCGGGAGCCGGCGCCCGCGGCGGGCGTGGCGGTGTGAGGGGGTGCAGGCGTGGCGGTGTGAAGGGGCGCAGGCGTGGCGGTGTGAGGGGGGCGCAGCGGTGATCGCGGGACCGGGCTCATGAAGCTCGGTTTGCGTTTGTGGGTGGTGGGTGCGTATGGTGGTAGATCGTTTGATCCCATTTGCCCGGCGCCATCACAGAGCGCGCCGTGTGGCGCGTACTCTCCTTTGCCGTGGCGGACCGCATCGAGGCGGTCGTGAGCGAATCACGGAGTTGACGGGCGCGTGCCGAAGAGACTCCGGAAGGTTTCGCATTCGCATGTCCGTGTCCAGTACTGACCAGATCGTCGTGTCCGAGAACGAGAACGAACTCCCCGACGTGACGACCGAGGTCACCGAGGCCCCTGAGGCCGCTGACACCACCCCCCAGACCACCTTCGCCGACCTCGGGCTCCCCGAGGGCGTTGTGCGCAAGCTCGCACAGAACGGCGTGACGACCCCCTTCCCGATCCAGGCCGCGACCATCCCGGACGCCCTGCTCGGCAAGGACATCCTCGGCCGTGGCCGCACCGGCTCCGGCAAGACCCTCTCCTTCGGTCTGCCCACCCTGGCGCAGCTGGCCGGCGGCCGCACCGAGCGGAAGCGGCCCCGCGCCGTCATCCTCACCCCCACCCGTGAGCTGGCCATGCAGGTCGCGGACGCCCTCCAGCCGTACGGCGACGTCGTCGGCCTGAAGATGAAGGTCGTCTGCGGCGGTACGTCCATGGGCAACCAGATCTACGCCCTGGAGCGCGGCGTCGACATCCTCGTCGCCACCCCGGGCCGGCTGCGCGACATCATCAACCGCGGCGCCTGCTCCCTGGAGGACGTCCAGATCACCGTTCTGGACGAGGCCGACCAGATGTCCGACCTGGGCTTCCTGCCCGAGGTCACCGAGCTGCTCGACCAGGTCCCGGCCGGCGGCCAGCGGATGCTCTTCTCCGCCACCATGGAGAACGAGATCCAGACCCTCGTCGACCGCTACCTGAAGGACCCCGTCTCCCACGAGGTGGACGCGGCCCAGGGCGCGGTGACGACCATGTCGCACCACATCCTCATCGTGAAGCCCAAGGACAAGGCGCCGGTCACCGCCGCGATCGCCTCCCGCAAGGGCCGCACGATCATCTTCGTCCGCACCCAGCTGGGCGCCGACCGCGTCGCCGAGCAGCTGCGCGACGCCGGTGTGAAGGCCGACGCGCTGCACGGCGGCATGACCCAGGGCGCCCGTACCCGCACCCTGGCCGACTTCAAGGACGGTTACGTCAACGTCCTGGTCGCCACCGACGTCGCCGCGCGCGGCATCCACGTCGACGGCATCGACCTGGTCCTGAACGTGGACCCGGCCGGCGACCACAAGGACTACCTGCACCGCGCCGGCCGTACCGCCCGCGCGGGCCGTACCGGCACGGTCGTCTCCCTGTCCCTGCCGCACCAGCGGCGCCAGATCTTCCGCCTGATGGAGGACGCCGGCGTCGACGCGGCCCGCCACATCATCCAGGGCGCCGGCGCCTTCGACCCGGAGGTCGCCGAGATCACCGGCGCCCGCTCCATGACCGAGGTCCAGTCCGAGTCCGCCGCCAACGCCGCCCAGCAGGCCGAGCGCGAGGTCGCCGACCTCGCCAAGCAGCTGGAGCGTGCCCAGCGGCGCGCGACCGAGCTGCGCGAGGAGGCCGACCGGCTGGTGGCCCGGGTCGCCCGTGAGCGTGGCGAGGACCCCGAGGCCGCGGTGGCCGAGGCCCAGGCGACGGCCGCCGAGGAGCTGGCCGTGGCCGAGGAGCCGGCGGAGCGCGTGGCCGAGCGCGAGGAGCGTCCGGCGGCGGCGCCGTACGAGCGCCGGGAGCGCCGTGACGACCGCGGTGGCCGTGGCTTCGAGCGCCGTGACGACCGTCGGGACGACCGGGGTGGCCGCACCTTCGAGCGTCGTGACGACCGTGGCGAGCGTCGTCCCTTCGACCGTGACCGGGACCGTGACCGCGGTTTCGAGCGTCGTGACGACCGCGGTGGCCGCACCTTCGAGCGCCGTGACGACCGTGGCGGCTTCCGCCGTGACGACCGTGGTGGCTTCCGCCGCGACGAGCGGAGCGGGCACCGGGGCAGCGACCGCCCCTTCAACCGCGACCGCCGTGACGACCGCCCGGGCTTCCGCACCGGCGGCCACGACCGCCCCAACGGCCGTCGTGACGACCACCGTGGCACCGGCTCCTTCGGCCGCCGCGAGGACAAGCCGCGCTGGAAGCGCAACGGCTGACACCGAGTGAGCTGAGCGAGCAGCCACCAGGCTGTGGGAGGGCCCGTACGACTCCGGTCGTACGGGCCCTTCCGGCTCCCGGGGCCGGGAAGCCCGAGGGTGGGGCCGAGGGGCCGGCCGGAAGGCGGGGCCGAGGGGCGGCCGGAAGGTGAGGCCGAGGGGCGGCCGGAAGGTGAGGCCGAGGGGCGGCCGGAAGGTGAGGCCGAGGGGCGGCCGGAAGGTGGCCGAGGAGCCGGCCGGAAGGTGAGGCCGAGGAACCGGCCGGAAGGGCCGCAAGGGCTCCCTCCGGCCGCAGCGATTTCAGACCCCCTCCAGATCCCGAGTGACGCATGTCACGCCGTCGGTGAGGGAATTGCTGGGGGCATGACAGATGACGCGAGCGTGAGCGGACAGCGGGGGACGCCCGGCCCGTCGGACGAGGAACGGCTGGCCCAGCTCGGCTACACCCAGGTCCTCGCCCGCCGGATGTCGGCGTTCTCCAACTACGCCGTCTCCTTCACGATCATCTCGGTGCTCTCCGGCTGCCTGACCCTCTACCTCTTCGGCATGACCACCGGCGGCCCGGCGGTGATCACCTGGGGCTGGGTGGCGGTCGGCCTCATGACCCTGTTCGTGGGACTGTCGATGGCCGAGATCTGCTCCGCGTACCCGACCTCGGCCGGCCTGTACTTCTGGGCCCACCGGCTGGCGCCCGCCCGCTCGGCGGCGGCCTGGGCGTGGTTCACGGGCTGGTTCAACGTGCTCGGCCAGGTCGCGGTGACCGCGGGCATCGACTTCGGCGCGGCCTCCTTCCTGGGCGCCTACCTGAACCTCCAGTTCGACTTCCGGGTGACCCCGGGCCGTACCGTCCTGCTCTTCGCCGCGATCCTGCTGCTGCACGGGCTGCTGAACACCTTCGGCGTCCGCATCGTCGCGCTCCTGAACAGCGTGAGCGTGTGGTGGCACGTCCTCGGTGTGGCGGTGATCGTCGGCGCGCTGGCACTGGTCCCCGACCACCACCGGTCGGCGTCCTTCGTCTTCACCCGGTTCGTCAACGAGACGGGCTGGGGCAGCGGCTCGTACGTCGTCCTCCTCGGCCTCCTCATGGCGCAGTACACCTTCACCGGTTACGACGCCTCCGCCCACATGACCGAGGAGACTCACGACGCGGCGACGGCGGGCCCGAAGGGCATCGTCCGCTCCATCTGGACGTCCTGGATCGCCGGCTTCGTCCTCCTCCTCGGCTTCACCTTCGCGATCCAGTCCTACGGCGCGGAGCTGGCCTCCCCGACCGGCGCGCCCCCCGCCCAGATCCTGCTGGACGCGCTGGGGGCGACGACGGGCAAGCTGCTGCTGCTGGTCGTGATCGGTGCCCAGCTCTTCTGCGGCATGGCGTCGGTGACGGCCAACAGCCGCATGATCTACGCCTTTTCCCGGGACGGCGCGCTGCCCTTCTCCCGTGTCTGGCACACGGTCAGCCCGCGCACCCGCACCCCCGTGGCCGCGGTCTGGCTGGCCGCGCTCGGCGCGCTGGTCCTCGGCCTGCCGTACCTGATCAACACGACGGCCTACGCGGCGGTGACGTCGATCGCGGTCATCGGCCTCTACATCGCGTATGTCATCCCGACGTTGCTCCGCGTCCGCAAGGGCGCCGCCTTCGAACGCGGGCCCTGGCACCTGGGCCGCTGGTCGGGCGCGATCGGGGTCGTCTCGGTGGCCTGGGTGGTGGTGATCACGGTCCTCTTCATGCTCCCCCAGGTCTCCCCGGTCACCTGGAAGACCTTCAACTACGCCCCGGTCGCCGTCCTGGTCGTCCTCGGTTTCGCGGCCACCTGGTGGCTGGCCTCGGCCCGGCACTGGTTCCTCGCGCGCACTCCCGCGGGCACGGCCGTACCGGCCCAAAAGTGACCATCACGCCACCCGGGCCGACACCGACGCGGCCGTGACCCCGATACCCGATCGGCGACACGGCCTCGTCCGGCTATGCTCGGACAGGCAACATCGCCTGGGCCCTTAGCTCAATTGGCAGAGCAGTGGACTTTTAATCCATTGGTTGTGGGTTCGAGTCCCACAGGGCCTACGGTCCGCAGGCGGGCTACATGCCCTATGACCTGCTACGCAGCGCTCGGGTCGGCTTCGGTCGACTCGGGCGCTGCTCCGTTTTCGGGCTCTCGCGTGAGCGATGCGTGAGCGGATGCGCCTGTGTCCTGCGGATCGGGCGGGACCGAGGCGGACGGTTCGGCGGCTGCCGACGGGACCGGGGGATCAGCTTCGCCGCCGTCTCGGCGATCTCACGGTCCAGTTCGGGGTGCAGGCTCGTGTACGTGTACGAGGTCAACGTGCTGGTGGAGTGCCGGAGCGTCTCCTTCACCGGGTGGACGCCGCCACCGCCTCCGTGCGTGAGCGTCGCGGCCACGTGGCGCAGGTGCCGCAGGGTGATGGGCGGCAGGTCGGTCGTGGCGGGGATGCGGCGGAAGGTCTCCGGGACCGTCTCCGGGTGGATCCAGGAGCCGTCCTCCTTCGTGAGCGGGGGTAACCCGCCCGGGCGAATTCCGCGATCCCGGGGATCACCCTGTGCTGAAGGCGATTTCCGTCATGATGTTTCGTCGGCTCCCTCGATCAGGATCCCTGGGCCAGCGCGGAAGCACTCTCCTGCTTCTCGCTGTCGGAGAACAGCAGGGTGGGTTCGGCAAGGATGTCCCGGCCGGCCTCGCTCTTGTAGATCTCGTCGACGCTGCCGAACCGGGCCTGGGAGTAGTCGAGCCCCAGAAGATCGGCGGCCTGGCGAACGGACGCCTCGTCGGGCCCCTCGATCTCCAGGAACGTGGGGAGGTCGGGCCAGGTGTCGAAGTCGAAGGCGACCTCTCCCAGGCGCCACTCCTCGCGGTAGTTCTCCTGGTAACGGACCTCGGTGAGGCCGACCCGGCGGAGGATGTCGGCCATGGCGTGCAGGTCGGCGACCTCGGTCTCGATCTCCTTGGTGCCGTCGATCGTCGTGGCGTCGGTGACCTGCTTGAGCGTGAGCGTCGAGCGGGTGCCCTCGTCCCGCAGGCGGAGCCACGCCCCGCCGTCGAGAGAGTCGTTCTCGAAGATCTTGCGGGTGAGGAGGGTGCGGGGGAGCGCCTGGGCGGCGCCGAGGGCGATCAGCTTGGCCTGCAGGCCGGTGACGTCGGCGGCCAGAAACTTCGCCTCGTACTCGTGCTTCATTGATCCTTCTCTCAGAGACGGTCGGTGAGGGTGGACGAACGGGCCGCCAGGAGCAGGCCCATGCGATGGATGTGGTCGTGTGGCTGGCCGATGTGAGGCCGCTCGGTGAATTCGCTCGTGCGCAAGGTGAGCAGCACGTCCCAGTCCCCGAGGAAGTGACGGTGCAGGCGCTCAGGAGAGGTGTAGTGCTCCACCAAGTGCTGGCGCTTTTCCACGGGCATCATGAACTCCGCACCGAACACACCGCCCGGGCGGACCAGGCGCTGCATGCGGTCGACGAACTCGGCGAGCGGGCGGTGGTGGTTGGCACTGTAGTGCCACGAGCAACTCGTCCAGACCGCCTCGCACGGCACGTCCAGAGGTTCCTCCGCGAGGAAGTCCCCTTCGATCACCTGCACACGGTCGTGGAGTTCCTCCAGCCTGAGCCGGTCGATCAACCCCATGGCGTGCACCTGGCTGTCACCCGGGAGGCGTACCTCACCTCCGTGCACGGCGAGCGCGTCGCGTTCGATGGCCACTACGCGGTACCCGGCGGCGGTCAGGGGCAGGACGAACTTGCCGTCGCTGGCACCGACGACCGCGACGGTGGCGTCAGGAGCAACACGTTCCCGCAGGGTCGCGAGGAACTGCGGAAAGAAGGTGAGGGTGTGCTCCCACAAGCTCTGTGTCTGCATGGGAGGGCGCTCCTTGCGTATCGGTGGCGGTGATCACGCGGAGGACCTCTTCGGGGGTGAGCCCCGTGGTGTGGATGCGTCGCATCGGGAACGAGGCGTAGGCATCCGCCACTTGGTCCGTGACGGTCTCCGTCAGCGCGTCCCATCGCGATATCGGCTTGGCCCGGGCTGTGAGGCGGCGCCGGCGTTCGTCGTCAGCGCAGACGAGGTAGTACGTGACGGGAGTCGGCAGCCAGGCCGGCAGAGTGACGCCGAGCCGGGCGCCCAGGACGCGGTGGCTGGTGAGGCATCGGGCAAAGTAGCTCTCCACGACAACCGGAACGCCGCTTATGAGGTGGCACTGGATCTCTTCGGCTGCTGTGAACAGTGCGGAGAGGTAGAGGCACATCCGGGCTTCGACGTTCGTCCGCCTGTCCACCTCGCCCCGGAGGGGCTGGTAGAAGGCAGGCACGGTAGGGACAAGGACGGCTTGACGGGCCGCGGCGAGCATCGGAGCGATCGTCGACTTACCGGTGCCCCGTAAGCCTTCCAGGCTCTCGAATCTCGCCTGGTCAGGCACGGGCGTACACCACGTCCGGTACGGAGAGCGTGAGCTCGTCGGTGGCGGAGGGCCTGTGGACGATGCGGTTCGCGGCTTTCTCGTACCAGAACGCGTGGGCGTCCTTGCCCACCGCCTTGCACGACATGGTGAGCGCACCGCGTGGGTCGGCCTCGATCCGATCGATCTCGCGGGGCCCGCCGGATGGACCGCAGATCTCTGGCGCGCCGGACTCGGAGAGGTCCTCGTCGACGATCACTTCAAGCGGCAGCCCGGGCCGCGCGAGCTCTTCGCGGAGCCGGCCGTAGGCGGTCGTTTCCGTGACCAGCAGCTCGGGGTGAGCGGCGGCATTGCCTACCGGCCTCAGGTGGTGGAGCTTCAGTTGCCGGACTCCGAGCTGCCCGAGGACGCTGGCGAGAGGAAGGACCTCGCCGATGTTTCGAGAGGTCACGGTCATGGTCGCGCCCGTCGGAACACCGAGGTCCCGTGCCAGACCGAGTGAGCTGAGGGCGCTCTGGTAGCTGCCGCGCTTGCGGATGCCGTCGTTGGTCGAGCCGACACCCTCCAGGGAGACTCGGAGCAGGTCCAGGTACGGAGCGATCTCGGTCAGGCGGCGCTCGATCCGGTATCCGTTGGTGCAGATCTCGACGCGCTGACCCAGTTCCTGCTTGGCGTGCCGGACGACCTGCGCCAGCTCCCGGTGGACGAACGGTTCCCCGCCGAGGAGGGTGACGGCCTCCGTGCCGTACTCGTCTCGCATCAGGGAGAGAAGACTGGCGGCTTCCTCGGTGGTGAACGCGTCGGCGTACTGAAGCCGCTTGCCGTGGAAGCAGTGCAGGCACGTGAAGTTGCAGCGGTACAGCAGCTGCAGGTACAGCATCCGGATCTTCCTGATCCCGGTGACTTCCCCGATCACATGGGCTCCTTCGGCTGACTGCCTGGTGGGAACCCCGATGGTGGCGGCCTGCCAGGGGACCTCGTCACCGCGTTCGGGGACGGTCCGAGGACGTCCTGGGACGTTTTACGCTCCCGCGAAGGACTCCAGAATGCCGAGAACCCGCCTGGTGTCCGACAGGTCGGGCAGGATCTCGTGGGCGCCGGCAGCGGCCAGCTCCTCGGCACTGTGGACACCAGAGGCGACCGCAAGGATTGCGGACCCGGTGGCCAAGGCGGCTTCCACGTCGCGGGGGGTGTCTCCCACCAGGGCGACGGGCACATGGCCCGGAACGTCACGGAGCCGCTGTATGCGTTCACGCGCGACCGCGACAAGTTCGGGACGGAGCTCGGCGTCCGCTCCGTAGGCGCCGGCAGGCAAATCCAACAGCGAGTCGAGGCCGAAAGCGGAAAGCTTCACCTGAGCGTTGGCGGCGATGTTGCCGGTCAGCACAGAGGAGACCCAGCCGCTTCGCGCGGCAGCGGCCTTCAGCACCTCGTGAACCCCTGGCAAAGCCGTCCCACGCAGGCGCAGATCATCAAGGCGGTCATGCCCTGCTTGCGCAAGCGTGGCCTCGATGACGGACCATTCGGGTACAGGTAGCCCGTCCCGAAGGAACATGTCGCGCACGATGAGTCGATCCGTGCGCCCCTCGGTACGCGCCGGCTCCGACGGTTCGCGTCCCGCGAGTGACGAGAAGGCAGCAGCGTAGATCTCTTTGCTGACCCCCGCGTTCTCGATGAGGGTGTGGTCGATGTCCCACAGGACGATGAGCTCCATGGCGCCAGGGTAGGCAGTCGGTTCGGTGCTCTGCTTCCGTGACGGCGTCCCAAAACGTCCTTGCGCGATCATGCACCGGGCCGCTTCCATGGCGCCTGTGAACGACCGACTGCACTCTGTGCTCGCGCAGCGCGGCGTCTCGCCCGAATCGCTCGCGGAAGTCTGCGAGGTGGACCCCAAGACGGTGAGCCGGTGGCTGGGAGGGCGCGTTCCACACGCACGGCATCGCTTCCGCGTCGCCCGCCACCTGCGCGTGGAGGAGACCTTCCTTTGGCCGGCGTCGCCTCGACGGTCCGGCCGACCACGTGACGGGTTAGGCACCGAACTGGTCGGCACCTACCAGAACCGTGCCAGCGTGCCGCGGGACGTCTGGCTCTCGCTGTTGCGAGAGGCCCAGCACGAGATCAGCGTCCTCGTTTTCTCCGGCACGTTCTTCGCGCAGTCCAATCCGCACGTGTCCAAGATGCTTGCCGAGCGCGCGGCGGAGGGGGTCCGGGTGCGCCTGTGCTTCGGCGATCCGGACGGTCAGGCAGTCGCGATCCGAGGCCGCGAAGAGGGAATCGGCGACACCCTTGCCGCCAAGATCCGGGCATCCCTGACGTACTACCGGCCCCTGCTGGGCGAAGCTGGGTGCGGCGTACGCCTCCACGACACCACGCTCTACACGTCCATGTTCCGCTACGACGACAACCTTCTGGTCAACCCCCACATCTGGGGGCAACCGGCCAGCGCCAACCCCCTGCTCCACCTCAAGAGGACAGAGGGGACTGGGTGGTTCGACAACTACGCTCAGAGCTTCGATGCCGTGTGGGCCGCCGCGCGGCCGTGGACACCCGACCACGAGAGGACCACCGCCCATGGGCAGGACTGAGTACTACAACGACCCGGCCGCCCCGAAGGCAAACACCCTCATCCCGGCCAGCAACCTGCTCGTCGCCGACGACACCGGAGCCATCCTCCTCCAGCGCCGCCGTGACACCGGCCAGTGGGCACTACCCGGAGGCGCACAGGACATCGGCGAGACCGCGGCAGAGTGCGCGGTACGCGAGTGCCTGGAAGAGACCGGCATCGTCGCCGAGATCACCGGCTTCCTCGGCGTCTACACCAACCCGAACCACATCGTCGCCTACAGCGACGGAGAGATCCGCCAGCAGTACGAGAACACGTACATCGGCCGCCCCGTCGGCGGAGCTCCCACGATCAACGATGAGGCCGACGGCGTTCGCTTCGTCCAGCCGGCCGACCTCGACCAGTACGACATCCACCCGAGCATGCGCCAGCAGATCGGGGACTACCTGGCCGGCACCTATCCCTACCTCGGCTGAGCCGCCAGCGCCGCCTCGATCCGCCGCACAGAGGAGAGAATCTCTGGCGCGGCACGGCGGATGAACCGGCCAACCACACTGTCCGCGCCGTAGCGACTGATGATCTCTGCGATCCGCTCCTGCGCACTGGTCCGGCCGCCGCCGGGCGTCGTCGTCATGTCGCAGTACACGAGAGCGTCCACCAGCAACGGCTCCGCGAGCAACGGAAACTCCGACGCCAACTCGTCCCGGAGCCCCCGCTCCTCGGCCTCCAGCAGGGCGAAAGAGTGGTTCGCGACCAGCCGCACCAGCCGCTCGTCGGCCCCATGCTCGTCGCGAAGGAACCTTGCCCCGTCCAGCGGGTGGAACCCGGTCACGGCCAGCCGCGGGGCGTAACCGACGTCGTGGAGCGTGGCGGCAGCCACGAGAAGGGCGCCGTTCTCCCCAAGAAGACGCTGGACTTCGGTGGCACGCTCGGCTACCCCTCGCGTATGGGCCCACCTCCGGGGAAGCTCAGCGGCGAGCTCGGATTCCGCTACCTGCGTCGCCCACGTCGTGATCAGATCGGCCATGTCTGGCTTCATGCCCTCAAGATCTCTCGAACACGCCATGGCTGGCTGCCTGAGGCTGCCTGCTGAGAAGGGGATCTGCGGCCTGGTGGCCGTGAGTGACCGCAACCGCCGCGCCGAAGCCGTCCGCCGACGTGGCCATCGCAGCCTCGACACCCACGCAACAGAACAGGAGCCGCCGGGTGGCCAGCGCGGATTCGAGTGCCAGGCATCAGACACTTCGGCATCTGGATGGCACGTGCTCTACCGTTCGGTGGTCGCTTCTGCGGGTCCACCGGACCTCGAACAGCGTCAGGCGTGGATCTCCTCGGCAGCGCAACACAAAGCGTCACGCCGCCCTCGTGGTGGCAAAACTGCAGCTTGCCGAGGCGCAGGTCGACACCAAGGGCGTCGGTGGGCTCCGCAGTCTCGCCGCACTGCTCACCAAGATCGGCAACAGCTACGCTGCCAGAACGCTGGCAGGCTTCTGCCGGAGCAGAGACTTCGAGGGATGGTTCCGGTGGCTAATCGAGAAGGACTTCGTCGGGTTGCCGTGGTCTTCGCTGCAATAGCAGCGCTCTGCCTGGCCGTGCTGACGGGGCTTCCCGCAGGCGTCCAGACCGTCTTGGCGTGAAGCAGTAGTACCGCGCTCACATTGGTGGAAACGCGCTGTTCGGCAGGCTCTTTTGCGTGAGCGATGCGTGAGCGGATGGTGTGGCACGAGCCGTACCGCACCTCATGAAGCACGCACTTGACCAGGTGGTTCCGGACGCCGAGGCAGAGTCCGGAACCACCCAGCAAGCCTTGGCCAGGACTTTTGATCCATTGGTTGTGGGTTCGAGCCCCACAGGGCCTACGGACGAAGGCAGGGGACACCCCTCTGACCTGCCGCGCGGCGCCCGGGGCGACTTCGGTCGGCTCGGGCGCCGCGGTGTTTTCGGGGGTGCCGGGAGTCCGCCGGCCTGGTGGTGGGGGCGTCAACCCGTGCGGTAGGCCCGCAGGAACGCGGCCACCGCGCCCGTGATGAGGCGGTCCGTCTCCTCCGCCGGCAGGGGCAGGACGCCGTAATGGGTGGTCTGGACGATCCGGTGCGAGGTCAGGGCCGAGAAGTGGCTCGCGGCCAGTGCGGCGTCGCCGTGGAGGTCCAGCAGGCCGGCGTCCTCCAGGCGCACCATCGCCTCGGTGAGGGCCCGGCCGACCGGTTCCGGGCCGGCCTCCAGCCATGCGTCGAGCACCTCCGGCGGCACGTGGTCGGCCTCCGCGTGGATGTGGCGCACCAGCGCGAAGTGGTTCGCGTAGTCGGTCATGAGGCCGGTGAAGGCGCGGGCCAGGGAGACCAGGTCGCGCTCCAGGTCGTCCGCGCGGGGCGGGCGCTGCGGGTCGAGCACGGTGTGCAGCCGGGCCAGTTGGGCGTCCCGCACTTCGCTCGACGTCCAGATCACGACCGTCTGGAAGAGCTGCGCCTTGCCGCCGGGGAAGTGGTTGTAGAGCGTGCGCGTGGAGACGCCGGCCGCGGCGGCGAGCGCGTCGACGGAGGCGCGCGCGTACCCCTCGCGGCCGAAGACCGTGCACGCCGCGCTCGCGATGGCCATCTGTTTCTGGAGTTTGCGCGGTGGTACCTCGCGCCGCGCCCGCTCCAGCCGGGAGTCGTTCGTCTCGCCCACGTCTGCCTCCTTGACGACCAGGCAACTCTAACCGAACTACAACGGGCGTTGTAATTTCTACAACGACCGTTGTACTTTGCTGGTGGTGCGGTCGCCCGGAACGCGGCCCGCCGGTCACCGACGCGCCCACGGGAGTGCCGGAAAGACCCGTTCACACATCAACGAGGGGGACCCCCCATGTCCGTTGCCGCTGCCACTGCCGCCACCGGAGCCCGTACCGCCGAGGACCGTCCGCTGCGCGTCGCCGTCATCGTCGGCAGCGTCCGCGAGGGACGCCAGGGCCGGGCCGTCGCCGACTGGTTCCTCGGCGCCGCCGCGGACGCCGGCCCCGGTACGGAGTTCGACGTCGTCGACCTCGCCGAGGTGGACCTGCCGTTGGTGCTGCCCGGCTGGGGCGGCACGCCGGGCCCCGAGACCGTCGCCGTGCTGCGGGACGTCTCACCGCGGCTCGCCGCCGCCGACGCGTTCGTGGTCGTCACGCCCGAGTACAACCACAGCTTTCCTGCGGCCCTGAAGAACCTGCTCGACTGGCACTCGCGCGAGTGGCAGGCCAAGCCGGTCGGGTTCGTGTCGTACGGCGGCCTCGGCGGCGGTCTGCGTGCGGTCGAGCAGCTGCGGCTGGTCTTCGCCGAGCTGCACGCCGTGACCGTGCGCGACTCGGTCAGCCTGCACGGCCCCTGGTCCGGCCTCGGTGAGGACGGCGCTCCGCGCGACGCCGTGGTCTGCGCCGGCGCCGCCAAGGGCATGCTGGGCCAACTGTCCTGGTGGGCCCGGACGCTGCGCACCGCGCGCGCCGAGCGTCCCTACGCGGGCTGAGGGGCGGGCGATGAGCACCCTCCGCCCTCACGGCACCGCCCGGCCGGTTCCCCCGGCCGACACGGCGGCAGCACCTCCGGCCGACGCGGCGGCAGCACCTCCGGCTGATGCGGTGGTAGAGCCTCCGGCCGGTGCGGTGGCAGCAGCTCCGGCCGGTGGGACGGCACCCTCGGCCGACGCGGCGGCAGCACCCCCGGCCGGTGCGGTGGCAGTATCCCCGACCGGCACGGCGGCAGCAGCTCCGGCCGGTGGGACGGCACCCTCGGCCGACGCGGTGGCATCCTCGGCCGACGCGGTGGCGCCCTCCGCCGATGCAGTGGCGTCTCCGGCCCTCCTCCGCCGTGTCGCCACCGTCGTCGTCATCGGCAGCACGATGGCCGTGCTCGACATGACGATCGTCAACGTCGCGCTGCGCCACCTCTCGGAGTCCTTCGGCACCCCGCTGGAGACCATCCAGTGGACCGCGACCGCCTACACGCTCGCGCTGGCCGCGGTCATCCCGACCGCCGCCTGGGCGATGAGCCGGATCGGCGCCAAGCGCACCTACGTGCTCGCGCTCACCCTGTTCACGCTGGGCTCCCTGCTCGCCGCCTGCGCCTGGGACGCGGGCAGTCTGATCGCGTTCCGGGCCGTGCAGGGGCTGGGCGGCGGGCTGTTGCAGCCGGTCGGCATGGCGATGGGCATGCGGGTCGCGGACCGGGCCCGGCTCGGCCGGGCGATGGCGCTGCTGGGGCTCCCCGTCCTGGTGGGCCCGGTGGCCGGTCCGGTGCTCGGCGGCTGGCTGGTGGACGCCGCCTCCTGGCAGTGGATCTTCCTGATCAACCTCCCCGTGGGCGCCCTGGCCCTGTTCCTCGCCTCCCGCCTGCTGCCGGCGGACGCACCCTCCGCATCCGCATCCGCATCCGCAGCCGCAGCCGCCACCGCCGGTGCCGCCCGGCCCCGGCTGGACGTGCCCGGCCTGCTGATGCTCTCGCCCGGCCTGGCCCTGCTCCTGTTCGGCCTGGCCCGCGGTGGCGAGCGCGGGGACTTCACGGCGGCCGGCACGCTGGTGCCGGCGCTGGTGGGCGCCGTGCTCGCCGCGGCGTTCGTCCGGCGGGCGCTCACCGTCCGCGCGCCGCTGCTGGACCTGCGGCTGCTGCGGGACCGCACCTTCGCCGCGGGCATCGGCACGCTCGCCCCGTTCACCTGCGGCTATTTCGGATCGATGCTGCTCGGGCCGCTGTACTGGCAGCAGGAACGGGGGATGAGCGCGGCGGCGGCCGGCCTGCTCGGGGCACCGGCCGGGCTCGTGGTCGGTGTCACGATGCAGGTCGCGGCACGGCACGTCGACCGGGTCGCACCGCGCCGGCTGATAGCGACGGGGTGCGCGGTGGGCGCCCTCGGCATGGCGCTGCTGGCCTGGCAGACGGGAGTGCCGGGGGTGGCCTCCTGGCGGATCGTCGGCGCGAGCATGATCATGTGCGTGGGGGCCGGAATGACGCTGATGCCGGCGATGGCCACCGCGACCCGCGGTCTGCCCCCCGGCCGGCTGGCCGGGGCGAGCACCGCCCTGAGCATCAACGCCCAGCTGGCCGCGTCGGCCGGTACGGCCCTGCTGTCGGTGGTGCTGGGCGCGACGGGCCCGGGACCGGCCGGTTTCCGGCTCACGTACGCCGTGGCGGCCGGGCTGCTCGTCCTCGGCGTCCTCGCGGCGCTCCGCCTCCCGGCCCGGGCCGGGGCCGAGGCCGGGGCCGGGGCCGGACCCGGCTAACCGGCCGTCAGCTCGGCCACCTCCGTCAGCCCGGGCAGCTCCGGCCCTTCCCCCAGCCCGGAAAGCTCGCGCGGCTCCGGCCCTTCCGGCAGCGCAGTAAGCCTGGGCCCTTCCCCCAGCCCCGGTCGCTCCGGACGTTCCGTCAGTTCCGCCAGTGGCAGCGTGTGCCGGGTGTGGAGCACCTTGGCCCGCAGGTAGCGCACGTTGTGGTCCGTGGTGAAGACGCCGGTCGGCACCCGGTCCCGTACGGCGACTCCCAGCGTGCGCAACTGCTGCGCCTTGTCGGGGTTGTTGGACAGCAGGTCCAGCTCCGTGACGCCGAGGGCGGCGAGCATCTGGGCGGCGGCCGTGTAGTCGCGGGCGTCCTCCGGGAGGCCGAGGGCGGTGTTCGCCGCGTAGGTGTCGAGTCCCTGGTCCTGGAGGGCGTACGCGTCGAGCTTGTTGTACAGGCCGATGCCCCGGCCCTCCTGGCGGAGGTAGAGCAGGACGCCGCCGCGGTCGGCGATGCGCTCGACCGCCTCGCGCAGCTGCGGGCCGCAGTCGCAGCGGGCCGAGCCGAACACGTCCCCGGTCAGGCACTCGGAGTGCAGGCGGACCAGCGGGACCGGCCCGGGCTCGCCGAGGACGACGGCGAGGTGCTCCCGGCCGTCGGTGAGACCGTGGAAAGTGACGAGTTCGGCGTCGGCGCGGTAGCCGTCGGCGAAGCGCAGCGGTACCCGGACGCGGGCACGCGGGGTGGCGGCGGGGATGTCGGGCATGCGGGTCCCTCCGAGGCGATTGCTTCATATTTGAAGCAGTGATCCGCGTGGACCCTATCGCATACTTAAAAATTGAAGCAATCGCCGCAGGGGGCTGCTCAGGAGGCGCCCAGGAGGCGCCCAGGAGGCGC
>NZ_WWJT01000765.1 GCF_009865385.1 Streptomyces sp. SID486 | reverse complement strand
TATTAGACCCCGTTTCCAGGGCTTGTCCCAGAGTGAAGGGCAGATTGCCCACGTGTTACTCACCCGTTCGCCACTAATCCCCACCGAAGTGGTTCATCGTTCGACTTGCATGTGTTAAGCACGCCGCCAGCGTTCGTCCTGAGCCAGGATCAAACTCTCCGTGAATGTTTTCCCGTAATCGGGACGACACCACGATGAGCGGAACAGTCAGGCGGAATAGGCCCGACCGTTCTCAGCGTCCTCGCTGTGTTTTTTCAAAGGAACCTCGTCCCGATCGTGATGACCGGAGACGGGGTATCAACATATCTGGCGTTGATTTTTGGCACGCTGTTGAGTTCTCAAGGAACGGTCGCTTCCTTTGTACTCACCCTCTCGGGCTTTCCTCCGGGCTTCCCTTCGGTGTTTCCGACTCTATCAGATCTTTTCTCGATCCGATTTCCTCGGCGCTTTCCAGGTTCCCGCTTCCGCGTTTCCCTTTCCGGCGGTTCCGACTTTATCAGAAGTTCTGAGCCGGATTTCCCACCCGCTCCAGGCATCCATGTCCAGCGCGTGAAGCGCTGGGGTTCCCGGTTGGGCGGAGCCGTAAACGTACTGGAGCGGGGCGCCCCGATGCAAATCGAGACGCCCCGCTCCTGGCCGGCACCGACGGTGCGTCAGACCTCCACGACCACAGGCAGGATCATCGGCCTGCGGCGATACGTGTCGGAGACCCACTTGCCGAGGGTCCGGCGGATGAGCTGCTGGAGCTGGTGGGGCTCCACCACGCCGTCCTGGGCGGACCGCTCCAGGACCTCCGTGATCTTCGGAAGGACGGCGGTGAAGGCCGAGTCCTCGATGCCGGAGCCGCGGGCCTGGACATGCGGACCACCGGTGATCTTGCCGGTGGAGGCGTCCACGACCACGAAGACCGAGATGATGCCCTCGTCGCCGAGGATCTTGCGGTCCTTCAGCGCCGGCTCGCCCACGTCACCGACCGAGAGGCCGTCGACGTAGACGTATCCGGCCTGGACCTTGCCGGAGATCTTGGCCTTCCCCTCGATCAGGTCGACCACGACGCCGTCCTCGGCGATGACGATCCGGTCGTGCGGCACGCCCGTGAGCGCGCCCAGCTCGGCGTTGGCGCGCAGGTGGCGCCACTCGCCGTGGACCGGCATCAGGTTCCTCGGGCGGCAGATGTTGTAGAAGTACAGCAGCTCGCCCGCGGACGCGTGGCCGGAGACGTGGACCTTGGCGTTGCCCTTGTGGACCACGTCGGCGCCCCAGCGGGTCAGGCCGTTGATCACGCGGTAGACCGCGTTCTCGTTCCCGGGGATCAGCGAGGACGCCAGGATGACCGTGTCGCCGTCGACGATGCGGATCTGGTGGTCGCGGTTGGCCATGCGGGACAGGGCCGCCATCGGCTCGCCCTGGGAGCCCGTGCAGACCAGGACCACCTCGTGGTCGGGCAGGTCGTCGAGCGTGCGGACGTCGACCACGAGGCCCGGCGGGACCTTCAGGTAGCCGAGGTCCCGGGCGATGCCCATGTTGCGGACCATGGAGCGGCCGACGAAGGCGACCCGGCGGCCGTACTCGTGGGCCGCGTCCAGGATCTGCTGGATGCGGTGGACGTGGCTGGCGAAGCTGGCCACGATGATCCGCTTGCGGGCGTTGGCGAAGACCGTGCGCAGGACGCCCGAGATGTCCCGCTCGGGCGGGACGAAGCCCGGGACCTCGGCGTTCGTGGAGTCGGCGAGGAGCAGGTCGATGCCCTCCTCGCTCAGCCGCGCGAAGGCGTGCAGGTCGGTGAGGCGGTTGTCCAGCGGCAGCTGGTCCATCTTGAAGTCGCCGGTGTGGACGACCATGCCGGCCGGGGTGCGGATCGCGACCGCGAGGGCGTCCGGGATGGAGTGGTTGACCGCGACGAACTCGCAGTCGAAGGGGCCGACGCGCTCGCGGTTCCCCTCCGCCACCTCCAGGGTGTACGGGCGGATCCGGTGCTCCTGGAGCTTTGCCTCGATCAGGGCCAGCGTGAGCTTGGAGCCGATCAGCGGGATGTCCGGCTTCTCGCGGAGCAGGTAGGGGACACCGCCGATGTGGTCCTCGTGGCCGTGCGTGAGGACGATGCCCTCGATGTCGTCGAGGCGGTCCCGGATGGACGAGAAGTCCGGCAGGATCAGGTCGATTCCGGGCTGCTCCTCCTCGGGGAAGAGCACTCCGCAGTCGACGATCAGCAGACGGCCGCCGTACTCGAAGACCGTCATGTTCCGGCCGATCTCGCCGAGACCGCCGAGCGGGGTCACCCGCAGGCCGCCCTCGGGGAGTGGCGGCGGCGGGCCGAGTTCAGGGTGCGGATGACTCAAAAGACTCTCCTCAACCACACGCGCCACGTACCGGTAGGGCACGTGGCGCGCATGACGTTCGTGCGGAAGCAGTTGTCGTTGTGGAAACAGGCACCGGGGGCCTGCGTATGCGGTTGTCGATTCAGTTGTGAGGCTCAGGTGGTGCGAAGTCTGTTGTCAGATCTGTACCCCGCCGGCAGCAAGATCGATCTTGAGCTGGGCGATCTCCTCGGGCGAGCACTCGACCATGGGCGAGCGCAGCGGTCCCGCGGGCAGGCCGAGGAGGGCGAGGGCGGCCTTGGTGGTCATGACGCCCTGGGTGCGGAACATGCCGGTGTAGACCGGGAGCAGCTTCTGGTGGATCTCCGTGGCCTTGACGACGTCACCGGAGGTGTACGCGTCGACCAGGGCCCGCAGGTCGGGGGTGACGAGGTGGCCGACGACCGAGACGAAGCCGATCGCGCCCACCGAGAGCAGGGGCAGGTTCAGCATGTCGTCGCCGGAGTACCAGGCGAGACCGGACTGGGCGATGGCCCAGCCGGCTCGGCCGAGGTCGCCCTTGGCGTCCTTGTTGGCGACGATCCGGGGGTGCTCGGCGAGCCGGACCAGCGTCTCCGTGCTGATCGGGACGCCGCTGCGGCCGGGGATGTCGTAGAGCATGACCGGCAGGCCGGTGGCGTCGGCGACGGTGGTGAAGTGCCGGTACAGGCCCTCCTGCGGGGGCTTGTTGTAGTACGGCGTGACGACCAGGAGGCCGTGGGCGCCGATGCGCTCGGCCTCGCGGGCCAGCTCGACGCTGTGGTGGGTGTCGTTGGTTCCGACGCCGGCGACGACGTGGGCGCGGTCGCCGACGGCCTCCAGGACGGCTCGTACGAGGTCCGCTTTCTCCGCGTCACTGGTGGTGGGGGACTCGCCGGTGGTGCCGTTGATGATCAGGCCGTCGTTGCCTGCGTCCACCAGGTGGGCGGCGAGCCGCTGCGCGCCGTCGAGGTCGAGTGCGCCGTCCGCCGTGAAGGGCGTGACCATGGCGGTGAGGACCCGCCCGAAGGGGGTCTGCGGAGTCGAGGTCGGAGCCATGGGTAACACGCTACTCGGTGCTCGAAGGGGGGTGTGCCCGTGGGGTGCCGGGAAAGTCACGACAAAGAAGGAGCCCGGCACTGCCTGCTCGGGGGTTCAAGCAGTGCCGGGTCCGTTTGATCAGGCTAGATGAACTTCTACAAATGCCGCAAACCGGACACTGCGCGAGGTTGACCCACACATCCGTTCCCCGAAGGGGAACAGATCTTCGTCACGGTGCCACACGTCCGTTCGCATTGAAGGCCGCGTAGGTGAGCGGCATGAGCTCCGCCCACTCCGCCTCCATCTTCTCGGCGACCATCTCGATCTCCCGCTGCGGGAAGCTCGGCACCTTGGCCAGCTCGTGCTGGGTACGCAGGCCGAGGAAGTGCATCAGGGAGCGCGCGTTGCAGGTGGCGTACATCGAGGAGTAGAGGCCGACAGGGAGGGCCGCGCGGGCCACCTCCCGGGCCACGCCCTCGGCGAGGAGCTTCCGGTAGGCCGTGTACGCCTGCTCGTAGGACTCCCGCAGGGTGCTGCCGACCGTCTCGTGCTGGGCCGGGGTGCCCTCGGTGAAGACGTACTTGCCGGGCCGGCCCTCCTGCACGAGCCTGCGCGAGGCGTCGGGGACGTAGAAGACGGGTTCCAGCTCGCGGTAGCGCCCGGACTCCTCGTTGTAGGACCAGCCGACGCGGTGCCGCATGAACTCGCGGAAGACGAAGATCGGGGCACTGATGAAGAACGTCATCGAGTTGTGCTCGAACGGGCTCCCGTGCCGGTCCCGCATCAGGTAGTTGATCAGGCCCCTGGAGCGCCCGGGGTCCTTGTCCAGCTCGTCGAGGGACTGCTCGCCGGCGGTGGAGACACGGGCGGCGAAGAGCACGTCGGCGTCCGAAGCGCTGGACTTCACCAGCTCGACGGTGACGTCGCTGCGGAACGTGAGCGACTCGGCGGAGGTCACGGGGGTGGGGGTCCTTCCATCACTTCTGGGGTTGGCGACCACCTTACGGGGCACCCGCCCAGGCCCCGGCCGGTACCTCGGCACGGCGGCCCGGAAAACGCGGCAGCGAATCTTTCGGACATGGGCACCATTTGTGTCCGCCGACCGTCTGTACCGGTGAGGCGTACACATTCGAACCACAACCCCCGAAAGGAGCGGCAGCCGCGATGTTCCGTCGGCGCGAGCCCGTCCCCTTCGCCTTCCTGGCCGAGGCACAGAGGTTCCGCAGCAATGTCACTCCCCCGCCCCGCCAGCGGGCGTCCTTCGGCGAGATGGCCGGACGCTGGCTGCTGGGTCTCACCCTCGTCGCGGGGCTCGTCGGAGCCCTGGTCGTCGGCACCCCGGCGCTCTCCCCGCCGTCCGGTACGCCGGCTCAGCAGTCCCAGGCGTCCCAGGGGCACTGAGCCGGGGGGCCTGACCCTCTTGGACGCTCCAGGCTGGTGAGCGGCATCACGGCCGGATAGCCTCACCGGGCACAGCCCACGCGAGGACCGAGTGAGGACCAGCCGTGCCCCTGCCCTTCCTTACGGCCGACCGCAGCTTCGAGACGGCAGCCGAGAGTGCGCTGCCCTACGACGACCCGGACCACTGGCGTCGCCCCTACCGGCCCGGCCCCTGGCGGGTGGCCATGGCCGCGCTGGGGCTGCTGCTGGCCTCGTTCGTCCTGTTCGCCGCGGTGCTCATCACCCTGACCGGTTCCGTGCCCTCCGGCGGGGCGGTCCTCGTCGCGGGCCTGGCGATCGTCGCGGGCTCGTTGCGGCTGCTGCGCATGGGTGTGTGGGTGAGCAGGCGTGGGCTGCGCCGGACCGGCCTGCTGCTGACGCGGACGCTGCCGTGGGCGCGGGTCGCCTCGGTGCGGACGGTGCAGCAGCCGGTGCGCTGGCTGGGGCTGCCGCGCACGGTGCAGGGCCAGGCGCTGGCCCTGGTGCGCGAGGACCGGCCCGCCGAGGACACCCCGACGCTGCTGACCACGCACAACCTGGACTTCCTCGGCCGGCCGGTGGCTTTCGACCGGGCGGCGGACGCGGTGGAGGCGTGGGCCGCGGAGCACCGGCGGGGCTGATCCGGTACGCCGCCGTAGCACGAACCGAGGAGGGGCCGGCCCACGTCACCGTGGGCCGGCCCCTCCTCGGTTCGCGGTCACGCCGCGGCGGTGCGCCCCTCGTGCAGGGCGATGGCACGCTGCATCGCCTTGCGGGCGCGCGGGGTGTCGCGGGCGTCGTGGTAGGCGACGGCGAGCCGGAACCAGCAGCGCCAGTCGTCGGGGGACGCCTCGGTCTCGGCCTTGCGCTTGGCGAAGACCTCGTCGGCCGAGTCCCGGTCGATCCGGCCGCCGGGCAGGCGCCTCAGCTCGTCGACCGGCAGGCCGCCCTCGGCCTCGAGTTCGGCGGACAGCTGGTTGGCCTTGCGGACGAACTGGGTGTTCTTCCACAGGAACCACAGCCCGATGACCGGCAGGATCAGTACCGCCACGCCGAAGCTGACGGTGATCAGGGTGCCGGACTGGATGAGCATGACGCCGCGGCTGCCGACCAGGACGAAGTAGAAGACGAGGACGGCGGCCGTGACGAGGTACGTGATCTTCGCGCGCATGGCAGACGTCTGTCTCAGCTCAGGTCCAGGAAGTGCTCCAGGCCGAACGTGAGGCCCGGAGTCGTCACCACGCGGCGGGCGCCGAGCAGGACGCCCGGCATGAAGCTGCTGTGGTGCAGGGAGTCGTGGCGGACGGTGAGGGTCTCGCCCTCGCCGCCGAGCAGGACCTCCTGGTGGGCCAGGAGGCCGCGCAGGCGGACGGCGTGCACGGGGACGCCGTCCACACTGGCGCCGCGGGCGCCGTCCAGGGCGGTGACCGTGGCGTCCGGCGCGGGGGCCGTGCCGGCCGCCCGGCGCGCCTGGGCGATGAGCTGGGCCGTGCGGGTGGCGGTGCCGGAGGGGGCGTCCACCTTGTTCGGGTGGTGCAGCTCGACCACCTCGACCGACTCGAAGTACGGCGCCGCGATCTGCGCGAACTTCATCGTCAGCACGGCGCCGATGGAGAAGTTGGGCGCGATGAGCACGCCGGTCTCCGGGGACTGGGCGAGCCAGCCCTCCAGCTGTGCGAGGCGTTCGTCGGTCCAGCCGGTGGTGCCGACGACGGCGTGGATGCCGTGGCGCACGCAGAAGTCGAGGTTGCCCATGACCGAGGCGGGGGTGGTCAGCTCGACGGCGACCTGGGCGCCGGTGTCCGCCAGGGTCTCCAGCTTGTCGCCCCGGCCGAGGGCGGCGACCAGTTCCATGTCCTCGGCGGCCTCGACCGCCTTGACCGCCTCGGCCCCGATCCGGCCTCTGGCACCGAGGACCGCCACGCGCAGCTTGCTCATGTTCCTGCTTTCCTAACCGGTGGTGTTTCAGGCGACCGCGTCGTGCAGCCGGGCCGCCTGCTTGTCCTTGAGCGGGCCGATGACCGACAGCGACGGGCGCTGTCCCAGGATGTCGCGGGCGACCGAACGGACCTCGTCCGGCGTGACCGCGGCTATCTGGGCCAGCATGTCGTCCACCGACATCTGCTCGCCCCAGCACAGCTCGCTCTTGCCGATACGGTTCATCAGCGCGCCGGTGTCCTCCAGTCCCAGGACCGTGGAGCCGCGGAGCTGGCCGACGGCCCGGGCGATCTCGTCGTCGGTGAGACCGTGCTGTGCGACGTGGTCGAGTTCGTCGCGGCAGATCCGCAGGACGTCGTGGACCTGGCTGGGCCGGCAGCCGGCGTAGACGCCGAACAGGCCGCAGTCGGCGAAGCCGGAGGTGTAGGAGTACACGCTGTAGGCGAGGCCGCGCTTCTCCCGGACCTCCTGGAAGAGGCGGGAGGACATGCCGCCACCGAGGGCGGTGTTGAGCACGCCCATGGCCCAGCGGCGTTCGTCGGTGCGGGCGAGGCCGGGCATGCCGAGGACGACGTGCGCCTGCTCGGTCCTGCGGCCGAGCAGCTCGACCTTGCCGGAGCCGCGGACCCTGCGGCGGCCGTCGCGCGGGGCGATGGGCTGCGCGTCCGTGTTCCGCAGGGCGCCCGCCTTCTCGAAGGCCGCGCGGACCTGGCGTACGACCTTGGCGTGGTCGATGTTGCCGGCGCAGGCGACCACGAGGTGGGTCGGGTCGTAGTGCTTCTTGTAGAAGCGGCGGATGCGGTCGGCGGTGAGGGCGTTGACGGTGTCGACCGTGCCGAGGACCGGGCGGCCGAGGGCGTTGTCGCCGAACATGGTGTGCGCGAACAGGTCGTGCACGCAGTCGCCCGGGTCGTCCTCGGTCATCGCGATCTCTTCGAGGATCGCGCCGCGCTCGACGTCGACGTCCTCCTCGAGGATCAGCGAGCCGGTCAGCATGTCGCAGACCACGTCGATGGCGAGCGGCAGGTCGGTGTCGAGCACGCGCGCGTAGTAGCACGTGTACTCCTTGGCCGTGAACGCGTTCATCTCGCCGCCGACCGCGTCGAGGGCGGAGGAGATGTCCAGTGCGCTGCGTTTCGCCGTGCCCTTGAAGAGCAGGTGCTCCAGGTAGTGCGTGGCGCCGTTCAGGGCCGGGGTCTCGTCGCGGGAGCCGACGTGCGCCCAGATGCCGAAGGTGGCGGAGCGGACCGAGGGCAGGGTCTCGGTGACGATGCGCAGGCCGCCCGGGAGGGTGGTCTTGCGGACCGTGCCGATGCCGTTCCGGCCCTTGATGAGGGTTTGGGTACGGGCGACGGCCCGCGCCTCGGAAGAGGGGCGGGCCGTCACCTTCGGGCTACGGGACGTCACTGCTCGGCGTCGTCCTTGGCCTCGTCAGAGCCTTCCTCGCCCTCGATCACCGGGATGAGGGAGAGCTTGCCGCGGGAGTCGATCTCGGCGATCTCGACCTGGACCTTCTGGCCCACGCCGAGGACGTCCTCGACGTTCTCCACGCGCTTGCCGCCGGCGAGCTTGCGGATCTGCGAGATGTGCAGCAGACCGTCCTTGCCGGGCAGCAGGGAGACGAACGCGCCGAAGGTGGTCGTCTTGACGACCGTACCCAGGTAGCGCTCGCCGACCTCGGGCATCGTCGGGTTGGCGATGCCGTTGATCGTGGCGCGGGCGGCCTCGGCGGCCGGGCCGTCGGAGGCACCGATGTAGATGGTGCCGTCGTCCTCGATCGTGATCTCGGCGCCCGTGTCCTCCTGGATCTGGTTGATCATCTTGCCCTTCGGGCCGATGACCTCACCGATCTTGTCGACCGGGATCTTGACGGTGATGATCCGCGGGGCGTTGGGGGACATCTCGTCCGGACGGTCGATGGCCTCCATCATCACGTCGAGGATGTGCAGGCGGGCGTCGCGGGCCTGCTTGAGGGCCGCGGCCAGGACGGAGGCCGGGATGCCGTCCAGCTTGGTGTCGAGCTGGAGGGCGGTCACGAAGTCCTTCGTGCCGGCGACCTTGAAGTCCATGTCGCCGAAGGCGTCCTCGGCACCGAGGATGTCGGTGAGCGTGACGTAGTGCGTCTCGCCCTCGATGTCCTGGGAGATCAGGCCCATGGCGATACCGGCGACCGGGGCCTTCAGGGGCACACCGGCGTTCAGCAGCGACATGGTGGAGGCGCAGACCGAGCCCATGGACGTCGAGCCGTTGGAGCTCAGCGCCTCGGAGACCTGGCGGATCGCGTAGGGGAACTCCTCGCGCGTGGGCAGCACCGGCACGAGGGCGCGCTCGGCGAGGGCGCCGTGGCCGATCTCGCGGCGCTTCGGGGAGCCGACGCGGCCGGTCTCACCGGTGGAGTACGGCGGGAAGTTGTAGTTGTGCATGTAGCGCTTGCGGGTCACCGGGGAGAGGGTGTCCAGCTGCTGCTCCATGCGGAGCATGTTGAGGGTGGTGACACCCAGGATCTGGGTCTCGCCACGCTCGAACACCGCGGAGCCGTGCACGCGCGGGATGGCCTCGACCTCGGCGGCGAGGGTGCGGATGTCGGTGACACCGCGGCCGTCGATGCGCTTCTTCTCCTTGATCACGCGCTCGCGGACCAGCTGCTTGGTGAGCGAGCGGTACGCGGCGGAGATCTCCTTCTCGCGGCCTTCGAACTCCGGCAGGAGCTTCTCGGCGGCGAGCGCCTTGACCCGGTCCAGCTCGCTCTCGCGCTCCTGCTTGCCGGCGATGGTGAGCGCCTGGGCCAGCTCGGGGCGGACGGCCGCGGTCAGGGCCTCCAGCACGTCGTCCTGGTAGTCCAGGAAGATCGGGAACTCGCCGGTCGGCTTGGCGGCCTTGGCGGCGAGGTCGGCCTGGGCGCGGCACAGGACCTTGATGAAGGGCTTCGCGGCCTCGAGACCGGCGGCGACGACCTCCTCGGTCGGCGCCTCGGAGCCGCCCTCGACCAGCTTGATGGTCTTCTCGGTGGCCTCGGCCTCGACCATCATGATCGCGACGTCGCCGTCCTCCAGGACGCGGCCGGCGACCACCATGTCGAAGACGGCGTCCTCGAGCTCGGTGTGCGTCGGGAACGCGACCCACTGGCCGCGGATCAGCGCGACGCGGACGCCGCCGATCGGGCCGGAGAAGGGCAGGCCGGCCAGCTGCGTGGACGCGGACGCGGCGTTGATCGCGACGACGTCGTACAGGTGGTCGGGGTTGAGCGCCATGATCGTGGCGACGACCTGGATCTCGTTGCGCAGGCCCTTCTTGAAGGACGGGCGCAGCGGGCGGTCGATCAGGCGGCAGGTGAGGATCGCGTCCTCGGAGGGCCGGCCCTCACGGCGGAAGAAGCTGCCGGGGATCTTGCCGGCGGCGTACATCCGCTCCTCGACGTCCACCGTGAGGGGGAAGAAGTCGAGCTGGTCCTTGGGGTTCTTGGAGGCGGTGGTGGCCGACAGCACCATGGTGTCGTCGTCCAGGTACGCCACGGCGGAGCCGGCGGCCTGCTTGGCCAGGCGGCCCGTCTCGAAGCGGATGGTGCGGGTACCGAAGGCGCCATTGTCGATGACGGCCTCGGCGTAGTGGGTCTCGTTCTCCACTAGCGTTTTCTCCGTTACTTGTCGTCTTTCGTCCCGCGGCTGCCCGTGTGGCAGGGGGACGGTGGCGGAGAGGCGCTCCGTACGGTGCGGGCCGGTCTTCGATCGAAGCACCCGGGGATCTCTTTCCCCCGGGGGCCACTACCGAGGACCGGCGGCGGCGTGGCGCGCGTCTCCTCTTCTTGTCGTGCTGTGTCGTCCGTATTGCGTTGTGCTACCACACTACAAAGCGTGAGGGACACTCCGCACGTTTCCCCACGTACGACGAGGGGTGCCGTATGCGTGGCGGAGCCCCGCATACGGCAAAGGGAGCGGTCCCCGAACTCGTCCGGGAACCGCTCCCCTCACGGCGTCTTACTTCGCGCCCGCCGCACCACGGCGGATGCCGAGGCGGTCGACCAGCGCACGGAAGCGCTGGATGTCCTTCTTCGCCAGGTACTGCAGCAGGCGACGGCGCTGACCGACGAGGATCAGCAGGCCACGGCGGGAGTGGTGGTCGTGCTTGTGGGTCTTGAGGTGCTCCGTCAGGTCGGAGATCCGACGGGAGAGCAGAGCGACCTGGACCTCGGGGGAGCCGGTGTCACCCTCCTTGGTACCGAACTCGGAGATGATCTGCTTCTTCGTAGCGGCGTCGAGCGACACGCGTACTCCTCATGGTCTGTGTGTGGCCACCGAGTGCCCCCGGTCTTCATCGCGGGAGAGCTTCCGTTACTCGGGAGGCGGGGATCCGCTGGGCGCGGCCTCCAGGACCAGCTGGTTCCGGGGGCGCGTACACGAACGGCCGTCACTCAGGGTACCAGGCGCCGGCGGGGTCCTTACGCACGGTCGGCGCACGGTCGGCGAACCGCCCTGACGGGGCGGTGGCCGCCACTAGGGTGAGCGCCGGGATCGTACCTACCTCGGGAAGGGGTCGCTGCACCATGGCGGAGACGGAAGCGGAGATCAAGGCGCGCAAGGAGCGGGAGCGGGACGAGCTGTACGCCCTCGACATCTCCGGTGTCACGTGGCACTGCGCGCCCGGCACGGAGGAGCAGGAGGAGCGGGTGGAGATCGCCCACCTGCCCGGCGGGGCGGTGGCGATGCGCTCCTCGCTCGACCCCGACACCGTGCTGCGGTACACCGAGGCGGAGTGGCGGGCGTTCGTGCTGGGCGCCCGGGACGGGGAGTTCGATCTGCGGCCGATGGCCCACAACGGCGGGCTCGACGTGCAGTGAGCCGTTCCGCGGCCGCCGGATCGCACCGGCGGGCTCGATGCGCGGTGAGCGGTACGTGAAGAAGGGGGCGGCACGCGCGCGTGCCGCCCCCCTCCGTCTGCCTTTCGGTGTCCCGTCCCGCCGGTTCCGCCGCCTAGCTGGTCATGGCGCGGGCCTTGGCGTACACGTCGAAGACGGCCAGGGTGAGCGGGATCAGCGTGAGGAGCACGAAGCCCTCGCAGATCTCCAGGAAGCGTCCCCAGAAGGGGGTCAGCCCGCCGCGCGGCAGGATCAGCCCGAGGGCCGTCACCAGGGCAGCGGCCACCGCGATGACCGCGATCAGCCAGACGGTACGGATGTCGAGGTCGGTACGGTCGCCGGCCAGCGCGGCGCGCACGATGTGCTCCGGCGGGTTGAGGGCCAGGCCGAGGCCGAGCAGGACCAGGCAGGCGAGGCCGGCGGCCAGCAGGGAGGCGACCTGGGCGGTGTAGCGGAACATGCCGGAGCGCATCAGCATGGCGACGCCGGTGACCAGCGCGAGCAGCTGGGCCCAGACGTCGTCGGAGAAGCCCAGTACGGCCGAGGCGCCGACGGCGAGCAGCGCGCAGCCGCCCACCAGGCCGACGAGGAGTTCGTGGCCGCGCCGCGCCTGCGCCTCGATGCGCTCGGTGTCCACCGGCTCCTGCGGGGCGGTCTCGGCTCCGTAGGCGGAGCGGGGGGCGCCGCCGCTGGGGTTCTCGAAACCGATCGGCAGCCGGGCGAACCGCATGGACATGCCGGGCAGGAAGGCGAGCGCGCCGACGGCGACCGGCGCGCACAGGCCGGCCATCTCCCTGGGGGCCCAGCCGGTGAGGGTCGCGACGAAGACGACGATCAGGGCGACCGTCGAGGCGAACACGAAGGCGACGAAGGGCCCGTCGCCGTGCGGTGAGCACAGGGCGAGGATCAGGGCGGCGACGAGGACCGCCGCGCACGCCAGCAGGAACTGGAGTCTGCCGATGCCCTCGCCGTCGCTCAGCGGCAGCAGTCCGCTGCCCGCGACACCGATGTCGGGCAGTGCGCCGAGTCCCAGTGCGACGGCCGAGCCGCGGTCGTCGTAGACGCGGGCGCGGACGGCGGAGAGCAGGACCAGCAGGACGCCGGTGACGGCGGCCAGGATGCCGGCGAGGCCGTGCATGTCGTGGCGCGGCTCGGCCGTCCAGGCGACGAACGCGAGCAGCGCCGGCAGCACGCCGCCGCCGACGAGTCCCGCGGCCCGGGTGAGGTCGCCGCTCCACAGCTTGTGCTGCTTGGTTACGGAGGAGGCCACGGCGTCCGCGACGTCGTCGAAGACGGCCGGCGGCAGGGACTCCGCGAACGGGCGCAGGGTGAGGAGTTCGCCGTCGAGAATGCGCTGGGCGGCGAAGGAGCGGGCGCTGTCCAGCACGGTGCCGTCGGTGCGGACGAGGTGGTAACCGACCGGGGCGCCCGCCGCGGGGCTCTGCTGGGACAGCCGGAGGATCTCCGGATAGAGGTCGGCGACCGGAACGTCGTCGGGCAGTGCGACGTCGATACGGCTGTCCGGCGCGACGATGGTGACCCGGCAGAAGCCGAGTCCGGTGCCGGATGCGGAAGGGGCTCCCGTCCCGGGTCCGCCGGTGGCGGCGGCCGTCATGCTCACCTGCTGCTCCCCCTCAGTGGTGGTGGTGCGTCTATGTCGTGAAGGTCCCGTGCCGGTTCGCCCGGTGCGCGGCGGCACGGGTGCCGCGGGGCGGGATTCCGGGGTCGTACCGCCTCCCCATTGAGGAGTTCGCCCGGGTATGTCCGGCCTGCGCGGCGTGTGCTCACGCGAACATCCGGCACCCTACCGCTCACCCGTGCCGGATGAACTCAGTAGGATCACGCGGCGGCCTGCGCTCGCCGGACACGGGGCGGCGGGCGGAACGCCTGGGTCGGGCAAGGGAATTGGTGAGCGGTGAGCCAGATTGTCGTCAAGCGCCCCCCTAGGGCGCTTCCGTCCGAAGTGCCCACGGAAGAGGTCGTTGTCCAGGCACCGCCCGAATTGCCGCGGGGGCCTCAGGAAAGCGTGCTGATGCAGCTCCTGCCCACCCTGGGCATGGGCGGCTCCGTGGTCTTCTTCTTCACGAACGGTCAGCCGTTCATGAAGATCATGGGCATGATCATGATCGCCTCGACGGTGGCGATGTCCATCGCGATGGTGGTGCGCTTCCGCCGCGGCTCCCAGGGCCAGCTGGCCGACATGCGCCGCGACTACCTCAGTTACCTGTCGCAGACCCGCAAGTCCGCCGTCACCACGGCGCGGACGCAGCGGGACGCGCAGTACTACCTGCACCCCTCCCCCGAGCAGCTCTGGGCGCTCGTCGCCGAGGGCAGCCGGGTGTGGGAGCGGCGGCCCGGCGACGAGGACTTCGCGCACGTACGCGTCGGCCTGGGCCCGCAGCCGCTGGCGACCCCGCTCGTCGCCCCGGAGACGGGACCCGTCGAGCAGCTGGAGCCGCTGACCGCCGGTGCGATGCAGCGCTTCCTCGCCGCCCACGGCACCGTCGGCGACCTGCCGATGGCGGTGTCGCTGCGCGCCTTCTACCACGTCACGGTCAGCGGTGACCCGCAGTCCGTACGGGCCTCGGCCCGCGCCCTGGTCGGCTCGCTGGCCTCGCTGCACTCACCGCAGGACCTGATCATCGCGGTGGCCGCGGGCCGGGAGGCGCTGCCCCAGTGGGACTGGGCGAAGTGGCTGCCGCACGTGCAGGCGCCCGGCGCGGTGGACGGCGCGGGCTCACGCCGGCTGATCGGCACCGACCCGCGCGAGCTGGAGGACCTGCTGACCGCCCGGCTGTCCGGCCGGCCGCGCTTCCACCCCGGCGCCGCGCCGCTGATGGACGAGCCGCACCTGGTGCTCGTCCTGGACGACGTCTCCCTGCTGCCGGACTCGGTGCTCGCCAACCCCGAGGGCCTGCAGGGCGTCACCGTGCTGGAGGTCGTCCCGGGCGAACTCACGACGGCGGCCGGCGACCTGTCCGTCGTCGTCCAGCCCGGGCTGCTGCGCCTGGAGTCCGGGCACGGCGAGGTGTACGAGGGCACCCCGGACGGCCTGTCCTACGAGTCCGCCGAGGCCCTGTCCCGGCAGCTGGCGCCGCTGCGCATGGCGTCGGGCGGCGACGACGACGAGCCGCTGCTCGCCAACCTGGAGTTCACCGACCTGCTCGGCCTCGGTGACGCGGCTTCCGTCGACACCAAGCGGACCTGGCGCCCGCGCGCGCTCGCCGAGCGCCTGCGGGTGCCGATCGGTCTCGGCGAGGACGGCCGGCCCGTGATGCTCGACCTGAAGGAGGCCGCGCAGGAGGGCATGGGCCCGCACGGCCTGTGCGTCGGCGCGACCGGTTCCGGCAAGTCGGAGCTGCTGCGCACCCTGGTGCTGGGCCTCGCGGTCACCCACTCCTCGGAGACCCTGAACTTCGTCCTCGCGGACTTCAAGGGCGGTGCGACCTTCGCCGGCATGGCGCAGATGCCGCACGTGGCAGCCGTCATCACCAACCTCGCCGACGACCTCACCCTGGTCGACCGCATGGGCGACTCGATCCGCGGTGAGCTGAACCGCCGCCAGGAGATGCTGCGCGACGCGGGCAACTACGCCAACATCCACGACTACGAGAAGGCCCGCGCGGCGGGCGCTCCGCTCCAGCCGATCCCCTCCCTCGTGCTGGTGATCGACGAGTTCAGCGAGCTGCTGACCGCCAAGCCGGACTTCATCGAGATGTTCGTGCAGATCGGCCGCATCGGCCGTTCGCTGGGCGTGCACCTGCTGCTCGCCTCGCAGCGCCTGGAGGAGGGGCGGCTGCGCGGTCTGGAGACGTACCTGTCGTACCGGATCGGTCTGCGCACCTTCTCCGCGGCCGAGTCCCGGGCCGCGCTCGGCGTCCCCGACGCCTACGAGCTGCCGAACGTCCCCGGTTCCGGCTTCCTGAAGTTCGGCACGGACGAGATGGTCCGCTTCAAGGCGGCGTACGTCTCCGGTGTCTACCGCGTCGGCTCGCAACGGGCGGCCCTGCCCGGCGGACAGCTGCCGGTGGACCGGCGGCCGGTGCTGTTCACGGCCACCGAGGTGCCGGTGCAGTACAGCGCGATCCCGCAGCAACGCGCAGCGTCCCGGCCCGAGGTGGACGAGGCGCTGGCCGACACGGTCCTCGACGTGATCGTGCGCCGGCTGGAGGCGCAGGGCCCGGCGGCGCACCAGGTGTGGCTGCCGCCGCTGGAGAGCCCGCCGTCGCTGGACGCGCTGCTGCCCGGCCTGGCGGCGGTGCAGGGCCGCGGTCTGACCCAGCCCAACTACGAGGGCGCCGGCCGCCTGGTCGTACCCGCCGGCCTGGTCGACAAGCCGTACGAGCAGCGCCGCGACCGCCTCATGCTCGACTTCTCGGGCGCGGCCGGCCACATGCAGGTCATCGGCGGCCCCCAGTCCGGCAAGTCCACCTTCCTGCGGACCCTGATCTGCTCCTTCGCCCTGACGCACACCCCGCACGAGGTGCAGGTCTACGGCCTGGACTTCGGTGGCGGCGGTATGGCCGCGGTCGAGGGACTGCCGCACGTCGGCGGCATCGCCTCGCGCCTGGACCCGGAGCGCGTGCGCCGTACGGTCTCCGAGGTGTACGGCGTCCTGACCCACCGCGAGGAGTACTTCCGGGCGGCCGGGATCGCCTCGATCGCCGACTTCCGGGCCCGGCGCGCCCGCGGCGACATCTCCGTCACGGACCAGCCCTGGGGTGACGTCTTCCTCCTCATCGACGGCTGGGGCAACTTCCGCACGGACTACGAGGCCCTGGAGCCGGCCGTCCTGGACATCGCCGCCCGGGGCCTGGGCTACGGCATCCACCTCGTCCTGACGGCGTCCCGCTCGATGGAGGTCCGGGCGAACCTCAAGGACCACCTGATGAACCGCCTGGAGCTGCGGCTGGGTGACGTGATGGACTCGGAGATCGACCGCAAGGTCGCGGTGAACGTCCCCGCGGGCGTCCCCGGCCGCGGCCTCTCCCCCCAGAAGCTGCACTTCATGGCGGCGGTGCCGCGCATCGACGGGCTCACGTCCGACACCGACCTGGCCGAGGCGACGGCCGCACTCACCACCGAGGTCGGGCGGCACTGGCAGGCGCCGGGTGCCCCCAAGGTACGGCTGCTGCCGCGCCAGCTGGAGGCGGTCGAGCTGCCGCCGGGTGACCGCTTCCGGGAGCGGGGCGTCGCCTTCGCGCTGGACGAGGAGAACCTGGAGCCGGTGTTCCTCGACTTCGAGCAGGACCCGTTCTTCCTGGTCTTCGGCGAGAGCGAGTCCGGCAAGTCCAACCTGCTGCGGCTGCTGATCAAGCAGCTGACCCTGCGGTACGGCGGCGACGAGGCGAAGTTCTTCGTGGTCGACAACCGCCGCTCGCTGCTGGACATGACACCGGCGTCCCACCTGGCGGAGTACATCCCGATGTCGAGCCAGATGGACCACCACATGGCCGCGCTGGCCGACCTCATGCAGCGCCGCACGCCGACGGCCGACGTCACGGCGCAGCAGCTGCGGGACCGGAGCTGGTGGCGGGGCCCGCAGGTCTTCGTCGTCATCGACGACTACGACCTGGTCTCCACGTCCAGCGGCAACCCGCTCAGCGGCCTGACGGAGATGCTGCCCTTCGCCCGCGACGTGGGCGTCCGCTTCATCATCGCCCGCTCCTCCGCGGGCGCGGGCCGCGCCTCCTACGAGCCCTTCATGCAGCGTATGAAGGAACTCGGCGCGCAGGGCCTGATCATGGCCGGCGACCCGGCCGAGGGCGACGTCCTCGGCGGAGTACGCCCGCGACCGATGCCGGCGGGCCGGGGCGTCTTCGTGTCCCGGAAGCGGGGGAAGCCGTTGGTGCAGACGGGGTTGGTGGATGTGGAGTACTGAGGGAACGCCAAAGCAACGACGTCGGTAAGACGCCTTTCCGAATCCGGCGGCCATTCGGCCGCCGGATTCGGCATGTCCAGGGATTCCGGCCAAGCGGCCGTTTACCGGTCGAGTTCACCGAAATCCCTTGCTGCGACTGCCTACCCACCGTTAACGTCACGTGCCGCGCGACCGGATTCGCAGTCGGTACACGGGGAGTGTCCATGACCTGGGACGAGTGGGAAAACCTCAAGCGTCAGGCAGCTGACGGGGGGTCTCCGCACACTCGGCTGAACCAGCTGACGGACAGCGGCGGTGGTGGCCGCGGCGACCAGGACCTGGTCGTCCATCAGGACGACCTCGGCGCCATCGGGCACGAGGCGTACGGACTGCACGACGCTCTCCGCAAGCAGGCGGACATCGACGGCATGGGGTCCGACAGGCACGGCAACGGCAGCACCATGCAGGCCGCTGCCGAACTCAAAGGGCAGGGGTTCACCATGGGGCCGGCTCTGTCGCGGGCCGTCACGACCTGGACGGACCAGGTGAACTCCCTCCTGCAGGCCTGCGCGACCATTTCGAACCACCTCAATTACTCGCAGAAGACCCATGCCCATGACGACGGTGTAATTGCCGCCAGCCTCAAGCAGGCAGACGGCTCCGCCGTGCCTGTCTCGGAGCTGAGCAAGTACTTCAAGTAACGGGGGACATGATGTCCGGCGTCACGATGACCGGCCTGCTGGAAGTCGACTTGAGCAAACTGGAGACCAGCGTCACCGACTGGAAGTCGGTCGTCGACAAACTCGAGGCTCTGGCCACCAGAGCCGAGAGAGGGTTACAGGCGAAGGCCGACGGTGCCCGGTGGGCGGGAGTCAACTCGGATGTCACCCGGGAATTCGTCCGCAAGACGGCCAAGGAGTTCAGGGACGCCCACGCCGAGGCCGACAGCATCTACAAGGTACTCAACGATGCGCACGCCGAACTCGTCGCCGTCCAAAGGAAGCTGAAGACAGCGCTCGAGAAGGAAGCTCCCGCGCTCGGCGTCAAGGTGGACGACTACGGAAGCCAGGGCGACGGCCCCGTGATCCATGTCTTCTTCCCGCACGATCGCACCACGGACGACACCCACACCGAAGAAGAACTCGGCAAGGCGCACAATTTGGCGGCGCGTATCGCCAATCTTGTGGCTCACGCCCAGGAGATCGACTCCTCGGTGGCTCGTGCCCTCGCCAAGAGCCATGGCGGCGACGCCCACGACTTCGGGCACGAGACCTACACCTCGTTGGACGACGCCGAGCAGCAGCGTGCCACAGAACTGGCGAAGCTCGGGACCAGGATGAGCGACCACCAGTTCGCCGAACTGAATGCGATCATGAAGTGGAACGCGACGGACCCCGCCTTCAGCACCGCGTTCTACAAGTCACTCGGCAGCCCCGAGAAAACGCTGGAGTTCTACGGCCGCATGGCACTCGACGGTACCGAGGGTGACAACAAGGAGCGCTTGGAGCTGACCAAGCAGCTCCAGCGCAACATGGGCACCGCGCTGGCAACGGCGACCGACGCGGACAACAGTTCCCATCTTCCGGCCAGCTGGGGAGAGCAGTTCAGGAGACTTGGCACGAAGTCCATCGAGCTTTACCGGGGCGGAATCAACCCACCCTACGGATACCAGATCCTCGGCGGACTGCTGCGGTACGGCAATTACGATCCGCGATTCATCGACCCCATCGCGGAACACATCGTCCAGTTGCATCATAAGAACCCCGATTTCTTCATGGGTACCAAGCCGATGGCAGGGGGAGCCGACACGAACTGGGGATTCAATCCGTCGGGCAAGGACGGTGCTGGATATGATCCGCTCACGAGCGTGCTGGAAGGGCTCGGCCACAGCCCCGAGGCGGCGAAGAAGTTCTTCTCCGACGACATGGTGCCCACGGTGTACAACGAGGACGGCACGGTGAAGAAGGGCGCCACCCTCGACTACACATACTTCGACGAGCTGACGAAGAGTGATTTCGAGTGGCCGCCGGACAGCCTGGCGGCGCCCGGCAGCGACGCTGTCGCACATGCCCGCGACGGCGGCCCGGATGCCCTGGGCCATGCTCTGGAAGCAGCCACGCTGGGTCACTCCTACGACGACCCGACGCCGACTCTCAAGCGGGACGACACCTCAGCCGCGATCATGGCAAAGGTCGTCGAGGCGTATGGCGACCCCGAGAGAATCCAGGACCCCATGGCGGACAGCCTCGGCCGTATGGGAGCCGGATACATCGACGACCTCAACTGGGCACTGAACGACAACCGCACGGACAGCCTGTACTACCCGACGGCCTCAAGCGGTCACGCGCAGTTCGGCGAGTCCAGCGCGATCAAGTTCCTGAGCGCCGTCGGGCAGCACCCGGACGGGTATTCCGAGATCTCGACGGCTCAGCAGGTCTACGGAACAACAGCTCTGGAAGCGCAGGTACATGATGGTCACATCGATCAACCGCACGCGCGGGAGATCGTCCGCACGGGCGCACAGGTTCAGGGAATCATCGACCAATCCCGCGCGGACCAGGTGAAGGCGGAAGGGCTCGCCAAGGACGAGGAATACAACAAGAGTCTGCAGAAGAATGCCGGTTGGATCCAATTCGGGGCGGGCGTGGGGATCGCCGCCGGCGCAGCCTTCCTTCCCCCTGTGGCCGCAGCCGGAGTAGCGGGCACCCTGATCCCCGTCTTCACCGATGCCGGCAAGGGTGCCATCGGGCAGCAGATCGCGAACGTGATCGGCGACGGCGCCGAGACGATGCAACATGACAGCGCGAGCTCGATCCACGAGCAGACCAGTGAGATCTACCGAGCAGGGCAGGGAGCGGCTGCATCACCGATGGAAAGCTTCATGCGTAACCACGGGATACACCATGACGACGACGGATTCGGGCAGAACCTCGAAGAGGCTCTGCGGACCGGGTACGGACTCGGGACCGACGGAGCGAGCCAGCGCGGTGTGCTGCCGGATGCCTAGTCGAACCGCTCGCCACGTGAAGATCCCGCTCATCACCGTCCTCCTGGTCCCGCTGGCGTTGGCGGTGACCGGCTGCCAGGGCGGGGAGACGAAGGGCGGCGGACCGTCTGCCGCGCGGACGACCTGTGCCGGGGTCCTGGACGCTCAGACCGAGTCAGCCGTTCGTCGGCTCGCGGACATTCACGGTCCGGCGAAGGTCGAGTACGAGGGTGATCCGGCCCTGACGGCCAGCCAGCTGGCCGCTCAGTACCTCACAGGTAAGGCCGATCAAAAAGACTACTTCTTCTGCGGCGCCTACCGGGGCTCGGCCGAGCACGAGTCCGTTCGGATCAACTTCTCATTGACCCAGGAGCTTCCGCGGGCGAGCACGACCGGCTCGGAGTTCAAGGGGTACCGCATGGGAAAGCTGGCCCGCGTGAGCAGCAGGGCCGGCTATCTCTATTTTGATTGCTCCAGCGTGAAATTCGACCGCACAACCCAACTGGTACGGGCGGAGATCGATCCCATTACCGGGGTCACCGAGCCATCCGACGCGGCGCGGGAGGACAACCTACGTGTCCTGCACGGCTCCAGCCGTGCACTCTCGCGCCTGCTGGAGTGTGAGCCGGGCACGGGCATCACCGGGTCGTTCACGGTGCCGCCCGCGACGTAGGCGGAGGGCCGACATGGGCTCCGCCGCCCCGGGAGCGGGGTGGAGGCCGTACAGCGTGAGTGGCACGGGGCATGCCCGGCCTTCTCACCGGGCGACCGGGACGAGGGTCCGCTCCTTCGTCAGATCGCGTGCCGTCCATTCCGTGCGCGCCGAGAACGACTACCGTGGCCGACCTCCGTACATGGACTGAGCGGAGACGTGAAGTGAAGCGAAGTCGAGAGCGTAGTACTCGCAGAGCGGTTCTTGCCCTCGCGGCAGCAGTTCTGCTTGTCGGGGGCTGCAGCGACGGATCCGGGCACGAGCAGGCGGCAACCGCTTCGGGTACGGCCGCGAACAGGATCTGCGACCGGGCCTTCGATGACGCCTCGGCGGGCCAGGCATTGCGACGCCTGGCCGGCACGGACCGATTCGACGAAGCCACAGGCGTCGGAGAGGCCGGCGAGCCACGGACGTTCTCCGTGCAGAAGGCCGTCCAGCACCTGCACGACGACTACCGCAAACGCGGCGCGTGCTGGGTGTACAAGGCCGGTGACGACAGCGGGCAGCCCCTTCTTGAGATCCGCTTCTCCGGATCCCAGAGCCATCCTTCGGCATCCGACAAAGCCGGAGGTGGCAAGGTCAGCTATGCGTTGGGGCTCTACGCGCAAGTGGGGAGTGCCGGGGCCGACCTGTTCTTCCTGTGCCCCACCAGAGCCACGTCCAGCGACACATACGTCGGCGACACGAAGTACGTGAAGGCGGAACTTTTCGCCGACGCCACCCGGTTGCGCGGCAACAGTGTCGACAAGGACCGCATGGTGATCCTCAACGCCATCTCCCGAAAAGTAGCCCAGGAGGCCGGCTGTGCTGCGGAAGCACGCCTGCCTGCGACGGTGCCTGACCCGTGAGCCGATCAGCGTTGCCACTCCAGAAGGGCGATGGCCGGGTGAGCACCTGGCACGGCGGCCACCCTTCTGGGTGAAGGCGGCTCCGCCGGGGACGGCGCAGGTCGTGGTCGGCGGCGCACGGGGCCGAGAGGTGTAGCGGAAGAGCGGGCTGCCGCGGCTGCAGCCGGTCAGGAAACAAGCACTGAGGTTCGCCGCCGAGTGCGGGAAGGCGGGCAGGGCGGCGGGCTGGGGTCGGCGACCTGTAGGCGGTGTACCGGCGCTCGGGGACGGGCACCCTGGCGCACGGACTTACGGGCTCACCACCGCCATATCGGGATCGCTCTGCCCGGTCTTCCTTGGAGCTCTCCGCACCACGCCTGTGGCCGTCCGGCGCGACAGAGGGTGGGCACCTCCCGTGCGTGCCCACCCTCTGTGCTGTTGCGTCGGCAGTTCGACTGACCGGTGATGCCGACTTACATGAAGTAGCTGGCAGCCTTGCGGTCGCCGCCCTGGTAGTCACCGCCGGCCGCGTGGACGACCCGGCCGATGGCCATGAGCGCCTCGTGGATGCCCTTGGCCTCGCGGTCCCAGGATGCCTGCTGCTCGGCGTACGCGTTGTGGGCCTCGCCCTCCCACATGCTGGCCACACCGGCGACCTTCTGCTTGATGGCCTCGAGGCTCTCTTCGAGCTTCTTGGCATGGTTGGCCAGCTGGGTGGCGGTCTCGTCGAGGCTGCCGTAAGTGACCTCGAGCTCGCCGCTGTTGTTGACGCCCATGATTGCTCCGTTCGCTGAGAAGTGGTGACCTGGCGGGATCAGTAGCCGGACAGCGCCGAGTGGGCGCCACCGAGGTCGACGTCGATGCTCTGGACCTGCGAGCGGATCTCGTCCTCCGTGCCGTCCTTGATCTTCCGGGTGCTGCTCATGGCCTCGATGAACTTGGCAAGGATGTTGCCGATCTTGACCATGCGCTCGTTGATCTCGGTCTGCTTGGTGTTGAAGGCGCCGGCGCCGATGCCCTTCCAGTTGCCTTCGAGGCTGTCGATGAGAGCCTGCAGCTGCGTGAGCTGACCCTTGATGCCCTCGAAACGGTGCAGAAGCTCCTTTTCGAGGACGATGATGTCCTTGTCGCTTACCTTCTGGCGCTGCGTCGCCATTTCCGTGCCTTTCTCTGTGAACTGGCCTTGCCGTGCGCTGCGTTCTGGCTTCAGCACGGACGGCAAGCGGGATTCTGCTCACTCGGTGAGTGAACAGGGGTGCGGGAGACCGTTCAGGCGTTACGGCGTGCGCGCAGCACGGCGAAACCGACGCCTCCGATGACCAGTACGGCTGCTGCGGCGCCGATGATCACCCACATCTGGTTGCTGCCGCCCGAGTCGCTGTCCTTCACGGCGGCGGAGGCGGGACCGTTCGCGGATCCGGCGTCCTCGGACGGCTTTCCGGAGGGAGTCTTGGCCGAGGGGCTGGGCTTCGCCGACGTACTGTCGCCGTTCTCCTTGGCGAGCGGGTCGACGTCGGCCGGCCCCGGGTCGATGTCCTTGTTGATGAGCACGCGCCGGGGGCGGACGCCACCGTAGCCGAGGTACTTGCTGGGCTTGTCTTTCGGCCAGTCTCGGGCAGCGGTGTCGATCATCGTCCGCAGGACCTGGTTGGCCGTCCAGTCAGGGTGCGCCGACCAGACGAGGGCGGCCGAGGCGGAG
The DNA here is from genome assembly GCF_009865385.1 of Streptomyces sp. SID486. Taxonomy (GTDB): domain Bacteria; phylum Actinomycetota; class Actinomycetes; order Streptomycetales; family Streptomycetaceae; genus Streptomyces. The sequence continues at coordinate 27,957 of NZ_WWJT01000765.1, read as the reverse complement.
GCGATGGCGGAGGCGGGGCTGGTGCCGTCCGTGTCGCAGTACTCGGTGAACTGACCATCGCACCACGAGGGGACGTTCAGCCCTGGCGCCGCGAGGTCCACATAGCCTCCGTACGAGGAAAACTTACCCACCGTGCCGGATTTGTCCAGAGCGGCCACACCGACCGCGTGAGGGTAGATGGCCGGATATGCGGCGTAATTCCCCTTGTCCCCTTCATTGCCGATGGAAACGAACATCAACTTGCCCTTGTCTGCCGCGTACTTCATGGCGGACTTGACGCCAGCTTCAGCGATCGGGCCGCCAAAGGACATGTTGATGACCTTCGCATCACTGTCGGCCGCAGCTCGGATCGCTTCGGCCTGGCCCGGTGTTTTGCTGATTTCCTCCGTACCCCTCAAGCCCCCCAGGTCAATACGGAAGGGAATGATCTTGGCATCCGGAGCAAGGCCCTTGATGCCGCCGCCAGCACCCGTCCCTGCGATGAGTTCAGCCATGGAAGTGCCGTGCCCGGTGCGGTCTTGAGTGACGTGGTAGGCAAGGGACTTGGGTACCTCATCAACCAGCACCTGCCCCTTGAGGGAGGAGGTCGCCGAGTTGACCCCACTGTCGATCACAGCAACCTTCACCCCCTTGCCGGTGCTGATTCTCCAGATGTCGTCAGCACCCATGGCGTCCAGGTACCACTCCTTGGACTGCACATCGAGGGCGACGGCCTCCGGCGCAATCGTCGCCGACGTGATGACGAGCGCACCGAGTGCTGAACACACGGCGGACAGACGCCGCGCATTACGCCTCGTCGGGAGGGCCACCCTCGTGCCCCGTCGGCCGGTCCCTGGCTTCATGCCTGTGTACGTCCTCGCTCGTGATCAGTCGTTCGTCTGAGGCACATCGCGCCGCTGCCGCGCTGGGTGGCGCTCCTCCTTGTCCGCCGTCCCACCGGGGCGACCAGTCCCTCCACCCGGGGTCTGACGACTGCCGACGGCACCACGACCAAGGCCCGCGTCGCTCGGCCCGCCACTCTTGCCAAGGTTCCGGTTTGCACCGATGACACCTTCGGGACTGTTCGCCGACCGTAGCGCGGCTTGGCCGGCGCCTGGTTCGGCCTTCGTCACAGGAGCGCCCACGACTCCTCGCTGTGCGATAGGCCCCTTGGCTGGCGTGGAGGTAGCCGGTTCCTCGGCGCCGACGACCATACCGCGCGGGACACGAGGGTTGGTCGCGCCTCCAGACGTACGCCCGGTGACGGGCTTGCCCCCGACGACGCCATTGCGCGCCTGACCGATAGGGCCGGTTGCCCCCGTGCGCGCGGCAGGCGTGCCTGTGGTCCGGGGAGTACCGCCGGTGACAGGGCGTCCCATCGGCGAACGACCGGACTGAACGGGTCCTCGCGCACCCGGCTGGCCCGTTGGGTTCGTCCGCCCCATCGCGCGAGCGGCCTGTCCCGCAGGCCCCTGCGGCACACGACCGCCAGAGCCGGTCCGCCCTGCTTGACCCGTCGGCCCCTGCGGAACACGTCCACTGGAGACAGTTCGTCCTGTCTGACCTGCAGGTCCCTGCGGCACTCGACCACTTCCACCGGTACGCCCCTGGGCGGTCGCAGGCGGCCGGCCGGTCGGCCCGTAACCGGGGGTACGACCCGACGTAGGCGTGAGGGGAGGCGTCATAGGACCTGTGGGGAACGGCGGCATCGGCCCACCACCAGTAGTGGTCGGCAAATTGGGTGCCGGCGGGCTGGGCGGTGTAGTCGGCACCTGTGGAGGCAGGGTCGTCGTGGTGTTGATCTCCGTGCCGACATCGTGGCCGGAGGGCGCAATGGGGTCATGTACGTCATTGAGGGGCGGAACATGTCCCTTGGCCTCTGTCCCATGCGGCGTAGCCTCACCGGTGTGGCCTTCAGCCAGGCTGCCCCGGACCGCGGCCGCCGACCTCGAAGCCGAAGCCGAGTTCGAGGCACCTGATCCGTACCGCCGCTTCTCCTCGGCAAACCCATCGGCCTTCGGTACACCGACGTCCGTGATCGGCTTGAGCGGCGCCGGCTCCGCCTGCTTGCCCAGGTCCGTCGCCGCGACCTTGTAGTACGAGGCCAGCCGGTTCATCTGGTTGATGGCCTCTTGCCGGTGCTTCTCGGCCTTCACCGCGGCCGCGTAGTCCGGGTTGCCGTCCACCTGCTTGGCCTTGGGCAGCTCGGTGGGCAGCTTCTGCTCATGCGGCGGCCGCGTGTCCCTGGGCGGCATGGAGGCGCGCGCGGAGGCGAGGCCTGTGGCCGCCACGGAAATGTGGGTACCGGCTTGATCGGCGTACCCGGCGAGGCCGTGGGTGTAGCTGATGAGCTGCTTCGTCCATCCATGGAAGGACTCCGCGCCCTGGCCTTCCCAGTCGACCGTCAAGTGCTGCTCCAGGTCCTTCGCAGCCTTCCGGATAGCCTCGCCGGCGTCGAAGAGGGATTTGCTGGTCAGTTCGAGGTGCTCTGGGTTGGCATGCTCGACCAGGTCGATCATCTCGTTGAGGTCGTGCTCCTCGAAGTTCGTCGACCCGACGAGGTTGACCCGGATGCCACCGCCGAAGAACGGCATGTGTGCCAGCATGTTCTGCGCGGTCGTGAGAGGTGCGACCTGCTGGCCGACCTCCTTGTCAACCCCTTGGACGGCGGACTTGTATTCGGGCTTCTGCTTCCAGTCGTCACTCACGCGAGGTTCGTCTCCCCCGTCGACTTGTTTCCGCCCTTGTGTCCCGCATCCTGCTGGTCAGCGGGAGCAGCCTTCTTCATGTCGTCCTGGTATCGCTTCATGTCCTCGTCGTACTGCGCACCGATCTGCGTATGAAGCCGCCAGAAGCGCTGCCGGACCTCTTCCTCGGTCCCGTCGTACGTAGCGTCGGCCGCATGTGCTGCGAGCTTCAGGGACTCGATGTGCAGCCCTAGAGTCTTCGACAGATGAGTGAGCCGTTCATGCACCGACTCGTACGCGGAGTGCAGATCGCCCGCCTCGTCGAACGGGGCGTTCGTACCACCGAACGACGCCCTGCTGAGTTTCTGCTGCGCAACCTTGGACGGGCCTCCGTGCCCCTCCTCGAAGTTGGACAGCGCCTCGTCGAGTTTGCCCTTGAACGACTGCAGCGCATCGATGCCGCGCCTCATACCCGAGCCGCCACCGTCAGCCACCGCGACCCCTTCCCCGTGTCCCCGTTGGTACAGCGGACAGACCGAGCGGCGCCCAGCCGCATCCGATCCATCGCCGACCACTGTAGTCACTGTGTAAATCGCGGCCAACTGAACTCTGCGACGGTTCAGTTGCGATGCTGTCCCTAAGTGACCGCGTTGCGACTGGCAAAGATCAACAAGACGGTCAATACCGACAGAACGGGCCCGGCATCTGCGCAGAAGCTTCACATGTGCGCGGCGGGCGCGGCGCTGCGGGCGTCCAGGGGAGGGACTTTGCAACCACAAAACCTCACCCCTGGGCAGGCGGTCCGTGGTTGCCGAACAGTTCGGGCCGGCATCCGGCCCGTCCGCCGCGCCGGACCTGGTCGGGGAAGGCGACAAACCCGCCTCCCCCGAATTTTCACGCCCGACACATCACACATAGCAGACATGACGCAAATTTTCCGCAGCATTGGTTGCTAGTTTGGCCCGGCACCGGACTAACCACGGGGAAGGGGCCCTTCCATGGCATGGGACGAATGGGAGCAGCTCAAGGCGGACGCTGCCCAGGGGCAGTCGACGCAGATGCAGCTCAATCACGTCGACCCGGGCGGTGGAACGTACGGCCCCTATGTCCTGCCCGACAAGACCGGTGACCTCAAGGTGGGGCACAAGGATCTGGAGAAGATCGGCAGCGCGGCGCACCACCTCTACGACCAGCTGTGGGACAAGGCCCGCGTGGCGACGCCCAGCAGTGACTCGGCGGCCGGTGACCTCTCCAAGCAGGGCTTCGCCCTCGGTGCCGGCCTCCAGCATGTGTCGAACCGCTGGGAGGAGCAGTTGAAGTCCCTGATGGACGCCTGCGCCCAGATCTCGAACCACATGCAGACCACCAAGAAGGTGCACTCGGACGACGAGAACTACATCCAGCGGCAGATGAGCAGCATCGACGCCCTGGACGACGGGTTCGACGAACGGGTCGGAGCGCCGGGCAAGAAGAACTCCATCTACGGGGAGAAGGACAAGGGCAAGAAGAAGGAGTAGCGGCACCGGGAGGAGACGGCGACACCCTCCCTCGCGTCAGCTGACACCGCTACTTTGAAGGACGACGGACCCTCATGGACTTCAACGCTCTGTACCACGCCAACTTCAAGCTGCTCGACGACGCCGTCACCGACTGGTCGACACTCGTGAAGCACCTCGCGGACCTGAAGAAGGACGCCGAGGACGACCTGCACAAGGCTGCGCTGAAGGCCGACTGGGCCGGGGTGAACGCGCAGGTGTCCCGGGAGTTCGTCGGCAAGACCGCCGGCGAGTTCGGCGACGCCCACACGCAGGCCGACACCATCCACAAGATCCTGTCCGACACCCAGGGCGAGCTGAAGGCGTTCCACCAGCAGCTGAAGGACGCCGTCTCGCGCGGGCAGAAGAAGAACATCACGGTCGTCGACGCGGGCGACGGCAAGTTCTCGGTCATGGGCAATACGCGACCCGACTGGGCCTCGGACCCGAGCGGCAAGAAGGGCGCGACCGACCAGAAGGACGTCGACGACCTCCGCGACGAGATCCAGGGCATCCTGAGCAAGGCCACCGAGAGCGACAACTCGGCCAAGACGGTCCTCACCGCGCTCGTCGATCAGGCCAGGATGGGCTTCTCGGATGCCAGCTATGCGAACCGGGACGCGGCGGCGGACGCCCTCAAGGAGGCCGACGAGCTGGCCAAGCTCGCCGAGAAGGACCCGGCCGACCTGTCCGTGGCGGACTTCGACCGGCTGAACGCGGGGTTGAAGAAGTACGCGAACGACCCGTTGTTCTCCGAGCGCTTCGCCTCCACCCTCGGGCCGCAGAAGACCCTGGAGTTCTGGGCCGGGATCAGCGATCCCCACAGGGGCAACTACGAGCTGGGGCAGAAGCGTCTCGACCAGTTCGACGACCTGCAGCGGAACCTGGGGCTGACGCTGGCCCACGCCACCCAGAGTGATTCCGCGGCCATGGCCGACTGGAAGCGCAAGATGATCGACATCGGTGACAAGCCGGTCTACGGCGACCGGGGTGGCCCCATGGGCTTCCAGGTCATGAGCAACTTCATGCGGTCCGGTGACTACGACGACCAGTTCCTGAAGGACTACGGAACGAAACTCATGGCCACCGAGCGGAAGCTCACCGGCAACGGAGAGCACGAGAACCTGATCTGGCGGCTCACCCCGGCGACTTCATGGCTGAACCGGATCGGCGACGACGACGGCAACGACCCGCTCACCGGTTACCTCAAGGGCCTGTCCAACAGCCCTGACGCGGCCACCGACTTCTTCAACGAGCAGTACATCTCCAAGGACGACCCGGACGACCCCTTCGAGCGGGACACGGACGGCAACGGCAAGAAGGGCAAGGTGTCGTTGTCGAACTTCCAGTACCTGTTCGAGGAGCGGGACTGGCCCCAGGAGTCGGGAACCCACGGGGACAGCGTCGCCACGGGCCGGAACAATCTGGCGCTGGCACTGGAGGCGGCCACCACGGGGCATCCGGCCGGCGAGATGCCCACGGCGGACACCCCGCCGCACGACGCGGGCCAGGCGAAGCTGGTGGAGGACCTCTTCCATTCGGTGTCGGAGAAGCCGGACCGGCTCACCGGGCACGGCTACATGTCGGACAGCATGGGGCAGATCGCCGCGGAGTACATGCCCGACATCCACCGCGGCCTGCACGCGGGCGGCGCCAGCGAGAAGACCCTGTTCCCCGTGGCGGGCACGGCGGCCGACCTCGGCGAGCGGGACATCACCAGGTTCCTGTACTCCGTCGGCCAGAACCCCGAAGGCTACGCCGCGGTCAACCTCGGCCAGCACAGCTACACGACCCAGCTCATGCAGCATCACTTCGCGCATCCGACCGCATACGTCGAAGACTCCTCGTTCTCCCAAGCAGACAACCTGAAGCAGGGCGCCGACCACATCGCGCGCACAGCGGGCGAGATCGAGGGGCTCATCGGGGCCGGCCGTGCCTACCAGGGCGAGCTGGACGGTGGGGCGAAGGACGCCGAGTACAACGCCGCGATCGAGAGCGCGGGAAGCTGGGGCGGCACGGCCATCGGCATCGGCATCGGCATGGCCACGGAGCCGATGACCGGCCCCGGCGGTGCCATCATCGGTGACGTGGCAGGCACTGCGGCCGAAGAGATCATCGGCAAGATCACCGAAGGGGCTATGCGCGACAGCTCCGGGGAGATCATCTACCGCAACGGCGAGAGCTTCCAGGACACCTCCGACTCGACCTACAAGATGGTGGAGCTCGCCGCCCAGAAGGCGGGGCAGAACACCGGTCACCGCTATCCGATGATCGAGGCTTCGGTGGCCACCTCTGCGCAGGACGGGTTCGACACCTCTGGTCGCCTGGTCCACCAGTACCTCGACGGTGAGGGAATCCCCCGGCAACTCGACACGGAAGACTGAGACGTTGGCATCCACTCGTACCAAGTCCCTGCTCGCGGGCGGAGTGGCGCTGCTGCTCTGCCTTGCCGCAGGCGTTCTCTACGCGCTGGGACTTCCGCCCTTCAAGGACAAGAAGGGCGAGATCGAGGCAGCCGAGGTGTGCAGAACGCTCGGTTCCTCGTCCAGCAGTGCCGTCGCCCTGAAGCGTGTGCTGCCCGACAGGTCCTCCTACGCCTTCCAGGACGCCGTGACGGACCCTCGTCGTGACGACATGGACTCGAGCTACTCCGCTTCCTGTTTCGTCAACGGCGACGGGAAGCTTCTCGTCTCGGTCACGGCCGAGATGGCGCAGTACGACGAGACCGGCGCCTGGGTGAAGGACGTCGTCGCGAACCACACGCCGGCCTCCTCGGTGCGGCCGTTCTCCGCCGGTGACAAGGCGATCGCCTCGGACAGGGTCGCCGCCATCTACCTGCCCTGCGTCGCTCGTGCGTCCGGCCCGCACCTGAGCGTCGTCGTGCAACTCCAGCGGCCCGGCGACGCCGACGCCGAACAGCTGCGGCAGGGTCTGATCTCACTCGTCCGCAACACCGCGCTCCACGCCCACCAGAACGCGAAGTGCGACGCCCCCTCCAAGGTGACGCAGTGACCACTGCCCGGCGCATCGTGGCAGCCGTCATGGCTGTCGCGGTGCCGGGCACAATCCGATGAGCGTGTGAAGGGGCGGCTGCCGACGCCCAGGGCGGTTCGTCGTGATCGTCGCCCCGGCGTCGCCCTCGCCGCCCTCGGATATGAGCCGACCGCATACGACTGCGGACAGGGGGCGGGGTGACCACAGCTGGCTGGTGTCGCCGTGGGAATCGTCGAGTCCGGCGGTTCCTCCCCGGCGATCAGCTCCCTCCGGGGCACGCTGCGGGCTTCGCGCGGCCCCTGGCGCTTCGGCCGCGCGGCGCTCCGTCGAGGACAACGGCACCGCCGCTGTCGCCGTCGAACGGCGCCCGTAGGGCATCAGGACGTCCGGCCGCCCTGTCAGCCTCGTTCGCTCAGCACTCGCCCCTCCGGCTCGTCACGTCGTGGACGTAGGCGTACTGCGGGTACGAGCCCCCCGCGATCCCCGGGGCCTGGTAGTCGCCGGACTTGTCGCGCTTGATCTTGACGTGGAGGCAGAACGTGGTCGGGGTGCCGTCCGCCGTGATGGTGTAGTACGCCTCCTCGGGCGCCTTCGGGCCGGTCAAGGCGGCGTCCACGGTGCCTGGGCCGGGGGCGTCGCCGCCGCCGTGGGAGGTGACCTCGTCCGCGACCGTCATGGCGTAATCGCCGTCGAAGTCCGTGGGTACCCCTTCGTGGGGGCCGGCGTAGGCGACAGCGCCGTCCAGGGCATCCGTGGCACCGCTGACCGCGCTGGTCAGTTCATCGTCGCTCCACGCGACACCGTCGCTGAGGGCGATGCCCTGGAAACCGTTGTAGACACCGACCGCCGCCATGCCCAGAAAAAGGATCCGGGCCAGGACGAAGGCGGCGTCCGGGACCTCCGGGGCGGAGGGGTTGAGGGACTCCCGCCATGCGCGCACCCGATCCGCTTTGACGCAGGCCATGGCTATGAGGACCGCGGAGAGGACAAATCCGAGGATCGTCAGTGACTTCACGCCCGTCCCCCCAGCGCCCGGCGTCTGCGGCGGGCGTCTCGTAGGGCTATCGCTCCGCCGCCCAGGCCCGCCACCAGGACCGCCACGCCCACGGTGACGTACGTCGCGATGCGGGCCGTGCGTTCCTGGGGGGTTTCGCCGAGGGTGAGTTTCGCGGGGGTGGGGGCCTCCGCGTGGGTGAGGCCCGCGTCGGAGTGGGGGGACTCGATCGGGTGATCGTCCTCCGTGAGGGCGCGGACCGGGTCCACCACTCCCCAGCCGACCAGACGGTCCTTGCCGGGGATGGAGCGCTCGGCGGTCTGTTCGATCTGGGCCACGATCTCGCGCGGTGTCCAGTCCTTGTGCTTGGCCTTGATCAGGGCCGCGACGCCGGCCACGTAGGGGGCGGAGAAGCTCGTGCCGTTGTCCGAGCAGTGCCCGCCCTTCGGGACCGTGGAGATCATGTCGACGCCGGGGGCCGCGACGGCGATGAAGTCGCCGGGCTGGGAGAAGGGCGCGCGCTCGTTGTTGCGGTCGGACGCGGCCACGGCGAGGACGCCGGGGTAGGAGGCGGGGTAGGTCTTCTTGTTCTTGCCGTCCAGGCCGTTGTTGCCCGCCGAGGCGACCACGACGATGCCGGCGTCGAGTGCCTGGTCGACCGCCCGGTGCAGGTCCTCGTCCGGGGCGCCGATCGTGTCCTGGGAGATGTTGATGACGTCGGCCTTCTCCTTGATCGCGTGCAGGATGGCCGTGACGAGGGTCTCGGCCGTGCCGTGGCCCTCCGCGTCGTTCTGCTTGATCGGGATGATCATGGACTCGGGGGCGAGGCCGACGAAACCCGTGCCCTTCATGGGCCGGGCCGCGATGATGCCGGCCACGCGCGTGCCGTGGCCGACCGTGTCCGTCGTGCCCTTGGCGTTGCCGCGGTCCTCGATGGGCTGGCCCTTCTTGTCCTTCTTCGGCAGGAAGTTGGCTCCCAGGGACGCCGAGACGGCTTTGCCGAGCTGGGGGTTGGCGGTGTCGACGCCGGTGTCGATGACGGCCACCTTGACGCCCTCGCCCTTCGACTCGCTCCACAGTTCGTCGAGGTTGACGCGCTGCAGTGCCCAGGGCGTGCTCGTGTACTTGTGGTTGGTGCTGGAGAACGTGCACTGGTCGGAGCCCGCGTCCGCCGTGGCGGCCGGCGCCGCCAGCAGGGTGGTGGCCATGGCGGCCGCCGCCGTCAGGGCGGTGCGGTGGCGCAGCGGGGGCATCGGGGTGGGCCTCGGGAGCATCGTCGTACCCCTCAGGAGCCCTGCGGCTGGCGGGCCGCGGCGGTCGACAGGCGGGGGCCGGTCGGCAGGAACTCCGACCAGGGCGCGGGGATGGGAGCGGGGCTGACGTCGGCGTACCCGAGGCGGGTCTGCGCCAGCTTGGCCTCCTGCTGGAGCTGCTTGCGCTTCTGGTCGGATATGCCGATGCCCTTGTCGTCGCCGGCGCTGTCGTCGTTGGACTGCAGGGCGTAGCGCAGGCCGGTGTCGGTGACCAGGAAGACACCGCCGACGGTGGTCTTGGTGCCCTGGAACTGGCGGTAGAGCTGGCCGGAGCCGGCGGTGACGTACGCGCTGGAGGAGCCGGTGGGCAGGACGGCCGGGAAGTCGGTGCCGGCCCAGGTGCTCAGGGTCGTCTCGCCGTTGTCGGGGTCGACGTGGTTCAGGACGTTGCAGACGGTGTTGCGGCTGCCTGCGGCCGTGGCGGGGTTGTTGACCGCTGTGGGCTTCTCGGTGGGCCACTTGTGCTCGGCGGCGAACGGCTCGCCCCGGGTGATGGCGCCCGCGCTGACCTCGAGGGCGTGCCCGGCCTGGTTCAGCTTCACGAGGGGCTCGCTGGTCAGCAGGAGCTGGGCGACGAAGTCGGAGACGGGGGCGACCCGGCCGGGCAGCACGACGAAGTACTGTTCCTGGCCGTTGACCGGTGCGCGCAGGACCATGCCGACGCGGTTGGCGTGTGCGTCCAGCTGGCCGGGGGCGCCGGCGGCGGCGGTGGGGTCGCCGTTGATCGCCGGGAAGGTGATCTCGTCGCCCTCGTGCAGGGTCTCGATCCACTCCTTGGTCACCTGCTGCGGGGTGCGGTCGGCGCCCACGAGGGTCTGGAGGAGCAGGCTGTTGTCCGCGTCCACCGGGTAGGCGTAGCCGTGCGCGTCGATCACGTACCGCTTCTTCTCGGGGGTGGCGACGTAGAGGAGTTCGCCGCCGTGCAGCTTCTCCCTGGGGCCGGCGAGCTTGTCCTGGTCCCGCTGGGCGAGGACGAACGCGGCCTTCTGGATGGAGCTGCCGCTGCCGCTCGGGCGTTCGCAGACGGCCCACTCCTTGGCCGCGCCGGCCTCCTTGCCGGAGGGCAGCCGGTCGGGTGCGTAGGGGATGCCGATGGTGATGCCGTGCGGGATCTTGCCGTTGTCGAGGATCGACTCGTCGACGGTGACGACGTCGACGTCGCTCTGGGTGTCGAGGACGAGCTTGGCCGAGGCCATGTTGAGGACGGGGTGGAGCTGGACCTTGTGCTTCGTCTCCAGCACCACGTACCGGGTGGTGGACTTGCTGGCGATGATCACCTTCTGGCCCGGCTGGTCCCAGCCCTGCGGAGCGGTCGGCTTGAACATGCCCCAGGCTCCGAAGGCCGCCAGTACGACCACGCCGACGATCGCGCTGGGCAGGATCGCCCGCAGCGGCCTGGGTGCCCCCTCGTCGGAGCCATCCGGTGACGACTGCACGAACGACGCGAGCATGCGGCGCTTCGCGAAGGTGTAGGCGTTGAGTTGGTCCCGCCGAGATGCCATCTGTGCCTGTTTCTCCCCGTGTCTCACGCGGAGCGCGCCCGGGGACCACGCTCCCCCGCCCTCCGTTGTCGGACCCGGCCCCTACTATGCCTGGTACGGAGCGGGTCTCGTGGAGCGGGTAGGGTACCTGGGCCCTCAAGGGCCTTGTTCAGTGGCCTGGTTCCAGCGAGTTGTGAGCAAATCGGGGGGATGGAGTGATGGCTTCCGGGACGCGGACGCGAACGCGCGGCCGGTCGGCGGCACGAGGTGGCGCGGCCGGGTCCGGGACGCCGCCGCGCGGGAGGTCCGCCCGGCGGGGCGGCGAGCGCCCGCAGGTCGCCCTCGGTCTCAGGCAGCGGCCGGGCCAGGCCGGTTCGTTCCGTTTGCAACGGCTCCTGCTGCTGGAGCTGGCGGCGGCGGTGCTGCTCGTCGGCTGGGCCGCCGGCATGACGGCCCTGGTGCCGGCCGCGGTGGTCGCGCTGGTGCTGGTCCTGCTGGCCTTCGTACGACGCCGGGGCCGCTCCCTGCCGGAGTGGCTGGCCACCGCGCGGGAGCTGCGGGCACGGCAGAAGCGGGCCGAGAACACCCCGGTACCGCCGGGCACGGAGCCCGGACTGGTCCCCGCGGTGGAGTGCGAACCGGCCCTGCGCACGTACTCGTACAACGCGCGTGACCGGCGCCCGGTCGGGATCGTCGGGGACGGCACCTTCGTCACGGCCGTGCTCCAGGTGGAGGCCGACGCGACCGCGCTGCGGGCCGAGCGCAGCCGCCAGCCGCTGCCGTTGGGCCTGGTGCGGGACGCGCTGGAGGTGGACGGCATACGTCTGGAGTCGGCCCAGATCGTGCTGCACACCCAGCCGGCGCCCGCGCTGCACCTGCCCCAGCAGTCCGTGGCCGTCGCCAACTACATCCCCCTCCAGGAGCAGACCGGCGCTCCGGCGGTGCGCATCACCTGGATCGCCCTGAAGCTCGACCCCGAGCTGTGCGCGGAGGCCGTGGCCGCGCGCGGCGGGGGGCTGACGGGGGCGCAGAAGTGCGTCGTGCGGGCCGCGGACCATCTGGCGAGCCGGCTGACCGGTGCCGGGTTCCGGGCGCGGGTGCTGGACGAGGAGGAGCTGGTCGCCGCGCTCGCCACCTCGGCCTGCGCCAATCCGCTGGTCACCGCCGAGGCGGGGCGCAGCGAGACCCGGGAGCGGCGCACGGAGGAGTCGGGGCGCAGCTGGCGCTGCGACAACCGGCGGCACACGACGTACTGGGTGCGGCGCTGGCCCGCGCTGGGCGGCGGCGGGTCCGAGTCCCTGCCGCAGTTCGTCGCCCGGGTCACGGCGATACCCGCCCTGGCGACCACCTTCAGTCTGGCTCTCGCGCGCGGGGAGCGGCAGGAGGTGTCGCTGTGCGGACACCTGCGGGTGACCGGACGCAGCGACGACGAACTCGTGGCCGCCCGGCGGGCGTTGGAGGGTGCCGCCCGGCAGTCCGGGGCCGGTCTGTCCCGGCTGGACCGCGAGCAGCTGCCCGGCATGCTGGCCACTCTGCCCCTCGGAGGTGTGCGGTGACGACGATTCCGACGACCGCCCCGGCGCCCGGCGCGCCCGCGCAGGGGTCTCCCGCGCAGCGGCCCCCTGCGCAGGGGGTACAGGACCCGTCCGGGCTGCGCAGGACGGTGGACCGGCTGCGTCACGGGCTCGGACTGGTCGGACCCCGGCACGGCCGGCACGGTCTGTCCGTGCAGCACCTGGACGCGCTGGCCCTGCCCATCGGGGACGACGGCGTGGTGGCCGGTGTCGACGCCGAGGGCCAGCCGGCGGTGCTGGGCATCAACCGGCCGACGCCGTACGACGTCATCCTGATCGGTGGTCTGTGGACCGCCCAGGTGCTGGCGCTGCGCTCGGCGGCCACCGGCGCCCGGGTCGCGGTGGAGACCGGCCGGCCGCAGGCGTGGATGCAGATGGTGCATGCCATGGGCGGCGGGCAGAACGGCCTGTCCGTGTACGACGTGGGGCGCGTCCCGCCGCAGGGTGCCTCCGCCGGTACGCCGGTGCTGGTGGTGCGGGACTGCGGTATGCGGCCCCCGCGCGGCCGGGTGGTGTCCGGCCCCTGGCAGTCGGTGCTGACCCTGCTGCCGTATCTCAGTCCTGTCGCGCCCCGGCTGCTCCGGCAGGCGCGGCTGGCCGGCATCCAGCGGGTCTCGCCGGACGAGGCGGCCGAACTGGGGCGCACGATGGGGCTGTCGCGGACCGAGGTGGAATCCCTGCCGGCGCTGCCCGACGGTGTCACCCTGTGGTGCAGCGACCGTGACCGGCAGTACGTACTGACGCAACCCACCGACGCCGAGATCGGATTGTTGGGCACGCCTCGCCGAATGGACTGAACTGCCCTTGTCCGCCCCTTTTGTTCGGGGTGTCGTGTGCGGTTGTACGGGGGTGGTGGAGTTCGCCGGCCGTTCGGTGACCAGGTGGGCGGGGGCGGAGAGGTGGCCGGGCCTGCCGAGGTGTGCCTCGTGGTGATTAGGCTGGGAGCGGGCGCGATGGCAGGAACCGTGGACCGGGCGTCGGTGTCCCGGGGGAAGGTCCGGTGAACCGGACCGCCCCGAACGACTACGGACGACTCGGTACGACACGACATGGTCGCCCCGGCACGGCATGAGGGTGCTCGACCACACCAGGAGGAACTGTGAGCAGCGATCGGGACGGGACGCGCGGGGGCTGGGACACACCCGGCGATGACCAGCCCGACGCGGAGGCCGTCGAGACCACCGGCGAGTTCACCATCGACTACGCTCCCCCCGCCTGGTACACGCAGAACGCGTCCGGCGCGTCCGGGAGCCCCGGCACCGGCGCCGGTACGCCCGCGGGTTCCGCGGGTGTGAGCGGCTTCGGTGGGCCGGGCGGCACGGGCGGCTCAGGTGCTCCCGGCGACTCGGGCGCTCCGGCCGCCCCCGGAGTGCCGTCGTTCCCCACGGCTTCGCCCGTTCCCGGGGCGACGCCGCCGGCAGCGGAAGGCCGGCCGATGGGCACCCCGCCGCAGGGCACGCCGTTCGGACCGCCGCCGGGCGCTCCGTTCCATCCGCCGCAGGGTGCTCCGTACGCGCCGCCGCCCCCTCCCGGGCAGGGGCCCTCCTTCACCCCGCCGCAGGGGACGCCTTACGCTCCGCCCGCTCCCCCGGTGACTTCGGAGGGCGCTCCGTACGCACCGGCCGCTCCCCCGGTGACTTCGGAGGGCACGTCGTACGCACCGGGCGCTTCCGCCGCAGGTGCGCCGTACGCGCCGGCCGCGAAGTCCGCGCCGCCGGCCGGTGAACCCGCCCCGGCCCCGCGACTGCCTGAGGGCTTCGAACCGCAGCAGCCCCGGCCCGACGGGCCGGGGGCACCGGCCGCCCCCGCCGCGGTCGAGCCGGAGACGGACAACGGCGACCTGGAGAGCGGGGCGACCATGCGGTTCTCCGCCGTCGCCCTGAAGCGCCAGATGGCCGAGATCGCCGAGCGCGCGGCAGCCCTCGGGACGCCGGACGCGTCCGCGGGCCAGGCTTCCCCGGAGGGCTCCGGGGAGGGAGCGGCGGACGACTCGGTGAAGGGCTCGGCAGAGGTCTCGGAGGGCTCGGGAATCTCGGACCGCGCAGACGCCTCGGCTGCTGCCGGTGCCGCCGGTGCCGCGGACGCGTCCGGCGGCGAGGGCCCCGGCGAGGGTGCCGGTGCCGGGGAGCCCGGTGGCGAGGCCGCCGCGCGGGAGGACGCGGCCACGGGGATCGCGGGCTCTGCCGGTTCCGCGTCCGACGTGGACGGGGAGCGGGGCGAGGACGCCCGCGCCGAGGCGGCCGAGGGCTCGGCCGTACCGGCTGCCGTGGAGCCGGCCGCCGACGACGAGTCCGGCGCCGGAGAAGAGGCTTCCGGCTCCGGGCGCCCGGACGCGCCGGAGGGTTCCGCGGACTCCGGGGTGTCAGGCACGTCCGAGCCCTCGGACGCCGTGGCGGCGGGCGAGGGTCCCGCGGACGCGGTGGCCCCGGGCGGCACGCCCCGGCAGGGCGCGCCGGAGGACAGCACTCCGGGCGAGGGCACTCAGGCCGACGGCGATCCGAGCGTGGGCGCTCAGCCCCACGGCACCGCGGGTCAGGGGGCTCAGGCCGACGGCACTCCGGGTCAGGGCGCTCTGGCCGGCGGCACTCCGGAGGGCGACGCCCCGACCGACCGCGTTCCCGGCGACAGCACGCCCGCTCACGGCACGCCCGGTCACGGCACGCCCGCTGACGGCACCTCGGGCGGCGCCGCCCCGCAGGCCACCGCCCCGCAGACCGCCGTACCGCAGGCCGCCGTGCCGCACGCGGACGCGCAGCAAGCGGACGCGCAGCAAGCGGGTGCCCAGCCGACAGGTGCCCAGCAGGCGGGCCAGCGGCAGGCCGGCGTCCCCCAGGCGGGCGGCTACGGCTTCCCCCAGCCCCCCATGGCCCAGCCCGGAACCGCGGAGCACGGCGGTACACAGGCCGGCGCCCCCCAGTACTCCCCCGGTGCGCCCCAGGCCGCCGTACCGTCCGCTCCCCCGGCGCCCCACAGCGCCCAGGGTGGCCAGCCCGGTTGGACTCCGCCGCCCGCGCCGCAGCACGGGCTGCCCCCGCTGCCGCCCTCGTACCAGCCCGCCGCCCCGGCACCGGCGGCCCAGTGGCCCGCGCAGGCCGCGCAGCCCGCACCGCCTCAGGGGGTTCCGCAGCAGCCGGGGCCGATGCCCGGTGAGCAGCCGCAGCCGGCCGGACCGGGCCCGGCCGGCGGACCCGGTCAGCAGCAGCCGTTCCATCCGCAGGCCCCGCAGCCCGCGCCCGCCGGGTGGGACCAGCCCCACCGGCCCCGTCTGCCGGACCAGCCCGCCCAGCCGAACCAGGCCGCCGCGCCGGTGGCCGGTCCGCAGCCGGCGCCCAACGGCCCGACGCCGGCAAGCGGTTACGGCTTCCCGCAGCCCGGTGTCCCCCAGCAGGCGGCTCAGGCCGGCGGACCCGGTGTCCCCCAGCCCCCGTTCCCGGGTCCCAACGGCCCCACCCCGCCGAGCGGTTACGGCTTCCCGCAGCCCGGCGTTCCCCACCCGGCGGCGTCGCAGGGCGGTTACGGCTTCCCTCAGCCGGTGACCCCCGACCCGCAGCCGGGCGGTTACGGTTTCCCCCAGCCTCCGCAGAACCCGGACGGCGTCCCCGGCGCGGCTCCCGACGCCGTGTCGCAGACGGGCGGGCAGGCTCCGCTCGACCCCCGCTCCGGTGCCGCGTGGCCGCAGCCCGTCCAGCACGACCAGCGGCAGCCGGCCAATCCCGGTGCCGCGCCGCTCGGTTACACGGCCGCCGTCGAACTGTCCGCGGACCGGCTGCTCAACAACAAGAGGCAGAAGGCGAAGAGCGGGCGGCCCTCGGCCGCGGGCGGCCGGTTCAAGCTCGGTGGCAAGAAGGAGGAGGCGGAGCGGCAGCGCAAGCTGGAGCTGATCCGCACGCCGGTGCTGTCCTGCTACCGGATAGCGGTGATCAGCCTCAAGGGCGGCGTCGGCAAGACGACCACGACGACCGCGCTCGGCTCCACCCTCGCCACCGAGCGGCAGGACAAGATCCTCGCCATCGACGCCAACCCGGACGCCGGCACGCTCGGGCGCCGGGTGCGCCGCGAGACGGGGGCGACCATCCGCGACCTCGTCCAGGCGATCCCGTACCTCAACTCGTACATGGACATCCGCCGGTTCACCTCCCAGGCGCCCTCCGGGCTGGAGATCATCGCCAACGACGTGGACCCGGCCGTCTCGACCACGTTCAACGACGAGGACTACCGGCGGGCGATCGACGTGCTCGGCCGGCAGTACCCGGTGATCCTGACCGACTCCGGCACCGGTCTGCTGTACAGCGCCATGCGGGGGGTGCTCGACCTCGCCGACCAGCTGATCATCATCTCGACCCCGTCGGTGGACGGAGCGACCAGTGCCAGTACGACGCTGGACTGGCTGTCCGCGCACGGGTACGCCGACCTGGTCTCCCGGTCCCTCACCGTGATCTCCGGGGTCCGCGAGACCGGAAAGATGATCAAGGTCGAGGACATCGTGCAGCACTTCGAGAGCCGGACCCGCGGTGTCGTGGTCGTGCCCTTCGACGAGCATCTGGCCGCCGGTGCCGAGGTCGACCTCGACATGATGCGGCCGCGGACCCGCGAGGCGTACTTCAACCTCGCCGCGCTGATCGCCGAGGACTTCGTACGCCACCAGCAGTCGCACGGGCTGTGGACCAGCGACGGCAACCCGCCGCCGGTGGCCGCCCCGCCCATGCCCGGCCAGCAGACGCCGGGCCAGCAGCCCTACCCGCAGGGGCAGCAGCCATATCCGCAGGGCCAGCAGCCCTACCCGGCCCAGCAGCCGTACCCGCAGGGGCAGCAGCCGTATCCCCAGGGCCAGCCCCACCCGCAGGGGCAGCCACAACCGCAGGGGCAACAGCCGTACCCGCAGGGCGAGCAGCTCTACGGGGGCGGGCATGGCCAGCCCTACCCGCAGGCTCCGGGTCAGCAGCCGCACGCGCAGGCCGCTCCCGGCCAGCAGCCCTATCCGCAGCCCGCTCCCGGTCAGCAGCCCTACCCGCAGCCGGCTCAGCAGCCTCACCCGCAGCCGGGTCAGCAGGCTCACCCGCAGCAGTCGGGTCAGCCGCAACAGCCCGGTGAGCCGTACGGCCACCCCCAGCCGCCGCAGGGGCAGCAGCCGCCGCAGGCTCCGCCCCCGCAGCAGTAGGACCGCATGACGAAGGGCGGCCGGTGCTCACCGCACCGGCCGCCCTTCGTCGTACTTCCGCTCCCGCGTACTGCCGCTCCCGCGAGGGACCTGCTCGTCGTACCGCCGCACCCGCGAGGGGACTGGTCGTCGTACCGCCGCTCCCGCCAGGGACCTCGTGCTTCCGCACCCTAGGGGCACCGGCTCGTCGTGCTTCCGCACCCTAGGGGCACCGGCTCGTCGTGCTTCCGCACCCTCGGGGCACCTGCTCGTCGTGCTTCCGTACCCGCGAGGGAATTCGTGCTTCCGTACCCGCGAGGAAACTCGTGCTTCCGCTGCCGCAGGAGACCTACGCCTCGGCGGCGACGATCTCCCGGCAGCGCTTCACGTCCACGGCCATCTGCTCCAGCAGGGCCTCCAGCGTGTCGAACCTCGCCTGGCCGCGCACGTACGCGAGGAAGTCGACGGCGACGTGCAGGCCGTACAGATCGAGGCCGACGCGGTCGATGGCGTACGCCTCCACCGTGCGCTCGGTGCCGTCGAACTGCGGGTTCGTGCCGACGGAGATCGCGGCCGGCATGGCCTCTCCCTGGGCGTGCAGATAGCCGGCGTACACGCCGTCGGCGGGGATCGCGGTGTGCGGGAGCGTCTCGACATTGGCCGTCGGGAAGCCCAGTTCCCGGCCGCGCTGGGCGCCCCGGACGACGACGCCCTCCACCCGGTGCGGGCGGCCCAGGATCTCGCGGGCCCCCTGCACCTCGCCCTCCGCGACCAGGCGGCGGGTCAGCGTCGAGGAGAACGGCTCGCCGCCGCCCGCCTCGCCCGTGACGTACAGGTCGACGACGTCGACCTCGAAGTCGTAGATCTTTCCCTGCTCGACGAGGAACGCGACGTCGCCGGACGCCTTGTGGCCGAAGCGGAAGTTGGGGCCTTCGACGACCGCCTTGGCGTGCAGCTTGTCGACCAGGACCTTCACCACGAACTCGGCGGGCGACAGCTTCGAGAACTCGGTGGTGAACGGCAGGATGAGCAGTGCGTCGACACCCAGCTCGGCCATCAGTTCGGCACGGCGGTGGTGCGGGGCCAGCAGCGGCGGGTGGCTGCCGGGGCGGACCACCTCGCTGGGGTGCGGGTCGAAGGTGACCACGACGGCCGGGACGCCCAGGTCACGGGCCCTGTCGACGGCGTGCTTGATGATCAGCTGGTGGCCGCGGTGGACGCCGTCGTAGGAACCGATGGTGACGACGCTGCGCCCCCAGTCCTGGGGGATGTCCTCCAAGCCACGCCAGCGCTGCACTGTGACCGCTCCTCGAACCCTTGTCCGTATATGCCTTGACCTTGTCGTGCAGGTCTAAGGGTGCCATGCCGGGTGGCCCCTGCCAGCATCGGCATGGGGGCTGTGACCGGGCGCACGTCCGGCGGTGCCGATCAGGCCGGTACGCGTACGCCGGCCAGGTTCTCGATCGTGCGGCGGGCACCGGGACCCACCATCCCGGCCCAGTCGTCCGGGGCCTCGGTCAGCCAGCGGGCCATGCGCGCGGCGAAGCCCGGCACGTGCCGGCCGAGGTCGGCCAGACCGCGGTCGAGGAGCGTGGCGCCCTCGGGCGTGCGGACGAGGAGCAGCCCGGTGCGGTGGACCAGACCGCGGATCTCGTCCTCCCGCCGGTACGGGGCCTCGACGGGGTCCCCCGCACCGCTCCGGTCCATGTCCCCGCCACCGCTCCGGCCCGTGTCCCCGCCACCGCTCCGGCCCATGTCCCCGCCACCGCTCCGGTCCATGTCCGCGTCCCCCTGGGCTGCGGCCGCGTGCAGGACGGCGTCCAGGACGGCCGGGTCCCGCTCCCGGTCGAGGAGGGACTCCAGCAGTTCGCGGCGGAGCGGGCGGGAGGCCGGTGTGCCGGCGGCGGCCAGGACGGTGGCGAGGGCCGCCCGGACCTGCTCGGGTCCGCCGTCGAGCAGGCCGGTGACCAGGGGCAGCAGGACCGGGCGGGCCGTGGGGCCCTGTTCGAGCCGGCGGTCGACACAGCCGGCGACCTGCCCGGCCGTCTCCGGGCGCAGCCGCACCGCCTCCTGGACCAGGGCGGCGACCCGGCGGGCGAGGGCCGGGGTGGTGGCCTCGGTGAGGGTGCGCAGGGCCGCGCCCGCCTCCGGGCCGCCGGCGTCCGGGGCGCGCAGCCGGGCGCGGAACGCCTCCAGGACCGGGTCGGGGTGCGTGCTCAGGGCCGGGACCAGGGCGCTCGGCGGGAACTGCGGGTCGCCGTCGGCGAAGTGCCGCAGCGCGGCGGGCAGATACCGGTCGCGGGTGTGCGGGTCGTGGACGAGCACCGCCAGGGCTCCGCCGTGCAGGGTGCGGTCGGCGGGGCGGGCGAGCAGGGCGAGGGCGGTGTGGCGCAGCAGCTCGCGGTCCGCCTCGGAACGGAGGTGCGGGGCTGCGCGGAGTCCGAAGGCGACCGCCGCCGCGCGGCGGGCGGGGCGTTCGTCGTGCGCCCAGCGGTCGGCCGCCCGGCAGACGGCCGACGGCTCGTCCTCGGCGAGGACGTCGAGCAGTTCGTCGGCGCGCCGGTGGGCGCAGGCCACCAGCACCTCGGTCAGCAGGTCCAGGGCGCGGTGGCGGTGGGTGTGCAGCAGTGCCTGCGCCGCGGTGGCGACGGTGGCGTGCGGTGTCGCGGGCAGCGGCCGCTCGTCGGTGAACCAGTGTGTGAGCAGGGGCTGTACGACGCCGGGGGCGGCGCTGAGGAGCCCGGCGACGGCGTCCAGGTAGCGGTCGCCCGTGGCGGGCGGTGCCGGGTCGGCCAGGACGAGCCGGCGCAGCAGGTCGAGGCGGTCGGTGTCGGGGACGGGCAGCTCGGTCCAGAAGGCGGGGCCGAACTCCGCCGGCACGGGCCGCCGGGCGCGGTGCCAGGCGACGACGCGGTCGGTGAGCAGGCGCAGCACCTCGGTGTACGGCGTCGCGTCGGGCACCTGGAGCAGGGTCCGGGCGAGCAGCCGGGCGGCCCACCAGGAGCCGGTGTCGTGGTCCAGGGCTTCCACCAGTTCCCGCAGCTGCCGGGCGAGTTGGCAGGTACCTTGCTGGCGGCCCAGGAGCAGCATGGCCTGTACGACGGGGCCGACACGGTGGTGGGGCACCGGGACGGGGCGGCGGGTCCCGGCCGGCCGGCCCGCGCGGTGGACCAGGGCGCGCAGGGCCTCGTCCAGGTCCAGGTGCATGCCCTGGAGCCAGTCCGCCAGATCCTCGTGGGCGAAGCGGTAGCCACCGCCGGCCGGCACGATGAGGCCCTCGGCGAGGACGGCGGAGGCCCAGCCGGTGCCGCCGCCGAGCCGGGCCGGGGCGGGTCCCCAGGGGAACACCGCCTCGAACGACTCCCGGTCCAGCTCCCCCTGCCCCGGGCCGAGAGTGCGCCGGGCCGCCTCGTGCACCTGGCCGGCCACACGCGCCGCGAGCCGTCGTACGGCCGTGCCGCGCAGGCCGCCGGCGGCCGCGAGGCGGACCGCGACGCACAGGCACGCCAGATCGAGGTAGGCGGCGAAGACGTCGTGCCGGTCGAGGGGCCCGGCGGCCGGCGCGTCGGGGAGGGCGGCCCGGACCTCGGACAGCAGCCGGAGGGTGAGAGGGTGCCGCGCGTCCCGGGCACCGAGCACGCCGTCCGGGATGCCGTACCGGGCCCGGACCCGCCGGCCCTCGTCGGCGGTGAGGTCGCCGACCCGCACACAGGGCGGCAGCGGGCCGACGGCTCCGTCCGGGGCCGCGCCCTCGGCGACACCGTCGTCCGCGTCCGTGCCGCGCACACCGGCACCGGGCGCGCACAACGGCCCACCGCCCTCCGCCGGACCGCCTCCGCACACCGACTCACCGCGCTCCGTAAGACCGCCCACGCCACCGCCCACGCACAGCGACTCACCGCGTCCCGCAGGACCGCCTCCACACAGCGGCCCACCCCCCTCTCCGGGACCGCCCACGCCACCGCCCCCGCACCGCGACTCACCGCCCTCCGCGCCACCGCCCACACACAGCGGCCCACCACCCTCTCCAGGACCGCCCACGCCACCGCCCACACACAGCGACTCACTGCCCCCGACAGGACCGCCCCCGCACAGCGACTCACCACCCCCCACGGGACCGCCCGCGCCGCCGAGCCCGCACGCCGGGGCGGCATCCGTCGGGGGGACGCCGGTGCCCTCCGCCACCGTCACCTGCCCGCCCCCTTCGCCCGGGACATGGAGCAAACCGCCGGGGAAAGCCCTTCCCGCGCGTTCCCAGTGCTCCTCCCGGCAGGCCACCACCAGGCGTGCGCCCGTCTCGCGCAGCCAGGCCGCCGTCCCCCTGGTCCAGTCGGACAGGCGGTGGGCGAGGAGCGGGGGCATCTCCTCGGGGCCGTCGAGCAGGAGCAGCAGGGGGCGGCCGGCCCGGGTGGCGAGGCGGGCCAGGTGTTCGGGGGTGATGTCGCCGAGGTCCCCCGCGGGGACGGACCGGGCGGCGGCGACGATCCGGGCGGCACGCTCGAGCGCGCGGCGGGCGGCGTCGGCCACCGATTCGTCGGTGTCCGTCAGATCGGCGCCGCGCAGCCACAGCGTGGGGGCGGGCCGTTCGCACCGGGCGCGGCGGGCGGCGAGGGCCGCGAGTTCCGTCGTACGGCCGCTGCCCGGGGCGCCGACCAGACCGAGCACGGGGCGGTCGCCTGCCGTGAAGGCGGCCAGCTCCCGGACGATGCCGGTGCGTTCGACCGGCTCGACGGCGCCGGGGTGGCCGGTGAGGGCGCCGGGGGGACCGTCCTGGCCCACCGAGGTGGCGGTCAGCTGGAGGATGCCGGCGAGGTTGAGGTCGGCGCCGGAGCCGGGCACGGTGGCCGCGTTGCGGGCGAGCAGGGCGGCCAGGGCGCCGTCGGCGGGCCGCAGCGGGACCGCGAAGCCCGCGTCGCGCCGGGCGGTGTGCAGGGCGGTGCCGAGGACGCCGACGACCGCGCCGGTGCGGGCGTCGAGCACCGGTCCGCCCGCCGCGCCGCCGCCGAGCCGGAGCGCGTCCTGGCCCGCTGTGCCGATGGCCAGTTCCAGGGCGCCGTCCAGGAGGTGGAAGCGGTCGGTGGCGGTGTACGTGACCTCGGTGGCGGCGAGCACCCGTGCCTCGCGCCAGCAGCCGGCGGTGATCCGGACGTAGGTGCCCACGTCGATCCGCTCCCGCGTGGTCAGCGGCAAAGGCTCCGTGCCGAGGCCCTCGGTGCGCACCAGGGCGAGGTTCAGGCCGGGCAGCGGGGTGACGGCCTCGGCGGCGACCACGCAGGTGCGGTCGCCGGCGGCGTGCAGCGCCAGCCTGGCCAGGCCGTCGACGGTCTCGTGGCTGGTGAGCAGGGTGCCCTCGTGGTCGGCGAGGAAGCCGAGGCCGCGCGGACGGCCGGCCAGGTCCCGGATGCGTACAAGGGCGGCGTCGGCGCGGGCCGTGTCCATGACGCAGGCACCGGCACCGGCTCCGGCACCCGTGCCCGCACCGGCCGCGTCCGCGCTCCCGGACCGGTCCGCGATCCGCCCGTCCCGGTCCGGTCCCGCGGTGCCGGTCGGCCCTGCGGACACACCCGGTCCGCCGTAGGTGCCCTCGCCGTGGACGCTCCGTCCGGACACGCTCCGCCCGAACGCGCGCCCGTCGTCCGCGCGTCCGTCGTCCGCGCGTCCGTCCTGGCGACCGTCCGCGCGGTGGGATCGCCCGGTGCGACCGCGCCGGCCGGAGTCGTCCCCGTGATCCCGGCGCCCGCCTCCGGTGCGCGGGCCCCGTCCCGCCATGGCCTTACCTCCCCGCCCGTCCCCGTGCCCTGTCGTCGACGGTAGGGGCGTGGTGATCGGCGGGACAGATCGCGCGGCGAACGCGCCCCCTTCCGCTCCCCCGGTTCACTCCGAGCGCCCGCCCGGTCGGGTGAATAGGCGGAGGCTGCTGGACAACCTAGGGGTGGGGGAACCGAGGGGGGAGTGTGGAGCGGCGGCGGGACCGGCCCCGTGGCCGGCCGCCGCTCCACGCTCAGCCGAAGACCGCCAGGCTCTTCGCCTTGCCGCGCTGCTCCTCCACGAGGGCGAGGAAACGGCCCTCGGGGTCGAAGGCGGCCACCGGGCCGGCGCCCGCGTACTCGTCCGGCATCTCCAGCCGGACGCCGTTGAGCAGCAGCCGGGACCGCTTGGCGTCCAGCTGCCAGCGCCGGAACGCGGCGGTGGCGGCCTCGGCGATCGGCATCACGGTCAGCTCCTGCTGGAGCTGGTCCAGTGTCCTGGCGGCGTCCAGCTTGTACGGTCCGACGCGCGTCCGGCGCAGCGCGGTCAGGTGGCCGCCCACGCCGAGATCGGCGCCCAGGTCACGGGCGATCGCGCGGATGTAGGTGCCGGAGGAGCAGACCACCGACACCACCAGGTCGAGTACGGGCGTGCCGTCCTCGGCGACCGCGTCCCGGACGTCGTACACCGTGAAGGAGGAGATGGTCACCGGGCGGGCGGGGATCTCGAAGTCCTCGCCCTCGCGGGCCCGCTTGTACGACCGGACGCCGTCGATCTTGATGGCGCTGACCTTGGACGGCACCTGCATGATCTCGCCGGTGAGCTTGGCGATACCGGCGTCGATGGCGTCCCGGGTCACCTTGGAGGCGTCGGTGGACGAGGTGATCTCGCCCTCGGCGTCGTCGGTGACGGTGTTCTGGCCCAGGCGGACGGTGCCCAGGTACTCCTTCTCGGTGAGCGCGAGGTGCCCGAGGAGCTTGGTGGCGCGCTCGACCCCGAGGACCAGGACGCCGGTCGCCATGGGGTCGAGGGTGCCGGCGTGGCCGACGCGGCGGGTCCTCGCGATCCCGCGCATCTTCGCGACCACGTCGTGCGAAGTGAAGCCCGACGGCTTGTCGACGATGACGAGGCCGTCGGGCGGGGTGGGCTTGCTGGTCATTCGGCGGCGTCGTCCGTCTCGTCGTCGTCCTCGCCCGGCTTGCGGTACGGGTCCGCCTCACCGGCGTACGCGGCGCCCGCGGACACCTCGCGCACCTTCTCGTCGGACTGGCGTGCCTTGTCGAGCAGGTCCTCGATGGTCCGGGCGGTGTCCGGGAGGGCGTCCGCCACGAAGGTCAGCGTCGGTGTGAACTTCACACCGGCCGCGGCCCCCACGGCGGAGCGGAGGACGCCCTTGGCGCTCTCCAGGCCGGCGGCCGCCGCCTTCCGCTCCTCGTCGTCGCCGTAGACCGTGTAGAAGACGGTCGCCTCCCGCAGGTCACCCGTGACCCGGGTGTCCGTGATGGTGACGTGCGAGCCGAGCCGCGGGTCCTTGATCCCGCGCTGCAGCTTCTGGGCCACCACCTCTCGGATGAGGTCCGCCAGCCTTTTCGCCCGCGCGTTGTCGGCCACTGGTCCGTCTCCCGTTCTTTCTCTTGCTTGCGTTTCGTGGTCAGTCGTCGTCGCCGTGGAACCGCCGCCGTACGGACAGCAGCTCCACCTCGGGGCGGGCGGCGACCAGCCGCTCACACCGGTCCAGTACGTCGGAGATGTGCGCCGCGTCGCCGGAGACCAGGGCCAGGCCGATGATCGCCCGCCGATGGAGGTCCATGTGGTCCACCTCGGCCGCGCTCACGGCGTACTTCCGCTGGAGTTCGGCGACGATCGGGCGGACGACGGAGCGCTTCTCCTTCAGCGAATGGACGTCGCCGAGGAGGAGGTCGAAGGACAGAGTCCCCACGTACATGTGTGTAACCGGTTCACCCGCCGGTACGGGATCGATGGCCCCGGGTCCGTGTGGCCGGGGACATCAAGAACCGTACAACGAAGCGGCCCGGGCGATCGACGGATATTACGCTCCGTGGACCTTGCGTACGGGCCGCAAACGGCGTGCCGGCCGACGGGACAGAGAGTCCCGTCGGCCGGCACGAACCGTAGGCGTTACGCCCGCGGCTTCTCGCGCATCTCGTACGTCGCGATGACGTCGTCGACCTTGATGTCGTTGAAGTTGCCGAGGTTGATACCGCCCTCGAACCCTTCGCGGATCTCGGTGACGTCGTCCTTGAAGCGACGCAGACCGGAGATGGTGAGGTTCTCCGCGACCACCTTGCCGTCGCGGATGAGGCGCGCCTTGGTGTTGCGCTTGACCTCGCCCGACCGGACCAGCACACCGGCGATGTTGCCCAGCTTGGACGACTTGAAGACCTCGCGGATCTCCGCCGTACCGAGCTCGACCTCTTCGTACTCCGGCTTGAGCATGCCCTTGAGGGCCGCCTCGATCTCCTCGATCGCCTGGTAGATGACCGAGTAGTACCGGACGTCCACACCCTCGCGCTCGGCCATCTGCGCCGCGCGGCCGGCCGCGCGGACGTTGAAGCCGATCACGATGGCGTCGGAGCCCATCGCCAGGTCGATGTCGGACTCCGTGACCGCACCGACACCGCGGTGCAGGACGCGGATGTCGACCTCTTCGCCGACGTCCAGCTGGAGCAGGGAGGACTCGAGGGCCTCGACGGAACCGGAAGCGTCACCCTTGATGATCAGGTTCAGCTGCTGGACCTCGCCGGCCTTGAGCACCTTGTCCAGGTCCTCCAGCGACACGCGGCGCGTGCGCTTGGCGAACGCGGCGTTGCGCTCACGGGCGGCACGCTTCTCGGCGATCTGACGGGCCGTACGGTCCTCGTCCACCACCAGGAAGTTGTCACCCGCACCCGGGACGTTGGTCAGGCCCAGGACCTGGACCGGCGTCGACGGGCCGGCTTCGGCGACGTTGTTGCCGTTGTCGTCGAGCATGGCGCGCACGCGGCCGTAGGCGTCGCCCACCACCATCGTGTCGCCGACCCGCAGGGTGCCTCGCTGGACGAGGACCGTCGCCACGGCACCGCGGCCGCGGTCGAGACGGGACTCGATCGAGATGCCCTGCGCGTCCTGGTTCGGGTTGGCCCGCAGGTCGAGCGAGGCGTCGGCGGTGAGGACGACGGCCTCCAGGAGGCTGTCGATGTGCAGACCCTGCTTGGCGGAGATGTCGACGAACATCGTGTCGCCGCCGTACTCCTCGGCCACCAGGCCGTACTCGGTCAGCTGACCGCGCACCTTGGTCGGGTCGGCACCCTCGACGTCGATCTTGTTGACCGCCACCACGATCGGCACGTCGGCCGCCTTGGCGTGGTTGAGCGCCTCGACCGTCTGCGGCATGACGCCGTCGTTGGCCGCGACGACCAGGATCGCGATGTCGGTCGACTTCGCACCACGGGCACGCATGGCGGTGAACGCCTCGTGACCCGGGGTGTCGATGAAGGTGATCTTGCGCTCTTCGTCGTTGACCTCGGTCGCGACCTGGTAGGCACCGATGTGCTGGGTGATGCCGCCGGCCTCGCCCGCGATGACGTTCGTCTTGCGGATGGCGTCGAGCAGTCGGGTCTTACCGTGGTCGACGTGACCCATGACGGTGACGACCGGCGGGCGGACCACCAGGTCCTCCTCGTCGCCCTCGTCCTCGCCGAACTCGATGTCGAAGGACTCGAGCAGCTCGCGGTCCTCCTCCTCGGGGCTGACGATCTGAACCGTGTAGTTCATCTCGCCCGCGAGGAGCTGCAGCGTCTCGTCGGAGACGGACTGCGTGGCCGTGACCATCTCGCCGAGGTTCATCATGACCGCGACGAGCGACGCCGGGTTGGCGTTGATCTTCTCCGCGAAGTCCGTGAGCGACGCGCCGCGGGAGAGGCGGATGGCCTCGCCGTTGCCGCGCGGCAGCATCACGCCGCCGACGCTCGGGGCCTGCATGGCCTCGTACTCCTGGCGCCTCTGCCGCTTCGACTTGCGGCCACGACGCGCGGGACCGCCGGGACGGCCGAAGGCGCCCTGCGTGCCACCGCGGCCACCGGGACCACCGGGACGGCCACCGAAGCCGGGACGGCCACCGCCGCCACCGCCGGGACCACCGGGACGGCCGGCGAAACCGCCGCCACCGCCACCGCCGGGACCACCGGGACGGCCGGCGAAGCCGCCGCCACCGCCACCCGGGCGACCGGCGAAGCCGCCGCCACCCGGACGACCGCCGCCGCCACCGGGACGACCGCCGCCACCGGGGCCACGGCCGCCGGGGCCACCGCCACCGGGACGCGGGCCGGCAGCGGGACGCTGCGGCATCATGCCGGGGTTCGGGCGCGGACCGGCCGGGCCGGGACGCGGGCCGCCGCCCTGCGGGCGGGGCATGCCGGACGGCGACGGACGGGGACCGCCCGGAGCCTGCGGACGAGGACCGCCGCCCTGGGCGCCGGGCGCCTGCGGACGGGGACCGCCGCCGGGGGCACCGGG
>NZ_WWJT01000764.1 GCF_009865385.1 Streptomyces sp. SID486 | reverse complement strand
CGGCGGGTGGGGCGGGACGGGGGCGTGTCGCGCTTCCGTGCCCATGCACCCCCCGTTTCCTCGTACCCGGGCCGTTCCCCGCACGCGGGGCGTCCTGCTGCTCGACCGTGCCCGGCCGCTGAAGCGTCCCCGGGCACGCATACCCGTACGGCTGGACGGGCATCCCGGTTCACCAGAGGCGCCGGGCGCGTTCCGCCGTGCGTGCGCGTCACTCTACGGCTTCTGGGGGGCCGGAACGGAACCGGTCCGTGCGCCCGGGGCATCTGCCCGGAACATCCCCCTACCCTGCGGTAATCCTGTCTGGCAGGCTTCCGCCATGACTGCGCCTGCCGCCGACCGGGCCCGTTACGACCGGGCCACCGCCCATCTCGACGCCCCTCTGGCGATCGTGGATCTCGACGCGTTCGACGCCAACGCGGCCGACCTGGTGCGCCGCTCCGCCGGCAAACCGGTCCGCGTGGCCAGCAAGTCGGTGCGCTGCCGGGCCCTGCTGGAACGGGTCCTGGCCCGTGACGGCTTCCAGGGCGTCATGTCCTTCACCCTGGCCGAGTCGCTGTGGCTCGCGCGGTCCGGGTTCGACGACGTCCTGCTGGCCTATCCGTCGGCCGACCGTTCCGGGTTCGCGGAGCTGGCCGCCGATCCCAAGCTCGCCGGGGCCGTCACCGTGATGGTGGACGACCCGGCGCAGCTCGACCTCGTCGACGCCGCCCGCGACGGCGGGCGGGAAGTGGTGCGCGTCTGCCTGGAGCTGGACACCTCGTTGCAGTTGCTGGGGGGCCGGGTCCGGGTGGGCGCGCGGCGCTCGCCGCTGCGCTCGCCTGCCCAACTGGCCGACCTCGCGCGGTCGGTGGCGCGCCGGCCGGGGTTCCGGCTGGTCGGCGTCATGGCGTACGAGGGGCATGTGGCCGGGGTCGGCGACGCGGTCTCCGGACGGCCCCTGCGCTCCCGGGCGATCCGGCTGATGCAGACCGCCGCCCGCCGGGAGCTGGCGGAGCGGCGGGCCGCCGCCGTCCGGGCGGTGCGGGCCGTCGTCCCGGACCTGGAGTTCGTGAACGGCGGCGGCACCGGCAGCGTCCAGCACACCGCCGCCGAGGACGCGGTCACCGAGGTCGCGGCCGGTTCGGGGCTGTACGTGCCGCGTCTGTTCGACAACTACACCTCCTTCACCGGCCGCCCGGCCGCCCTCTTCGCCCAGCCGGTGGTCCGCCGGCCGGGGGTGGGTGTCGTCACCGTGCTCGGCGGCGGTTACCCGGCCTCCGGGGCAGCCGGACCCGACCGGCTGCCGGTGCCCTGGCTGCCCGAGGGCCTGCGGTACGACCCGCAGGAGGGCCCCGGGGAGGTGCAGACCCCGCTGCTCGGCTCGCCCGCCGACGACCTGCTCATCGGCGACAGGGTGTGGTTCCGGCACGCCAAGGCGGGCGAGCTGTGCGAGCGGTTCGACGTGCTGCACCTGGTCGAGGGCGACACGGTGACGGCCACCGTGCCGACCTACCGGGGCGAGGGGCGGACGTACCTGTGAAGCGCCCTACTGGGGAGTGACGTAGGCGCCGGCGATCCCGCCGTCCACCAGGAAGTCGGTGGCGTTGACGAAGGAGGAGTCGTCGCTGGCCAGGAAGGCGACGGCGGCGGCGATCTCCTCGGCCTCGGCGAACCGGCCGACCGGGATGTGCACCAGGCGGCGCGCGGCCCGCTCGGGGTCCTTCGCGAACAGCTCCTGCAGCAGGGGGGTGTTCACCGGGCCGGGGCACAGCGCGTTGACCCGGATGCCCTCGCGGGCGAACTGCACGCCCAGTTCACGGGACATGGCGAGGACGCCGCCCTTGGAGGCCGTGTAGGAGATCTGCGAGGTGGCCGCGCCCATCCGTGCCACGAAGGAAGCGGTGTTGATGATGGAACCCTTGCCCTGGCGGCGCATGTAGGGGATGGCGGCCTTGCAGCACAGGTACACGGAGGTGAGGTTGACCTCCTGGACGCGCTTCCACGCCTCCAGGCCGGTCTCCAGGATGGAGTCGTCGTCGGGCGGGGAGATGCCGGCGTTGTTGAAGGCGATGTCGACGCTGCCGTAGGTGTCGTACGCCGTCTCGAACAGCGCCTCGACCTGCTCGGGGTCGGTGACGTCGGCCTTGACGAACAGCCCGCCCACCTCGTCGGCGGCGGCCTTGCCGCGGGCTTCGTCGACGTCGGCGCAGACGACGTGGGCGCCCTCGGAGGCGAGCCGGCGGACGGTGGCGAGTCCGATGCCGCTGCCGGCTCCGGTGACGACGGCGGTGCGGCCGGCCAGGCGGCGGCAGACGGTTTCTTCGGTCACTGTACGGAGCCCTCCGTGCTGATGAAGACGTTCTTGGTTTCGGTGAAGGCGGTCAGGGCGTCGGGGCCGAGTTCGCGGCCGAGGCCGGACTGCTTGAAGCCGCCGAACGGGGTCCAGTAGCGCACGCTGGAGTGGGAGTTGACGGACAGGTTGCCCGCCCGGACGGCCTGCGAGACGCGCAGGGCGCGGCCCACGTCCCGGGTCCAGACGGAGCCGGAGAGGCCGTAGGGGGTGGCGTTGGCGAGGCGGACGGCGTCCCGCTCGTCGGTGAAGGGCAGGAGGACGGCGACCGGGCCGAAGATCTCCTCGGTGGCGGCCGGGCTGTCCGCCCGTTCCCCGGTGAGGACGGTCGGCGGGAACCAGAAGCCGGGCCCGTCGGGGGCGCTGCCGCGCAGGGCGGGGGCGTCCGCGGGCACGAAGGACCGTACGCGCTCCAGCTGCTGCCGGGAGATCAGCGGGCCCATCCCGGTCTTCTCGTCGGCGGGGTCGCCCACGACGACGGCGGCCAGCGCGTCCGCCAGGAGGTCCCGGGCCTCGTCGAACACCGTCTCCTGGACCAGGACGCGGGTACGGGCGCAGCAGTCCTGGCCGGCGTTGTCCAGGAAGGAGGAGGGGTCGAGGGCGGCGGTGAGGTCGGCGTCGGCGAAGACGATGTTGGGGCTCTTGCCGCCGAGTTCGAGGGTGACCGGTTTGACCAGGCGGGCACAGCGCTCCATCACCTCGCGGCCGGTGCGCGTGGAGCCGGTGAAGACGATCTTGGCCACGTCGGGGTGGTCCACCAGGGCGCGTCCCGCGGTGGCGCCGTAGCCGGGCAGCACCTGGAAGAGGTGCTCGGGCAGGCCCGCCTCCAGGGCGAGTTCGGCGAGGCGGAGCGCGGTGAGCGGGGTGGTCTCGGCGGGCTTGAGGACGACCGCGTTGCCCGCGGCGAGCGCGGGGAATGAGCCCCAGGCGGCGATGGGCATCGGGAAGTTCCAGGGGGCGATCACGCCGATCACGCCGAGGGGTTCCTGGAAGGTGACGTTCCAGCCGCCGGGTGCCGGGATCTGCCGGCCGAGCACGCGTTCGGCGCCACCGGCGGCGTAGAGAAGCAGGTCGCGGGCGTTGGACGCCTCCCAGCGGGCGTTGCCGACGGTGTGGCCGGCCTCGCGGACCTCCAGCTGGGCGAGTTCCTCGGTGTGGCCGTCGACCACGTCCGCGTAACGGCGGAGCAGCCGGGCCCGGTCGGCGGGGGCGAGGGCGGCCCAGCCGGTCTGGGCGCGCGCGGCGCGGGCGACGGCCGCGTCCACGTCCTCGGCGCCGGCGGCGGGGACGGTGGCGACGACCTCTTCCGTGGCC
Organism: Streptomyces sp. SID486; assembly: GCF_009865385.1. Taxonomy (GTDB): domain Bacteria; phylum Actinomycetota; class Actinomycetes; order Streptomycetales; family Streptomycetaceae; genus Streptomyces. The sequence goes on along the minus strand of NZ_WWJT01000764.1, from coordinate 43,281 downwards.
GGGTTGAGTACGCGCAGTTCGTGCGGGTCAGTCAAGGGGTGACCTTTCACGGGACGTCTTCGCGGACGTGGGCGGGGGCGTCTGCACGGGTGTTCACAGGCTGCGCGGACGCCCCGGGCTTCCAGGGGCGTCGTGCACAGGCTGCGCGGGCATCCCCGGCTTCCAGGGGCGTCGTGCACAGGCTGCGCGGACATCCCCGGCTTTCAGGGGCGTCGTGCAGGCTGCGTGTCCGCCCCGGGCTTTCAGGGCGTCGTTCACAGGCGTTCGAAGGAGCGGCGCAGCTCCCAGTCGGTGACCGCGGCGTCGAATGCCTCCAGTTCGACGCGCGCCATGTTGCGGTAGTGCGCGACGACCTCGTCACCGAAGGCGGCCTTGGCGATCGGGCTGTGCTCCCAGAGTTCGGCGGCTTCGCGCAGGGTGGTCGGGACGTGCGCGAAGCCGGCGGTGTAGGCGTTGCCGGCGCAGGGGTCGGGCAGTTCGAGTTTGTGCTCGACGCCGTGGAGACCGGCCGCGACCAGGCCGGCTACGGCGAGGTAGGGGTTGACGTCGCCGCCGGGGAGGCGGTTCTCGAAGCGCAGGGAGCGGCCGTGTCCGACCACGCGGAGGGCGCAGGTGCGGTTGTCGTGGCCCCAGGCGACGGCGGTGGGGGCGAAGGAGCCGGGCTGGAACCGCTTGTAGGAGTTGATGTTGGGGGCGTAGAGGAGGGAGAAGTCGCGCAGGGCGGCGAGCTGACCGGCGAGGAAGTGCCGCATCACCTCGGACATCCCGTCGCCGTCGGCCATGGCGTTGCCGCCGTCGGCGTCGGCGAGCGAGAGGTGGATGTGGCAGGAGTTGCCCTCGCGCTCGTTGTACTTGGCCATGAAGGTGATCGAGACGCCCTCCTGTGCGGCGATCTCCTTGGCGCCGGTCTTGTAGAGGGCGTGCTGGTCGCAGGTGACGAGGGCCTCGTCGTAGCGGAAGGCGATCTCGTGCTGGCCGGGGTTGCACTCGCCCTTGGCGGACTCGACGGTGAGGCCGGCGCCCGCCATGTCGTTGCGCAGCCGGCGCAGCAGGGGCTCGATGCGGCCGGTGCCGAGGATGGAGTAGTCGATGTTGTACTGGTTGGCGGGTGTCAGGCCCCGGTAGTTCGCGTCCCAGGCCCGCTCGTAGCTGTCCTTGAAGACGATGAACTCCAGCTCGGTGCCCACCTGGGCGGTGTAGCCGAGTGCGGCGAGCCGCTCCAGCTGGCGGCGCAGGATCTGGCGGGGCGCGGCGGTCACCGGGGAGTCGTCGTTCCAGGCGAGGTCGGCGACGAGCAGCGCGGTGCCGGGGTGCCAGGGCACGCGGCGCAGGGTGGCGAGGTCGGGGCGCATGGCGAAGTCGCCGTAGCCGCGCTCCCAGGACGACATCGCGTAGCCGTCCACGGTGTTCATCTCGGTGTCCACGGCGAGGAGGTAGTTGCAGCCCTCGGTGCCGTGGTGCAGGACCTCGTCGAGGAAGAACCGGGCGGCGAACCGCTTGCCCTGCAGCCGCCCTTGCATGTCGGGGAAGGCCAATACGACAGTGTCGATCTCACCGCTCGCGACGAGGGCATGCAGTTCCTCGACGCTGAGCGGGGGTGTGCGGTCTGCCACGGGGGGAGCCTCCTTCGGCGCCTTCACGCTTTTTCGGCCGGGCCGGGAGCCATAAGGTATTGCGGAGAACCATTGCTTGGGAAGGGGGTACGGCGCATGTCGCAGGACGCGGGTCCGGAAGGGCTGCACGAGCAGACGGGGGCAGACCGGCTCACTCCGGTGCTGCGGCCGGTGCGGGCGGGCAACGGCTTCGAGGAGGCGCTGGAGCAGATCCTGCAGGTCGTCCGGCTGGGACTGGTGCCGGGCGGTGGGCGGCTGCCGGCCGAGCGGGAGCTGGCGGAGCGGCTCGGGATCAGCCGGGTGACGCTGCGCGAGGTGCTGAAGGTGCTCCAGGACCAGGGGCTCGTGGAGGCGCGGCGCGGGCGGTACGGCGGAACGTTCGTGCTGCCGCGCCCGGACGCGGGCGGCGAGGACGAACTGCGGCGCCGGATCACCGCGGTCGACATCGAGGACGTCCTGCGCTTCCGCGAGGTGCTGGAGGTGGGCGCGGCCGGCCTGTGCGCGGCGCACGGGCTCACCGGGGAGCAGGCGGGGCGGCTGCGGGAGGCACTGGACCGCACCCACGAGGCGCCGCTGGCGGACTACCGGCGGGCCGACACGCTGCTGCACCTGACCCTGGCCGAGCTGTGCGGCTCCCCCTCGCTGACCGCGCAGTACGCGGCGGTCCGGGCGACGGTCAACGACCTGCTGGACTGCATCCCGCTGCTGGTGCGCAACCTGGAGCACTCCCAGCGCCAGCATGCCGCACTGGTGGAGGCCGTGCTGGACGGGGACGCGGACGGGGCCCGCGAGATGATGCGCGAGCACTGCGCGGGCACGGCGGCCCTGCTGCGGGGCTTCCTGGCCTGAGCCGGATCTGCAAAGGTTTGACGGCGGACCTTTGCCGGGGCCGTCTTGAAGCGGCCCCGGAAGGAGAGCACCGTGAAGCGAGCACCTGTGGAGCCAGGGAGGGCAGCATGACCGTACGGCCGCTGATCGGCGTGAGCACGTATCTGGAGACCGGCGCGCGCTGGGGCGTGTGGGAGCTGCCGGCGGTGCTGCTGCCGGCCGGCTATCCGCGGCTGGTGCAGCGGGCCGGCGGACTGGCGTTCCTGCTGCCGCCGGACGCCCCGGAGCGCGCCGCCGAGGCGGTGGCCCGGCTCGACGGGCTGGTCATCGCCGGGGGCCCGGACGTCGACCCGGCCCGGTACGGCGCCGAGCGCTCCCCGCGCACCGGGCCGCCGGCACCGGAACGGGACGCCTGGGAGCTGGCGCTGATCGAGGCGGCACTGACGGCGGGCGTGCCCCTGCTCGGCGTCTGCCGGGGCATGCAGCTGCTGAACGTCGCCCTCGGCGGCACCCTCGTCCAGCACCTGGACGGGCACGCGGAGACGGTCGGCGTGTTCGGCGGGCACCCGGTGAAGCCGGTGCCGGGCACCCTGTACGGCGAGATCGTCCCGGAGGAGCTGTCGGTGCCCACGTACCACCACCAGGCGGTGGAGCGGCTCGGCACGGGACTGGTCCCCTCGGCCTACGCGGCGGACGGCACGGTGGAGGCGCTCGAACTGGCGCCGGAGCGGGGCTGGGTGCTGGGGGTGCAGTGGCACCCGGAGATGGGCGAGGACCTGCGGGTGATGCGGGCGCTGGTCACAGCCGCCTCCTGAGCCAGGTGAGGGCCACGTCGGCCTGGGCGCGCTGGAAGGGGCGCAGGGTGGGCAGGCCCGGTGGCGCGGGCTCCAGTGAGCCGCGCAGGAAGTAGCCGGCGAGGGCGGCGAGCGCCGCGGTGACGGCGTCCGGGTCCGCGGCCCGGCCCAGGGGGTGCGCGGCGAACACCTCCTGCGGGTCCGGTCCGCCCTGGGCCCGGACGCACGGCAGCAGTACCAGCAGGTCGAACCAGGGCGCGGCACGCAGGGCGTGCGGCCAGTCCACGAAGCCGACGCCTCCGTCGGCGGTGAGCAGCACGTTGTCCGCGCGCAGGTCGGCGTGGGCCAGGGTGTCCCCGGAGGCGCCCTCGGCCCAGCGGGCCTCCAGCGCGGCGAGTCCGGGCAGGTGGGCGACGGCCCACCGGTCGACCCGGCCCCGCACGTCCGCGACCTCGCCGTCGCGCAGGCGCCGCCATCCGCGGAAGGCGTCGGCCAGCTCCTCGGCGACGGGCGGGACGTCGAGCGGGCACGGGGTGCCGGTGCGGGCGAGGGCGGTGACGGCGTCGAGCACCCGGCGCAGTTCCGCGGGCCGCCAGGGCACGTGCGGCTGGCGTCCCGCGACCTCCTCGAAGACCAGGGCCACCCAGGTGCCGTCGTCGTACGACCCGAGGAGCCGGGGCGCGGGCAGGGTGTCCGGCAGGGCGGCGGCGATCCGCGCCTCCGCGCGGTGCAGGCCGGGGCTGCGCGGGTTGGCCTCGGCACTCACCGCCTTGACGAAGCCGGTGCGGCCGCCGGCGGTGCGTACGCGGGCGGCCACGCCGGGAGAGAACCCGCCGTGCTGGGTGACCGCCCGCACGACCGGCGCCCCGAGCACCTCACCGACGGCGTCACGGACGCGGACCGGCAGGTCTTCCCAGGGTGCACGGACGCCCGTGGCGGGCGGTGCGGTGACGGTGGTCATGACCAGCATGGTGCCGGGCGGGGGCGCAGACGAGCCACGGATTTTCACCCCGGCGGTGGGGGCGTCAGCCGCGGGTCGGGCGGGGACAGCAGGTCTCTCGCGGGGGGCGACAACCGCGGGCCAGGAACAGCACGCCTCTCGCAGGGGGCGACAACCTCGGGCCAGGAACAGCACGCCTCTCGCAGGGGGCGACAACCGCGGGCCAGGGACAGCAAGCCTCTCGCGGGAGGCGCCAACCGCGGGCCAGGGACAGCACGCCTCTCGCAGGGGCGTCAGCCGCGGGTCAGGGACAGCAGGTCTCTCGCGGGGCCCGTCGGGCGGTGGCCCGTGGGCCAGACCGCTCGCAGGTCGCGGCGCAGCGACACGCCGTCCACCGGGATGCCGACCAGGCGCCGCATCGCCAGCTCCTCCCCCACCGCCAGTTCGCTGAGGACCGAGGGGCCCGCGCCGCTCACCGCGGACGCCTTCACCGCCGTCGTCGAGGACAGCTCCATCAGCGGCCGGGCCAGGCCGCCGAGCGCGGCGTCCAGGACCTGCCGCGTGCCGGAGCCGCGCTCGCGCAGGATGAGCGGGGTCGCCGCGAGCTCCGCCGCCGTCAGGGGGCGCCGGCGACGGGCCCACGGGTGGCCCGGCGCGGTGACGACGATCAGCCGGTCGCGGGCGATGACAGCGGAGTCCAGCCCCGTGGGCACGGTCAGGCCCTCCACGAAGCCGAGGTCCGCCTCCCCGGCCAGCAGCAGCTCCGCGACCTTCGCCGAGTTGCCCGCGAGCAGCGAGACGGCCGTGTCCGGGCGCTCGGCGTGCAGGGCGAGCAGCCAGCCGGGCAGCAGGTACTCGGCGATCGTCATGCTCGCCGCGACCCGGAGCCGCGAGTCCCGCCGGTCGCGCAGTGCCCGCGCCCCCGCGTCGAAGGCCGCCGCCGCCTCCACCACCCGCCGGGCCCAGTCCGTGACCAGGGCACCGGCGTCGGTGAGCCGGGAGCCGCGCGGCGAGCGGTCGACGAGCGCCACGCCCAGCTGCCGTTCCATGGAGCGCAGCCGGCTGCTGGCGGCCGGCTGGGTGATGCCGACCTCGCGTGCCGCCGCGCCGAGACTGCCCAGCCGCGCGACCGCGAGCAGCAGCTCCAGCCCGGCGAGATCCGGCACCCGGTGCGCCAGCGACCGACTGCTCTCCCGCCGCCCTTCCACCTCGCTCATAAGACCAGCTTATGCCCTCATAGGAAGGAACCTCCTGGTCGGGGACGACCGGTACCGCGACCGTGGAGACATGGTCACCGCAGCCCAGCCCGTACCCCTGCTCCCCGCCGCCCGGCTCCGCCACCTCGGACCGAACTGGTACGCCTCCGTCATGGGTACGGCCGTCGTCGCCTCGGCCGGTGTCGCGCTGCCGGCGGCGCACGGGCTGCGCGGCCTCCTCTCGGCCGTCTGGGCGCTGTCCCTGCTCATGCTGCTGGTCCTGCTGACCGCCCGGGCCGTGCACTGGGCCCGCCACCGCGACCAGGTCCGCGCCCACCTGGCGGATCCGGCCGTGGCCCCCTTCTACGGCTGCCTCGCGATGGCCCTGCTGGCGGTGGGCGGCGGCGCCCTGACCGCCGGCCGGGACCTGCTCGGCACGCGCACGGCGGTGGCCCTGGACGCCGTGCTGTTCGGCGCCGGCACGGCGGTCGGACTCGGTGCCGCCGTCGCCGTGCCGTACCTGATGGCCGTACGGCACCGCGTCGAACCCGGTCAGGCCACCCCGGTGTGGCTGCTGCCCGTGGTCGCGCCGATGGTGTCGGCCGCGCTCGGCCCGCTGCTGGTGCCGCACCTGCCACCGGGCCAGCCCCGGGAGACCCTGCTGCTGGCCTGCTTCGCGATGTTCGGGCTGAGCCTGCTGGCCACGCTGCTGATGCTGCCGCTGGTCTTCGCCCGGCTGATCACCTCCGGGCCGCTGCCGCTCGCGCTCACCCCGACCCTTTTCCTGGTCCTCGGCCCGCTCGGGCAGTCCGTCACCGCCGTCGGCAAGATCGCGGACGTCGCCCCCGGCGTCGTACCGGCGCCCTACGACGGCGGCCTCCGGGTCCTCGCGGTCCTGTACGGCGTGCCCGTCATGGGTTTCGCACTGCTCTGGCTGGCGCTGGCCACCGCGCACGTCGTGCGGGCCCGGCGGCAGGGCATGGGGTTCTCGCTGACCTGGTGGGCGTTCACCTTCCCGGTGGGCACCTGTGTCACCGGCGCGGCCTCCCTCGCCCGGCACACCGGCCTCGCCGTGTACGACGCGCTGGCGCTCGGCCTGTACGGCGTCCTGGTGGCGGCCTGGGTCGCGGCGGCCCGCGGCACCGTGCGCGCTCTGCTCAGCGGTGAGCTGCCCGCAGGGCCTCGGCCAGCACCTTCGGCGCCTCGGCCAGGGACGGGCCGTACCAGGTCAGGTGCCGTCCGCTGACCAGGGCGCAGGGCAGGCCGGGAAAGGCTTCCGGTCCGTCGTCCGCGGTGAAGCGGTAGGGCTCGTCGGGCAGGACCACCAGGTCGGGGGCCGCCGCGCGCAGTTCCGCCAGGGGGACCCGGGGGTAGCGCTCGGGGTGGCGGGCGTAGAGGTGGTCCACACCGAGGCGGGCCAGTACGTCGCCCGCGAAGGTGTCCCGGCCCAGGACCATCCAGGGGCGGCGCCAGACGGGCACGACCGCCGTCGTTCGGCCCCCCGCCGTCACACGGCCCCCCGCCGCCGAACCGGCCCCCACCGCTGTACCGGCCCCCGCCGTCACACAGGCCCCCGCCGCCGTACCGGTCCCGGCCGCCGTACCGGTCCCCGGCGAGGGCGAGGGCAGGGCCGTCCATGCCGCCTCGGCCTCCTCCAGCCAGCGCGGGCGGCCCGGCGCGCCGCAGGCGACGAGCACCCGTTCTAGTTCGGCGACGGCCTGCGGGACGGTCCGCACCTCGGTGACCAGCACATCGAGGCCGGCCGCGCGCAGCGCGTCGAGATCGGCGGGGCGGTTCTCCTCCTCGTTGGCGATCACCAGGTCGGGGGCCAGGGAGAGGATCCGGTCCACCGCCGGGTTCTTCGTACCGCCGATCCGGACGGCGTCCAGCCCTTCCGGCCGGGTGCACCAGTCGGTGACACCGACGAGCACCCCGGGCAGCGACACCGCGACGGCCTCGGTCAGCGAGGGCACCAGGGAGACCACCCGCACTACGCCACCCCGGGAGCCGGAGTGTGCCGCACGGGCTCGGGAAGCCGCGCGGCCGGCCCCGCCGCACCCCCGGCCGGCCGGTGGCCAGAACCGTCGCGCATCTAGCGGGACCTGTCCTGGACGGCCTCGATGTGCTCGGCGACCGCCACCACGATGACCCGGGTGTCGGGCACCGTGGCCCGCCAGCGGTGCCGGACCCCGCCCGTCAGGTACAGGGTGTCGCCGCGGCCGAGGCGGTAGGCACGCCCCTCGGCCTCTATCTCCACCGCGCCGTCGGCGACGTACATCAGCTCGTCGTTGCGGTGCTGGAACTCGCGTCCGGCGTCGTGGTCGCCGGTGAACTCCGAGGCGTGCAACTGGTGGTGGCCGCGGACCAGGGAGCGGGTGCGTGGTGCGAAGTCGCCCTCGGCGACGGGTTCGGCGCGGACGACGTCCACGCTGGCGGCCGGGTCGGCGGCGGCGAGCAGCTCGACGGCCGTGGTGCGCAGGGCGTCGGCCAGCTTCTCCAGGGAGGTACGGCTCGGGCGGGCCCGGTCGTTCTCGACCTGGCTGAGGAAGGGCACGGAGAGGCCGCTGCGCTCGGCCACGACGGCGAGGGTCAGTTCCAGCGCACGGCGGCGCCGCCGGACGGCCGCGCCCACCCGCACGGGCTGCTGGTCTTTGTGGTCGCCCATCGCTCCGGCTCCCTCCTTCGCTCGTCGTGCCGCTGTCCGGGTGCCCCTCTCGGGGCATCCCTCTTCCGATGACTTCTCTGCACCCTACGCATGTTCGGCAAACCGTTTCACGTGCCTGTCACATCCCCGGCATCTCCTTGATCCCCCACCCTCACTGTTCTCGCCAGTGTCCCGGGGCGGGGACAGGTCCCTGCCCGGGTCCCCCGGCAGGATGAACCTGCCGACCAGCCGGGCCCGGGGACCCTGCGCGCGCCCTCACCGCTCACCCAGGGTGATTGGCCTGATCTGTTCCGTAGGCGCGGACACCCCGAGGGGCGGGCGGCGCCGGACGCGTGGGGCGTCCGGCGGCGCCCGCCCCTCGGGAGGCGGTCCGGGCCGGTCAGGTCACCCGGCCGCCTGGCTCCGGGCGGCGTCCTCGGCGACGGGCGCCCACTTGTCGGCCAGACCCGGGTGCTGTCGCAGCCAGGTGCGGACGGCGCCCTGCTCGTCCCCCTTGCCGGACTTCTGGATCTGCGCCTCCAGGCTCGTCAGCTGCTCCTCGGTCATGGAGAAGTCCTTCAGCCACTGCCCGACCTGCGGGTTGTCGGCGGCGAAACCCTTGCGGGCGAGGGTGTGCACACCGTCGCCCTCGCCCCAGGCACCCTCGGGGTCCTTGAGCTTCTTCAGGCCGTAGTCGCTGTACGCCCAGTGCGGCGACCACAGGGTCACGACGACGGGCTGCTTGCGGCCGTAGGCGCGCTTCAGCTCGGCGAGCATGGCCGGCGTGGAGCCGTCGACCACGTCGTACGCGCCCTCCAGGCCGTACTCCTTGAGCACCTTGTCCTTCAGCAGGCCCATCATGCCGGCGCTGGGCTCGATGCCGATGATCTTCCCGCCGAACTCCGAGGCGTGGTCCCTGAGGTCGGCCAGGGAGTTCACGTCCTTGACATACGACGGCACGGTCAGCTCCAGCGAGGTGGGGCCGTACCACTTGCCGAGGTCCTCCAGCTGCTTGCCGTACTTCGCCCAGTACTCCGCATGGGTGGTGGGCAGCCAGGAGTCGGTCTCGAAGTCGAGCTGGCCGGTGGCCAGGCCGGTGTAGAGGGGGCCGGCCGCGTACTGGGTCGTGGTCACCTTGAAGCCGCGCTGCTCCAGCAGTTCCTTCCACAGGAACGTGGAGGCGACGCCCTCGTCCCAGGGGATGTAGCCGAGCTTGATCTCCTTGCCCTTGCCGACGTTCGCGCCGGACGCCTCGGAGGGGCCGGCGGAGGGGCCGAAGATCCCGATCCCGCCCGCGACGAGGGCGAGGACGACGACCCCGGCCAGGGCGACGACCGGGCGCGGGCGGTACGACCACGCGCGCGTGCGCTCCTTCGCCGCGGCCCTGCGCCCCTGCGGGGAGAGGTGGGTGCCGAGGGCGCCGGTGACGCGGTCCAGGTAGATGGCGAGGACGACGATGCCGACGCCCGCCTCGAAGCCGAAGCCGATGTCGACCTGGCCGATGGCCTGGTTCACCGCGCCGCCGAGGCCACCGGTGCCGACCATGCCGGCGATGACGACCATGGACAGGCCCAGCATGATCACCTGGTTGACGCCGGCCATGATGGTGGGCAGGGCGAGCGGCAGCTGGACGCGCCAGAGGATGTCGCGGGGGGTCGTGCCGAACGCCTCGGCGGCCTCGACCAGTTCCGCGTCGACCTGGCGGATGCCCAGTTCGGTCATGCGGACGCCCGGGGCCAGCGCGAAGATCAGGGTGGCGACGACACCGGGGGCGGTGCCGAGGCCGAAGAAGAGCATGGCGGGGATCAGCAGGACCATCGACGGCATGGTCTGGAGCAGGTCCAGCACCGGCCGTACGGCCGCGCTGACCGCCTGGGAGCGGGCCGCCCAGATGCCCAGCGGGATCCCGATCACCAGGGCGATCACGGTCGCCACCAGGACCAGGGCGAGCGTGGACATCGCCTGGTCCCACAGGTCGAGCGAGTCCACGAGGGCGAAGCCGGCGAAGGCGAGGACACCGGCGAGCAGGCCGCGCAGCCACCAGGCGACGACGGCGAGAATGCCCGCCATCAGGAGCGGCTGGGGGGCGGCCAGCACGGAGTCGATGCCGTCGTACATGCCCTCCATGACCGCCTTGACGGCGTCGAAGAGCCAGGACAGGTGGTTGACGAGCCAGTCGACACCGGAGTCGACCCAGTCGCCGAGATGGATCCTAGGCACGGCCGATCACCTTCTTGTCCCCGCTGCCGTCGCACGCCGCCGGTCCGCCCGGCTCGTCGCCGAGGAAGCCGACCAGGCGCTGCCGGGGCACCACACCGACGAGGGTCCGGCCCTCGTCGAGGACGGCCACCGGATGGGACAGCCGGGCGCTGATGGCGCACAGCTCGGTGAACGGCGTACCGGGCGCCGCGGTCTCGCAACCGCAGTCGGCCTCGTCGCCGCGCAGGTCGGTGTCCATCACGGCGGCGGCGGTCAGCACGCGGGAGCGGTCGACGTCCTGGACGAAGGAGGCGACGTAGTCGCCCTCCGGACGCAGCAGGATGTCCTGCGCCGTGCCGGTCTGGACGATGCGCCCGTCGCGCATGACGGCGATGCGGTCACCGAGCCGCATGGCCTCGTTCAGGTCGTGGGTGATGAAGACGATGGTCTTCTTCAGGGTCTTCTGGAGTTCCAGCAGCTGGTCCTGCATGTCGCGGCGGATCAGCGGGTCCAGGGCGCTGAAGGACTCGTCCATCAGCAGCAGGTCCGCGTCGGTGGCGAGCGCGCGGGCGAGGCCGACGCGCTGCTGCATGCCGCCGGACAGCTCGTCGGGCCAGGACTTCTCCCAGCCGGCCAGGCCGCACAGGGCGAGCGCCTCGTCGGCGCGGCGTTCGCGCTCGGCGCGGGGCACGCCCTGCACTTCCAGGCCGTAGGCGGCGTTGTCGCGGACACTGCGGTGCGGGAACAGCGCGAAGTGCTGGAAGACCATGCTGATCTTCTTCGAGCGCAGCTCGCGCAGCGCCTTGCCGGAGAGGGAGGTCAGGTCCTGGCCGTCGAAGCGCACGCGCCCCGCGGTCGGCTCCAGCAGCCCGTTGAGCATGCGCAGCAGGGTGGACTTGCCGGAGCCCGACAGCCCCATCACGACGAAGATCTCGCCCGCCTCGACGCGGAACGAGGCGTCGATCACGGCCGCGGTCGTGCCGTCGGCGCGCAGTTCGGCCCGGTCGGTGCCTTCGCGCAGCCGGGCCACTGCGTCGTCCGGTCTTCTTCCGAACACCTTGAACAGGTGCTCTGCCTCAAGCCTGGGTGACACGCGTACCTCTCCTCCGGTGACAGGACAGAGGCCGCGCCTCCCCAGGTCAAGCGGAGGCAAACCCGTAAGTGGCCGGGCTCACGGCAGTGCGCAGCACGCAACGCGTTCCGGGGCGGAGGGCCGCTGTCGGTGCCGTGCGGCATGATGCGTGCGTGACCGGACGACTGATGCTCCTCGACACCGCCTCGCTGTACTTCCGCGCCTACTTCGGCGTCCCGGACTCCGTGAAGGCGCCGGACGGCACGCCCGTCAACGCGGTCCGCGGCCTGCTGGACTTCATCGACCGGCTGGTCACGGACCACCGGCCGGACCGGCTGGTGGCCTGCATGGACGCCGACTGGCGCCCGCAGTGGCGGGTGGATCTCATCCCCACCTACAAGGCCCACCGGGTCGCCGAGGAGCGCCAGGGCGGTCCGGACGAGGAGGAGGTGCCGGACACCCTCGCCCCGCAGGTGCCGGTCATCGAGGAGGTGCTGGACGCGATCGGGATCGCCCGCGTCGGCGTCGCGGGGTACGAGGCGGACGACGTGATCGGCACGTTCACCGGGCGGGCGGCGGGGCCGGTCGACATCGTCACCGGCGACCGCGACCTGTACCAGCTGGTGGACGACGAGCGGGGGATCCGGGTGCTCTACCCGCTCAAGGGCGTGGGCACGCTGCAGCTGACCGACGAGGCGGTGCTGCGCGAGAAGTATGGCGTCGACGGGCGGGGGTACGCGGATCTGGCGCTGCTGCGCGGCGACCCGAGCGACGGCCTGCCGGGCGTGGCCGGCATCGGCGAGAAGACGGCCGCGAAGCTGCTCGCCGAGTTCGGTGACCTGGCCGGGATCATGGCGGCGGTCGACGATCCGCGGGCCCGGCTCACGCCGTCGCAGCGCAAGCGGCTCACCGAGGCCCGGCCGTACGTCGCGGTCGCGCCGAAGGTGGTGCGGGTGGCCGGAGACGTGCCCCTGCCGGACGTCGACACCACCCTGCCGCACGCCCCGCGCGACCCGGCGGCCCTGCGGGAGCTGGCGCGCCGCTGGGGGCTCGGCGGCTCCCTGGAGCGGCTGCTGACCACGCTGACGGGCTGACCCGGGCGGCGACCGGTACGGAATGTTCCGGCAAAACGCTCCCGGGAAGACTCCTGGGAGGAGGTCTCACATCGGATCGGGGTGCTAACTTAGGTAAACCTAACCAACTCCGCAGGAGGCCGTGATGGCAGAGCGTCCGGGACGAAAGCCGCGCAAGCCCCATACCGCCCAGGTGGTGCGCACCGAACGGCTGACCCCGCACATGCAGCGCGTGGTGCTCGGTGGTGAGGGTCTCGCCGGATTCGCCGCGGACACCTGTACCGACCACTATGTGAAGCTGCTGTTCGGCGCCGCCGGTGTCACCTACCCGGAGCCCTTCGACCTGGAGCGGATCCGCGCCGAGTTCCCGCGCGAGCAGTGGCCGGTGACCCGCACGTACACCGTGCGCGACTGGGATCCCGAACTGCGCGAACTGACCCTCGACTTCGTGGTCCACGGCGACGAGGGCCTGGCCGGCCCCTGGGCCCTGCGGGCGCAGCCCGGCGATACCGTCCGCTTCATGGGCCCCGGCGGTGCGTACGCGCCCGACGCGGCGGCCGACTGGCACCTGCTCGCCGGTGACGAGAGCGCGCTGCCCGCCATCGCCCGCGCCCTGGAGACGCTGCCCGCCGGAGCGCGCGCCCACGCCTTCGTCGAGGTGTCCGGCCCCGAGGAGGAGCAGAAGATCGACACCGAGGTACGGGTCGTCTGGCTGCACCGCGGGGACCGTCCGGTCGGCGAGGCGCTGGTGGAGGCGGTGCGCGAGCTGGAGTTCCCCAAGGGCCGGATGCACGCCTTCGTGCACGGCGAGGCGGGCTTCGTGAAGGAGCTGCGCAGGCTGCTGCGGGTGGAGCTGCAGGTCCCGCGCGAGGACCTGTCGATCTCCGGCTACTGGCGCCTCGGCCACAACGAGGACGGATGGCAGGCGTCCAAGCGGGAGTGGAACGCCCGGATCGAGGCCGAGCAGGAGAACGACCCGGCGGCAGCCGCCGCCTGAGCCGGCCCGCCCCCTCCTCGCCTGCGCCTCGGTCGAGGGCGTGGGCTCCCCCACGACCGCCCGGCCGGGATGCGGCGTGACCCGCCTCCCACCGGGGCTGGCCGGGCCGCCCGCCCCTTCCCGGCACGCCAGACCGGGCCGCCCGCCCCTTCCCGGCACGGCACCGCCGGCACCGTGCCGCCGTACCCTTGACCCCGATGAGACGCCGTACGCCGCCCCCGCCCGCCCCGCTCCCGCAACGCCACGGGGTGGACCCCGTACGGGTGAGGCTGCCCGCGGACGGGGCGTGGGCCACCGTGCGCGAGCACCTGGTGGCACGGCTCACCGGGGCCGGTCCCGGCATGGTCGAGTCGATGTTCGCCGACGGACTGGTGGTCGGGGCCGACGGGCGGCCCGTGGCGCCGGACGCCCCCTACCGGGCGGGCATGTCCGTCTGGTTCCACCGCGACCTGCCCGCCGAGGTGCCCGTGCCGTACCCGGTGGAGGTCGTGTACCGGGACGAGCACATCGTGGTGGCCGACAAGCCGCACTTCCTGGCCACGACGCCGCGGGGCTCGCACATCGCCGAGACCGCGCTGGCCCGGCTACGGCGCGAGCTGGGCGTGCCCACGCTGACGGCGGCCCACCGTCTGGACCGGCTCACCGCCGGGCTGGTGCTGTTCACGGTCCGGCCCGAGGAGCGCGGCGCCTACCAGACGCTGTTCCGTGACCGGCAGGTGCGCAAGGAGTACGAGGCGGTCGCGCCCTACGACCCCGCGCTCGTCCTGCCGCGGACCGTGCGCAGCAGGATCGTGAAGGAGCGCGGGGTGCAGGCCGCACGCGAGGTCGCGGGCGAGCCGAACGCCGAGACCCGTGTCGAACTGGCCGAGCACCGGGCCGGGCTGGGCCGGTACCGGCTCCTGCCGGTGACCGGCCAGACCCACCAGCTCCGGGTGCACCTGGCCTCGCTGGGGGTGCCGATCCTCGGCGATCCCCTGTACCCCGAGGTGACCGCCCCGGTGCCGGCCGGCGACTTCCGGCGCCCGCTGCAACTGCTCGCCCGGCGGCTGGGGTTCACCGACCCGGTCACCGGCACGGATCACACGTTCACCAGCGGGCGCCGGCTCACCGCCTGGCCGTCCTGAGCCGCCTGGCCGTCCTGACCTTCCCGGCCCTGACCTTCCCGGCCCTGACCTCCCCGGCCCTGACCTCCCCGGCCCTGACCTTCCTGGCCGTCCTGACCTTCCCGGCCGTCCTGAGCCGCCGGACCAGCCCCGGCCGGCTCTACCGGGCCCGGCCGGTCACCGGGCCCGGCCGGTCACCGGGCTCGGCCGGCTCTACCGGGCCCGGCGCCGGCGCCCCGGTGACGGGCCCCGCGTCACTCGCCGCGCCACCAGCGCAGCAGCTGTCGCCACAGGCCGCGGGGCCGGGCCGGGGACGCGGGCGGCGGGGCGGTGTCCGGGGCGAAGGCCGGCGGCACGGCCGACGGCCGGGGCTCCTCGGCCGGGGCCGGGTCGCTGCTCAGCGTGCCGACCTGCCAGGTGGAGCGCTGCGGCGGGACGGGCATGGCGCGCGGCGGCAGTTCGACGTCCTGCTGCGGCTTGGGTTCGAAGCGCACCGGCAGGGCCACCAGGTGCCGGGAGGCGATGGAGGACCGCCAGCGCAGGTCCTCCTCGGCGCAGTCCAGCTGGATGTCGGACAGCCGGGTCAGCAGCGCGTCGACGCCGACGTCGGCGATGGCGCGCCCGATGTCCTGGCCGGGGCACTCGTGCGGCCCGCCGCCGAAGGCGAGGTGGGAGCGGTTGCCCTGCATGCTCGCGGCCAGGTCGGGCCGCACCCGCGGGTCCAGGTTGCCCGGGGCGGGCGCGAAGAGCAGTCCGTCGCCCTTGCGGATGCGGCGGCCGCCCAGCTCCGTGTCCTGCTTGGCGAAGTACCCGAAGACTGTGCTGAACGGCGGCTCGTCCCACAGGGACTGCTCGATCGCCTCCGGCACGGTCATCTGGCCGCCGTTGAGCTGGGCCCGGAAGCCCGGCTCGGTGAGGACCATGCGCAGCGCGTTGGCCAGGAGGTTCGCGGTGGCCTCGTAGGCCGCGAAGAGGACGAGCCGCAGGTGTTCGCGGACCTCGTCGTCGCTCAGGCCCGCCGGGTGGCTGACGAGGTGACTGGTGAAGTCGTCCTCGGGCCGGGCGCGGCGGCGGGTGGTGAGCCGGCTCAGCGCGTCCATGACGTAGGTGTGGCTCTGGATGGCCGTCTCGGTGCCCTTCAGGGCGTCCCGCGCGGCCTGCACCATCCGGTCGTTGTACTCCTCGGGCATGCCGAGGATCTCGCACATCACGGCCATCGGCAGGTGCTCGGCGAACTGGGAGACCAGCTCGGCCCGGCCCCGCTCGCAGAAGCTGTTCACCAGCCCCTGGGTGTAGCGGCCGATGTGGCGGCGGACACTGCGGTGGTCGATGGTGGCCATGGCCGCGGTGACCGCCGCGCGCAGCCGCTGGTGTTCGTCGCCCTCGGCGTGGGAGCAGATGGGCTGCCAGGCGATGTGCGGCATGAGGGGGTGGTCGGGCTTGACCATGCCCTCCCTCAGCGGGGTCCAGATCCGGCTGTCCCGGGTGTACTGCGAGGGGCTGCGCACCAGCTGGAGGTTCTCGGCGTGCCCGAGCACCACCCACATCGGTACGTCGTCGTGCAGCAGGACGGGGGCCACGGTGCCGTGCTGCTCGCGCAGCCGGTCGTAGAGGCCGCCGAGGTCCTCGGCCTCGGGGCCGTAGAGCCGGTGCACCGCCCCGGGGCCGAGGCCGTGCGCGGGGCAGCCCGGCGGCGGGCCGGACGTGGGGGCTGTGCCGGTCGGTGAGGGGGATTCAGACGTCACGGTGTCGCTCCGGAACGGATGGGGTGGGGGTCGGTCGACGGCAGGTCGCAGGTCAGGTGAGAGCACCGGACATGGCGAGCGAGTGCAGGAAGCGCATGAGGGTCATCAGCACGTCCTTGCTGGAGGCCCGGCGGCGCACGTCGCAGTCGATGATCGGGATCTCCGGGGCCAGGTCGAGCGCGGTGCGCAGTTCCTCGGTCGGGTAACGGGGCGCGTCCGGAAAGGTGTTGACGGCCACGACGAAGGGCACGCCGCGCTCCTCCAGCCGGCCCATGACGTCGAAGCTGACTTCGAGGCGCCGGGTGTCGACCAGGACGACCGCGCCGAGCGCGCCTTCGAACAGGCCGTTCCACAGGAACCAGAAGCGCTCCTGGCCGGGGGTGCCGAAGAGGTAGAGCACCAGTTTGTCGGTGATGCTGATGCGGCCGAAGTCCATGGCCACGGTGGTGGCGGTCTTGGAGTCGGAGCCGTAGTTGTCGTCCACGCCGATGCCGGCCTGGGTCATGGTCTCCTCGGTGGTCAGCGGCCTGATCTCGCTGACGGAGCCGACCATGGTGGTCTTGCCGACACCGAAGCCGCCCACGATCACGATCTTCACCGCCGCCTGGGCCGTGTGCGGCAGATGGTCCTCGGTGCGCGGGCCGGGGATCGTGTCAGAGCCGTTGAAGTCCATGCATCACCGCTTCGAGGAGTGATCGGTCGGGAACCGCCTGGCGGACGATCGGGGCGCGTGCCTGCACCAGATGAGCCGTGATCAGCTTGGTGATCACCACGGTCATCGCGCTGAACGGCAGCTGCAGATACGCGGACAGCTCGGCCAGGGACAGCGGGGCGTCGCAGAGCCGGAGCACGGCCCCTTCCTCCGGCGAGGCCGACGGCGGCGGCGCGGAGCGCGCCACGATCAACGTCACCAGGTCGAGTTCCGCGCGGGCGCCGTCGGCGGATCCCGCGATCGTGTAGAGCCGTTCGGGGTTCCCGGGTTTCTCCGGGCCCCGTGCCGGTTCCGGGGGCAGCGGGGGCGCGGGTGCCACCGGCTGCGGCCGGCGCCGTTTGCGTCGTGGAGGTGTCATACGGTCTGCCCGTCCCGCCGCGGCGGACTGGTGAGGTGGGCGCCGATCCGGACGACGAGGTCCCGCATCATGCCGCTCATCCGGCCCGGCTCGCAGGTCACGTCGGCGAGTACGGCGAGGTAGGCGTTGGCGCCTGCGTTCATCAGGTAGAAGTAACCGCCCTCGATCTCGATGACGACGACCTTCATCTCACCGGCGCCGGGGATCTCCTGGATGATGGCGCCGGCCAGGCTCTGCACGCCCGCGCAGGCGGCGGCCACCCGGTCGGCGGCGTCGGGGTCGCCGCCGTAGCGGGCGATGCGCAGTCCGTCGGAGGAGAGGACCACGATCATCTCGATGCCGGGTACACCGTCGTTCAGCTGCTTGAGCATCCAGTCCAGGTTCGCTCGCTGCTGGATCACTTGAGGTCCCTCTCGTCGTCGGCCTCGGTGACGCCGTCGGCGTGGTCGGCCGAATCGTCGATCAGATGCAGGTACTTGGTGGGGTGGAGCGTGAAGTCGGTCAGCTCGGAGGAGGTGGCGTCCTCGGGCATGCCCTTGCGCAGGCCGTCCCAGAACGCCTCCATCCACATCCCCGGGGGCCGGTCCAGGAGCTTCTTGCGCTCGGGGTCGATCTCGGGCTCGGGTTCCGGTTCGGCCCTGGACTGGGACCAGATGGTGGGCCTGCCCTCGCGCTCCGCGCGCTCGATGGCGGCCTGTTCCGCGATCCGCTGGCTGAGCGGGGTCTTCACCCGGCTGCGGCGCTGCGGCAGCCCGCCCGCGGTCCACTCGGTGACTTCCGGGACGTCGTCCTCCAGGGAGATCCCGGCGGGGATCTTGGGGCTGGTGGGGCGCCGCTTCTTCGGGGGGCGCTTGGGGCCTTCGACGGCGCCGAGTTCGGGCTTCGGGATGCCGGTGGCGCCGATGCCGTGCGCGGCGCCGACGCCGGGCTCGGTGGTCGTCATGACGCGCGGCACGATGAGGATCGCGCGGACGCCGCCGTAGGCGGAGGCGCGCAGCGAGACCTCCATGTCGAACTGCTTGCAGAGCCGGCCGACGACGGCGAGGCCGAGACGCGGGTTCTCACCGAGGTTCTGCGCGTCGTCCCCGTTCTTGGCGTCCTCGATCATCTGCTCGATGCGGGCGCGGGACTCCTCGCTGAGGCTGACCCCGGCGTCCTCGATCTCGATGGCGATGCCGGCCTGCACCTCCGCCGCGGTGACGTGCACCTGGGTCGAGGGCGGCGAGTAGCGGGTGGCGTTGTCGAGGAGCTCGGCGGCGGCGTGGATGACCGGCTCGACCGCGGTGCCCTTGATGTTGATGTTGACGATGGAGCTGAGGTCGATGCGGCGGTACTCCAGGATGCGGGACATCGCGCCGCGCAGCACGCTGTAGAGGGAGACGGGCAGGGGCCACTGACGGCCGGGACGGCCGCCGCCGAGGACGGAGATGGTGTCGGCGAGCCGGCCGATCAGCGAGGTGCCGTGGTCGATGCGCAGCAGGTCGTCGAAGACCTCCGGGTTGCGCCCGTGGTCCTCCTCCATCTCGCGCAGTTCCTTGGCCTGTTGGTGGACGATGGCCTGGACGCGGCGGGCGATGCTCACGAAGGAGCGCTCGGAGGCGTCGCGCATGGAGATCTCGTGGTCGGCGCCGCGCAGGGCGATGCGCACCAGTTCGCGGTACCCCTCGGGCAGGCCGCGCAGTTCGGGATCCTCGTCGAAGATGTAGCGCACGGTGTCCCGGAGCGGCTCGCCGCGGCGCAGCCGGAGGAAGCCCAGGGGCAGGACGTCGGCGGCGAAGCGCTCCATCAGCTCGTTGTGCGCGGCGATCCGCTGTTCCAGATGCGCGGCGTGACGGGCGTGGTCGGCCTGCGCCTCGCGGAGCCGACGGCCGCGGCGTGCGGCCTCCCCGGCCGTGCCGAGGACCAGCAGCACGGCCAGCGCTCCGCACACGCCGACGGCGAGCCGGGCCGAGGTCGGTACGAGGACGACGGCGGCCCCGGCCGCGCCGGCCATCACTATGGCCGGCGGCAACAGCACGCGCGCATAGGGACGTTCACGGCCGCCGGGAGGCTTCTGAACACTCACCATGGATGCCTTCTGGGATGGATCGGCTGGGTGTCGGGAGAGCTTGCGGGGGGAAGGTTCATGAACTGTCGGGATCTACTTCACGTTTGGGAACAGGCGCACGAATTACCTCAACCCGGTGCGCCGCGGGCGAGCTTAGTCCGACCGGATCATCGCCGTGACATATTCGGCAAGCACCTGAAATCGCCCTCGCGACAGGAGTACGCTCAACTCCTTTTGCACGCAGCGCTCTTGTTCGCACACGTTCGGTAGCGGCACACGGGCGTGCGAGAGTCACTCACCGTGCAGGGTGAAAAGGAACCGGCGGCCGCACCTCGGTGGCCGCGACAGCCGTTCCCCGGGCGGCAGTTCGCCCCGGACCGTCTGCCGAAGACGGTCCGGGGTGGTGCGACACGGCCGACGAGGCCCGCCCGTCCGGCGCCGGGCACGACGCAAGGGGCCGGCGGCTCGGTCCGCGTCCGCGAACCCGAGCCGCCGGCCCTCTTCGGCGTCTGCCCCGCCTCAGCCCACCGACGAGTAGGCGACCACGCCCCGCAGCAACTGGTCGACCGCCTTGCGCGCGGCCCTGGCGACCGTCGAACCCTCCGTGGGGGCGGCCGCGGAGATCTGTCCGAGCACGTCGATGACCTGCTTGCACCAGCGCACGAAGTCACCGGCCGGCATCTCCGCCTCGCGCAGCACCTCGTCCAGCCCCTTGCCGGTGGCCCACATGTAGGCGGCCCAGGCGAAGCCGAGGTCGGGCTCGCGCTGACCGACACCCTCGGTCTGGTTGATCCGGAAGTCCTCCTCCAGCCCGTCCAGCCGGCCCCAGATCCGGACCATCTCGCCGAGCGCGGCCTTGGCCTTGCCCGACGGCAGCTTCGGCGCCATCGCGTCGTCGCCGACGCGTGCCTCGTACACCAGCGCCGAGACGCAGGCGGCGAGTTCGGCGGGGTCGAGGCCCTCCCACACCCGCTCGCGCAGGCACTCGCTGGCCAGCAGGTCCAGTTCGCCGTACAGCCGCGCGAGCCGCTTGCCGTGCTCGGTGACCTCGTCACCGCGCAGGTAGTCCAGCTCGGTCAGCAGGGCCACGATCCGGTCGAAGGTCCGCGCGATGGTGTTCGTGCGGCCTTCGATGCGCCGCTCCAGCTGCGAGGTGTCGCGCAGCAGCCGGTGGTAGCGCTCGGCCCACCGGGCGTGGTCCTCGCGGTCGGTGCAGCCGTGACAGGGGTGGGCCCGGATGGCGGTCCGCAGCCGGGCGATCTCCCGGTCGTCGGCGGCCTGCGAGCGCTTCTTGCGGGCCCGCTCCGGCGGGATGTGCCCGGCCTTGCTGCGCAGCGCCGAGGCGAGGTCCCGGCGGGACTGCGGCGAACGCGGGTTGAAGGACTTCGGGATCCGCATCCGGTCCAGCGCCTCCACCGGCACCGGGAAGTCGATGGACGCCAGCCGCTTGACCTGCCGTTCGGCGGTCAGCACCAGCGGGCGCGGCCCGTCGTGGTGGTCGAAGCCGCGGTGTCCGTTGGAGCGGCCGGCGGGCAGGCCCGGGTCCAGCACCAGGGCCAGTCCGGCGTACTTGCCCGTCGGCACGTGGATGACGTCACCCGGCTTGAGCTTCTCCAGGGCCACGGCCGCCTCGGCCCGCCGCTCACCGGCGCCCCGCCGGGCCAGCTCGGTCTCCCGGTCCTTCAGTTCGCGGCGCAGCCGCGCGTAGTCCTCGAAGTCACCGAGATGGCAGGTCATGGAGGCCCGGTAACCCTCCAGGCCCTCTTCGTTGCGCTGCACCTGGCGGGAGATCCCGACCACCGACTTGTCCGCCTGGAACTGGGCGAAGGACGTCTCCAGCAGCTCACGCGAACGGTGCCGCCCGAACTGCTCGACCAGGTTGACCGCCATGTTGTACGACGGCTTGAAGCTGGAGCGCAGCGGATAGGTGCGCGTGCCCGCGAGGCCGGCGAGGTGCTCGGGGCTCATGCCGCGCTGCCACAGCACCACGGCATGGCCCTCGACGTCGATGCCCCGGCGGCCCGCACGACCGGTCAGCTGGGTGTACTCGCCTGGCGTGATGTCGGCGTGCTGCTCCCCGTTCCACTTGACGAGCTTCTCCAGCACCACCGAGCGGGCGGGCATGTTGATGCCGAGCGCGAGGGTCTCGGTGGCGAACACCGCCT
Source organism: Streptomyces sp. SID486 (assembly GCF_009865385.1). Taxonomy (GTDB): domain Bacteria; phylum Actinomycetota; class Actinomycetes; order Streptomycetales; family Streptomycetaceae; genus Streptomyces. Next base: position 21,795 of record NZ_WWJT01000764.1, on the reverse strand, counting down.
TCACCAGGCCGCGTACGAACAGCTCCTCGACGACCTCCTTGAAGGTCGGCAGCATGCCCGCGTGGTGGGCGGCGATGCCGCGCTCCAGACCCTCCAGCCACTCGTAGTAGCCGAGGACGTGCAGGTCCTCGTGCGGGATGGAGGCGGTGCGCTCCTCGACCAGGGCACGGACCTGCTCGCGCGCCTCCTCGTCGTTGAGCCTGAGGCCCGCGTACAGGCACTGCTGGACGGCGGCCTCGCAGGCGGCGCGGCTGAAGATGAAGGTGATCGCGGGCAGCAGCCCCTCGGAGTCCAGGCGCTCGATGACCTCGGGGCGGCCCGGCGTCCACACCCGGGAGCGCTGCCTGCGCTCGCGTTCCCGGTCGGCTTCGCGCATCGACCGGCCGCGCCTGCGGTCCTGGTACGACGGCCGGGTGGCCTCCATGCGGGCGAGGCGTGCCAGGTCGGGGTTGACGGCCTTCTTGTGGCCCTCGCCCTCCTCGAACAGGTCGTACATCCGGCGCCCGGCGAGCACGTGCTGGAACAGCGGCACGGGCCGGTGCTCGGAGACGATCACCTCGGTGTCGCCCCGGACAGTGTCCAGCCAGTCGCCGAACTCCTCCGCGTTGGACACGGTGGCGGAGAGCGACACCAGGGTCACCGACTCGGGCAGGTGGATGATCACCTCTTCCCACACGGCGCCGCGGAAGCGGTCGGAGAGGTAGTGCACCTCGTCCATCACCACGTAGCCGAGGCCCAGGAGGGTCTGCGAGCCCGCGTACAGCATGTTCCGCAGGACCTCGGTGGTCATCACGACCACCGGGGCGTCGGAGTTCACGCTGTTGTCGCCGGTCAGCAGGCCGACCTTGGCACTGCCGTAGCGACGGCACAGGTCGGAGTACTTCTGGTTCGACAGCGCCTTGATGGGGGTCGTGTAGAAGCACTTCTTGCCCTGCTTGAGGGCGAGGTGGACGGCGAACTCGCCCACGATCGTCTTGCCCGAGCCGGTGGGGGCGGCCACCAGCACGCCCTTTCCCTCTTCGAGCGCCTGGCAGGCCTCGATCTGGAAGGGGTCGAGGCCGAAGTCGTACATCTCGCGGAAGGAGGCGAGCGCGGTGGCCTGCTCGGCTGCCCGCCTGCGGGCTGCCGCGTACCGCTCGGCCGGTGAGAGATCCTCTGTCATCGTACTTTCGAGCGTACCGGGCCCCGCTGACAACAGGACGATCATTATCGGGATCCCCGGCCGGCCGGCCCGGTCAGGCCCGTACGGCGGATGCCCCCGTCCTCGGGAGGGCGGGGGCATCGCACGGCGGCTCGGTGAGGGCTCAGGTGACGTCGTCGTAGCCGTTGACCCGGTCGGTGCTCGCCTGCTCGGGCAGCGCGCGGCTGGCCGAGACGGGCTCGATCTCGCCGATGTCCTCGGGGGTGAGATCCAGCTCGGACGCCTCGTCGTCGCCGGGACCCTCGGTCTCGCGGCGGGCCCGGCGCCGGTCGTTCAGCATCGAGATGCCCACGGCCAGGAAGTACAGCGCCCAGATCGGCGCCGCCAGCGCCAGCATCGTCATCGGGTCGGGGCTGGGCGTGGCCACGGCCGCGAACACGGTGATGCCGACCACCATGGCGCGCCACCAGCCCAGCATGCGCCGACCGGACAGCACCCCGGTGAGGTTCAGCATGACCAGCAGCAGCGGCATCTCGAAGGCGAGGCCGAAGACGACGATCATGCGGGTGATGAGGTCCAGCAGGTCGTCCAGCGGCAACAGGTTCTCGGCGCCCTCGGGCGTGAGGTCGATCATGAACTTGGCCGTGGTGGGCAGCACGTGGAACGCGAGGTAGCCGCCGACGAGGAACAGCGGGAAGCCGAAGCCGACGAACGCGTAGGCGTACTTCTTCTCGTTGCGGTGCAGGCCCGGCGCGACGAACGCCCACAGCTGGTAGAGCCAGACCGGCGACGCGAGCACGACACCGGCCATCAGGGCGACCTTCAGGGCCAGGGTGAAGGGCGCGAGCAGACCACTGACGGTGATGTGCGCGCAGCGGACGTTCTTGACGTCTGCCAGCTCACCGAAGGACTGGTGGCAGCCGATCTCGTCCAGCATCGGCCGGGTGATGACGTCGATGATGTCCCGGTAGAAGAAGGCCGCGACGATCGTGACGACAAGGATCGCGAGGACACCCTTCGCGAGCCGGTTACGCAACTCACGCAGGTGATCCGCGAGCGGCATCCGCCCCTCGGGATCCCTCTCCTTTTTGCGGGCAGACTTGAGCAACCCACATCCTCATCTCGTACAGAGGACCGGATGCCCCCGGTCCTCGCGTCAGCGCTGGGTCGTGTCCGTCGGCTCGTTGACCGGCCGGGAGCTGGTCACGTCGCCGGGCGCGGCCTGGATCGTACGCTGAGCGGGAGCGGGCTCCTCGGCGGACGGGGCGGTGTCGGCGGGCTGCTTGCCGTCGTCCTTCATCGCCTTCGCCTCGCTCTTCAGGATGCGGGCGGACTTGCCGAGCGAGCGCGCCATGTCCGGCAGCTTCTTGGAGCCGAACACGAGGAGGATCACCACAACGAGGATCAGCAGGTGCCACGGCTCAAGTCCGTTGCGGAACATAAATCTTCACCTTCTCATCGAGGCGGGCATGTCCGACAGGTCGGACACTCGTCCGAACGTCATGCTGGCTGCGATCGTAACGCCTGGGGGTGAACGCGGAACAATCCCCGGGCCTACTCCTGCTCCGCGGACCGCGCCTCGTTCCCGGGCCGCGACCAGCAGCGTACCTGGCCGGGTGGGCAAGGTGACAGGGCGAAGTGACCGACGGCGCACGGAGACCCGGCCCGCGCGGGCCCCGCCGGGCCCCGTTCACAGCGTGTCCGCGGCCCGGGCCGCGCTCACCGACGCCCGCTCCAGATCCTCGGCGGCCCGGCTGATACGACGCGTGGAGTCGGCGACCTGCTCCCCCAGACCGCGCGCCGCCAGGAAGACCCGGACGGCGAGCACCCCCAGGACGGCGAGACCCAGGAAACCCACGGCTACCGCGAACATCGGCCAGAACATGACGCCGAGACTAGCCCCTCCCCCGCCCCGCGGCCGCAGCCGGCCGCGCCCCCGTCCGTCACCGGGGCGGGCGGCACGCGCCGGCGGCGGACCGGCTACACCGTGGAGTGCAGGCGCAGGGTCCTGACCCCGCCGCCGGTGAGCAGCTCCACGATCCGCTCCCCGGCCGGCTTGCGGACCGCGGCGCCGCAGTCGGGGCAGTCGAAGGAGTAGAACGTCGTCCGGCTGCTCGCGCCGATGGCGAGGCGCAAGGCGCTCGCGGCGAGCTCGAAGCGGCCCCGGCAGTCCGGGCAGCCGGCCCGGAACATCACCGGGACCACTCTGCGCATCCCGGCGAAGGCCGCCGCCACCGTCATCTCACCCGCGCCGGACTCCGCAGACTCGTACACAGCCCTCGCCCCTCTTCCTCTGATCGCTTCGGTCGTCCGCCGCCGGGGCGCCACGGCCTCGGCTCACACGGCCCTCCCGGCCGGGCCGCCGTCCGCACCCGGGACCGCGCCGCCCGCGCCGTCATAGGCCGCCAGCGCCTCACGGGCCGCCTGCCGGGCACACTCGGCCAGCTCCGGCGGCGAGACGATCCGGCCGTCGCGGCCGAGCCGCAGCGCCAGCCGGCGCAGGGAGGCCGGGTCAGGGGTGCGCAACGTGATACGCAGCCCGCCGTCGGACAGCTCATCGGCACTGTCGTGCGGGTAGTACTCGGCGACCCAGCGACCTCCCGGACCGACCTCGATCACCACCTCGGGGTCCTCGGCGGCCGGCTGCACCAGGGCCTCGGAGAGGTCGCGCAGCTCTATCTCGGGCGGGGCCGAGGGCTCGTCGAGGATCCTGATCTCGGCCACCCGGTCCAGGCGGAAGGTGCGCCGCGCCTCGGAGCGCCGGCACCATGCCTCCACATAGGTGTGACCGACACTGACCAGCCGGATCGGGTCGATCTCACGCTCGGTGATCTCGTCACGGGCCGGGGAGTAGTAGCGGATCCAGAGCCGGCGGCGCTCGGAGATCGCCCGGTCGACGTCGGCGAAGACGCCGCCCTCGGACTCGAAGGTCACCGACAGGCGGGAACTGGCACCGGCCGCCTCGCCGGCCGCGGTCTCCACCTTGGCCGTGGCCCGCAGCAGCGCCTGCCGGTCCCCCTCCCGCAGACCGGGCAGCGTCGCCACCGCCCGGGCCGCGACCAGCAGGGCGGTCGCCTCGTCGGCGGCGAGCCGGAGCGGTTCGGCCGCCTCCTCACCCAGCGCGGCCGGGTTGTGCCACCAGATGCGCTCACCGTCGGTGTCGATGTCCAGCAGATCCCCGCCACGGAAGCTGGTGCCGCACATGGGCAGCAGATCCAGGTCGGCGACCAGCTCGTCCTCGCTGATACCGAAAGCGCGCGCCACGTCGGCGATCCGGGCGCCGGGGCGTTCCCGCAGATACGTCACCAGGGAGAGCATCCGCCGGGTCTGGTCGATGGCGTTGACCGTCCTGGCCGGTTTTCCTGCCACAGTCCTGCTCCCCCTCAGCCCTTGGCCACGGCACGCAGCCGGTCCACCACGTCGGCCCGCAGCTCCGCCGGCTCGACGACCACGACGACCGGCCCGAACTCCGCCAGCCAGGCATCCAGGCCGTGCCCGTACGGGATCTCCAACTCGTCCCAGCCGTCGCCGAGTTCCCGGACCTCGGTGGCCTTCGCCCGAAGGGGGTAACCGGCGCCGGACCGCAGCCTGATCACCGCCGAGCGGTCGGCGGTCTCACCGGCCCAGCTCGCCACGGTCTCCCGCACGGTGACCACGTCCGGCACGGGAGCGGTGAAGCCCGTGCCGCGGGACCTGACCCTGCCGGTGATCCGGGAGAGCCGGAAGACGCGCTCGGCGCCCCGGTCGCGGTCGAAGCCGGCCAGGTACCAGTGGCCACGCCAGCACTCCAGCGCCCACGGCTCGACGTTGCGCGGCTCGGGACGGGCGGCGGACGCCTTGCGGTACTCGAAGAGCACCGGGCGGCGGTCCCGGCAGGCCAGCATCAGCGGCTCGAAGGCGGCCTCGTGCACCGGGATGCGCGGCTCCAGCGCGCCGTGCGCCTCGTACGGGTCGACGTCCTCGGGCAGCCCGGCGGCGCGCAGCTTCTGCAGGGCGCCGCTGGCGGCCCCGGCCAGGCGGGCCTGCTGCCAGATCTTGGCGGCGAGACCGAGGGCGGCGGCCTCCTCGGCGTCCAGGGTGATCGGGGGCAGGCGGTTGCTGTCCCGCCGGGCGAGGTAGCCGACCTCGCCGTCGAGGTTCTCGACCGTCTCGATGACCAGGCCCAGCTCGCGCAGGTCGTCCTTGTCCCGCTCGAACATCCGGTTGAAGGAGTCGTCGGAGCCCGCTTCCAGGTAGGCCTCGATGCTCTCGCGCAGCTCGCGCTTGCTGAGCGGCCGGCGGGTGCCGAGCAGACACAGCGCGAGGTTCATCAGCCGCTCGGCCTTGGCAATGGCCATCGACGCCCTTCGTCTTCACTATGGTGCTTACGACCGATGACCGTACCGCTCCGACGTGCGGTGACAAAAGCCGAGGGCCCATGCCCGAGCAGGCATGGGCCCAAGGTGATCAGATCCGGTCGGACCTGGGCCGTGGATCAGACGGCGATGAGGTCCACCACGAAGATCAGGGTCTCGCCGGCCTTGATCGCCGGGGTCGGGCTCTGGTTGCCGTAGGCGAGGTGGGAGGGGATGGTCAGCTGGCGCCGGCCACCGACCTTCATACCCTGCACACCCTTGTCCCAGCCCGCGATGACCCGGCCGGCGCCGAGCGGGAAGCGGAACGGGGTACCGCGGTTCCAGCTGGCGTCGAACTCCTCACCGGTGCTGAAAGCGACGCCCACGTAGTGCACGGTGACGGTCTGGCCCGCCTCCGCGACCGGCCCGTCGCCCTCCCAGATGTCCTTGATCTCAAGGTCCGCCGGGGGGTTGCCCTCGGGGAAGTCGATCTCGGGCTTCTCGTTGCTCACGTCAAAAGCTCCTGCTTGTGTACGACACGAAACGGGGACAGTCTTTCATCTCCGCGGCCCGCACGCCCGCCGCGGGCGCGCCCGGCTACATCGCCGCCAGGACGTCCACCGTGAACACCAGGGTCGAGCCCTTCTTGACGACCCCGCCGCTCGGCGGGTTGTCCCCGTACCCCAGCTCCGGCGGGATCACGATCAGCAGCCTGCTGCCCACCTTCTTGCCGGTCAGCCCCTGGGCGAGGCCCTTGACCGCCTGCTCCATCTGCTCCAGCGAGAACTGGCTGAGCCGGCCCGAGCCGTACGTCCGCTCGAACGTCTTGCCACCGTCCCAGACCAGGCCCTGGAACTGGCACAGCACCGTCTGGTCGGACTTCAGCTCGGGACCGTCGCCCTCCAGGACGTACTGCGACACGAGCTTCTTCGGCGGGTCCGTCTTCGGGATCGTGACCTTCGGCACCTGGCCGTCGGTGTCGGTGCCCACCTTCGGCAGGGCGGCGTCCGACTGCGGCACCGGCGTGCCCTTGGCCGAACTCCTGGAGTTGAACGACTCCAGCAGGTCGATGACGAACACCAGGGTGTCGGTGCCCTTGATGCCGGCCTGCGAGTTGCCCCCCGGGCCGTACCCCAGGGCGGGCGGCACGGCGATCTCGATCCGGCTGCCCGTCTTCTTGCCCTGCAGGGCGTACCGCCAGCCGTCGATGATGCTGCCCTGGGCGAGCTGCATGACCAGGGGACGCTTGCGGTCGTAGGAGTTGTCGAAGACCTTCCCCGAGCTCCAGATCTGGCCGAGGTAGTCGGCCCGGATGAAGTCGTTCTCCGCGACCGGCCGGCCACTGCCCGCGATCACGGTCCTGACCGCGAGATCCTTCGACGGCTGACCCGACCCCTTGGCGATGGTCGGCTTCTCCCCGAACTTCCTGCCCGCCGTGATCGCCGGCAGCGGCCCGTCCACGACCTTCGGCGGCGGCGAGGACGACACCGAGGGCGACGGCGAGGCGCTCGTCCTGCTGGATTCGGACGTGCCGTCACCGCATCCGGCGAGCGTGACCAGTCCTGCGGGAACGGCGGCGAGGAGAAGTGAGCGTCGGCGCACGGAAGAGCCTCGTAATCGGTCGATCTTGCGGATGGCGTGCGCGCAACTCTACGACCTGACGCGGGCGCCGTACGGGAAACGTACGGCGCCCGTGTGGCGTTCGGGCCCACCACCCGGACGCCCGGCTCACTCGCCGGCCCCTACATTCCGGCGATCAGCTTCTCCACCCGGTCGTCCACGGAACGGAACGGGTCCTTGCACAGTACGGTGCGCTGTGCCTGGTCGTTGAGCTTCAGGTGCACCCAGTCGACCGTGAAGTCCCGGCGCTGTTCCTGCGCCCGCCGGATGAAGTCGCCGCGCAGCCTCGCCCGAGTGGTCTGCGGCGGCACCGACTTGCCCTCGAAGATCTTCAAGTCGTTGCAGACGCGGGCGGCTTGACCCTTCTTCTCCAGCAGGTAGTACAGGCCACGACGGCGGTGGATGTCGTGGTAGGCGAGGTCTATCTGGGCGACCCGCGGATGCGACATCGTCATGTTGTGCTTGGCGCGGTACCGCTCGATGAGCTTGTACTTCATGACCCAGTCGATCTCGGTGCCGATGCGGTCCAGCTCCTCGTTCTCGATCGCCTCGAGCGTACGGCCCCACAGCTCCAGGACCTGCGCGACCGTACCGGTGCGGATGCCCCGGCGGTCGCAGAAGTCCAGCGCCTTGTCGAAGTACTCGCGCTGGACCTCCAGCGCGGAGGCCTCCCGGCCGCTGGCCAGCCGCACCTTGCGCCGGCCGGTGATGTCGTGGCTGACCTCCCGGATCGCCCGGATCGGGTTCTCCAGGGTGAGGTCCCGCATCACGGTGCCGGCCTCGATCATGCGCAGCACCAGATCGGTGGCGCCGACCTTCAGCAGCATCGTCGTCTCGGACATGTTCGAGTCACCGACGATGACGTGCAGCCGGCGGTACCGCTCGGCGTCCGCGTGCGGCTCGTCGCGGGTGTTGATGATGGGCCGGGAGCGGGTCGTCGCCGAGGAGACGCCCTCCCAGATGTGCTCCGCCCGCTGGCTGACGCAGTAGACGGCGCCCCGCGGCGTCTGCAGCACCTTGCCCGCGCCGCACAGCAGCTGCCGGGTGACCAGGAACGGGATGAGGATGTCCGCGAGCCGGGAGAACTCCCCGTGCCGCGCCACCAGGTAGTTCTCGTGGCAACCGTAGGAGTTGCCCGCCGAGTCGGTGTTGTTCTTGAAGAGGTAGACGTCGCCTGCGATTCCCTCCTCGTGCAGGCGTCGTTCCGCGTCCACCAGGAGTCCTTCGAGAATGCGCTCGCCGGCCTTGTCGTGGGTGACCAGTTCGGTCACGTTGTCACATTCGGGTGTCGCGTATTCCGGATGTGAGCCCACGTCGAGATAGAGCCGGGCGCCGTTTCGCAGAAAGACATTGCTGCTGCGGCCCCATGACACGACACGGCGGAAGAGGTATCGCGCCACCTCGTCAGGAGACAGGCGGCGCTGTCCCCTGAACGTGCACGTGACGCCGTACTCGTTCTCCAGCCCGAAAATGCGGCGGTCCATGAGGGAACATTACGCCCGATCCCCCGAGCTGAAACGGGGTTCGACAGCACGATTTGGATCATTTTCCGATGAAGCCGCAACGACCCCGCCCGGCGCGGGAGCTGCGAGGACCCGTCCGGTGCCCAGCAGGACCAGCAACGACACCGCGCCCGCCGCACCCGGCAGGGCGAAGCCCCACACCGTGCCACCGGCCTGGACCACCGGCCCCGCCAGGCCCGTTCCCACCGAGGCGCCCACGGTGAACGTCGTCACGAGCCAGGAGAACGCCTCGGTGACCGTGCCCCTCGGCGCATGCCGGTCCACGATGATGAACGCGCAGGCGATGCACGGCGCGAGGAACACCCCGGAGACCACACTGAGCAGCACCATCGCCACCGGCCCGGGCACCAGCGTCAGCGGCAGGTAACACACCGCCAGAAGCGCCACCAGCACGCGCAGTCGCCGCTCGGGCGCACCCGCCCACCGGCGGGCCCCGTAGACGGCGCCGCCAGCCAGGGCCCCGAGCCCCAGCCCGGCCATCAGCCAGCCGTACACCGCGTCACCGCCGTGACCGTCGGCGTACGACACCGCCGCGACCGTGATGGAACCCAGCGCCATGCCGATGAACAGGAACGCGGCGAGCAGCGCGAGCAGCCCGGACGACCGCAGGGCGCCCAGCCAGTGCGCCTCGCGCGGGGCCGAGCGCCACGCCCGCGACGGCGGCGAGACGACCACCGAGAGCGCCCCGAGCACCCCCAGGACGTTCAGCACCAGCAGGGCGGCGCGCTCGTCCCACAGCGACACGCACAGCGTCACCAGCAGCGGCCCCGCGGTGAACATGATCTCCTGCGCGATCGCGTCCATGGCGTACGCCGTGTGCACCTGCTCCTCCCGGCGCAGCACCGACGGCCACAGGGCCCGCAGACCGCCCTCCAGCGGCGGGGTGAACAGGCCCGACGCCGCCACGGCCGCGTAGGCGAGCGGCAGCGGATCGGTGCCGCTCAGCGCGAACACCGTCATGGCGAGGGCCGCCAGGACGGCCGCGGGCAGCTGCACACGCGGCTGCCCGTACAGATCCACCAGGCGGCCCAGCACCGGCTGGCCGACCGCGTTGGCGACGCCGTACACGGCCGCGAGGGCCCCGGCGAGGCTGTACGTGCCGCCCTCGGCCCGCACGAACAGCACCAGCGCGATGGCGGCGGTGGCGTTGGGCAGGCGGCCCACCAGGGTGCCGGTGAGCAGCCGGAGCGCGTGCCTCGCCTTCAGGATCTCCAGGTATCCCGTGGCCATGCCCGCCTCCAAGTGTTACGTATAACGTCGTCTTCCATACGTACCATGTGCGCAGTTCGCACGTCCAGACGACCTCGGCGAGCCGCAGGGCCCCCGCCCCCGGCGGCCCGCGGCCCGACGCCCCGACGACAAGGAGCAGGCCCACCGTGGCACGCAGCAGCACGCGCCCCACCAGCCGGGACGTCGCACAGGCCGCCGGAGTCTCGCAGGCCGCCGTCTCCCTCGTCCTGGGTGACAAGTGGCGCGGACGCGTGTCGCAGACCACCGCCGAACGCGTCCGGGAAGCGGCCCGCGACCTCGGCTACCGCCCCAACCTCGCCGCCCGCAACCTCCGCCTCGGCCACACACGCACGGTCCTGCTCGTCGTGCCCGCCCTGACCACGGAGTTCTTCGCCGGCGTCTACACCGGCGCCGCCCGCGTCGCCGCCGCACACGGCTTCGGCGTCGTCCTCTACCCCTCGCCGGAAGGCATCGGCCCCGCCCGCGACCCCTTCGCGTCCGCCCAGGCCGCCCTGGACGGCGTCATCGCCTCGTCCATGGCCGCCGACGCCCTCACCGCCATCCGCGGCGACCAGCTGCCCCTCGTCATGCTCGACAGCGACCCCGCCGGCAGCCTCGGCGCCGCCACCGTGAACCTCGACATCGCCGACGGCGTCCGCCAGGTCGCCACCCACCTGCTCGGCCTCGGCCACCGGCGCATCCTGCACCTCGCCGCCGACGTGCCCTCCTGGACCTTCGAGGTCCGCGCCGCGGAGCTCGCGGCACACACCGCCGCCGTCCCCGGCACCGACCTGCGCACCGCTCGCGCCCCGATCTCCATCGACGGCGCCCGGGCCGCCACCGAGGCCGCCCTCACCGCCGCCGGCCCCAGGCCCACGGCCATCGTGTGCGACGACGACAAACTCGCCGCCGGCGCCTACAAGGCCCTGCGCCGCCTCGGCCTGCGCATCCCCGACGACATCTCCGTCACCGGGCTGGACGACCTCGCCCTGGCGACCGCGATCGACCCCGAACTCACCACCGTCCGGCTCGACGCCGAACTCTTCGGCGAACGCGGCATGCGGGCCCTCCTCGCCGTCCTCGAAGGCCGCGAACCGCAGAGCGGGGACATCCCCGTCGAACTCGTCGTGCGCGGCTCCACGGCACCGCCGCCCGCCCCCCGCTGAGCCCGGTGCCCCGGCCGAAGACCCGGCCGGGGCACCACAGAACGGCGGACGGCGACGGCTCACTCCTCCTCGGAGGTCTCCGCTTCCGTGCCCGCACCCTCCGCCGCCAGCAGCCGGGAGAGCTGACGGCCGACGATGCGCTTGAACTTGCGCTTCTGCGGACGCGTGCGGTCCAGCACGGCCACCTCCAGGCGCTCGGCGGGAATCTCCCGCTCGCTGCCGTTGGTGTCCCGCGACAGAGCCTGCACAGCCAGCCTCAGCGCCTCCGCCAGCGACATCCCGTCGCGGTGCCGCTGGTCCAGGAAGCTGCCGATCTGCTCCGCATTACCGCCGACCGCGACCGATCCGTGCTCGTCCACGATCGAGCCGTCGTGCGGCAGCCGGTAGATCTGGTCGCCCTCGGGGGTCTCCCCCACCTCGGCCACCACCAGCTCCACCTCGTACGGCTTCTCCGCCGCGGAGGAGAAGATCGTGCCCAGCGTCTGCGCGTACACGTTCGCCAGACCACGGGCCGTCACGTCGTCACGGTCGTAGGTGTAGCCGCGCAGATCGGCGTAGCGCACACCGCCGATCCGCAGGTTCTCGTACTCGTTGTACTTGCCGGCCGCCGCGAAACCGATCCGGTCATAGATCTCGCTGAACTTGTGCAGCGCGCGGGACGGGTTCTCACCGACGAACACGATGCCGTCGGCGTACTGCAGCACGACCAGGCTGCGACCGCGGGCGATGCCCTTGCGGGCGTACTCCGCCCGGTCGGCCATGGCCTGCTGGGGTGAGACATAGAACGGCGTCGACACCGGTTATCCGTCCCTTTCTGTCATGGTCACTGGATCACCTAACAAGAAACCGGGCCCGCCCTAGAGCAGAGCGGCCTTCGGACCGTCCGGCTCCTCCAGACGCTTCTGGAGCACCGCCCGGGACAGCTCCGACGCCTCCTCCTCGGTGAGCCGGCGGAAACCGTCCTCGGTGATCACAGTGATGATCGGGTAGATCCGGCGGGCGACGTCGGGACCACCGGTCGCCGAGTCGTCGTCGGCCGCGTCGTAGAGGGCCTGCACCACCAGCGTGGTCGCCTGCTCCTCGGTCAGGTCGCCCCGGAACAGCTTCTTCATCGCACCGCGCGCGAAGACCGAGCCGGAACCCGTCGCCGCGAAGTTGTGCTCCTCGGAACGGCCGCCCGTCACGTCGTACGAGAAGATGCGGCCCTTCTCCCGGTCCACGTCGTACCCCGCGAACAGGGGCACCACGGCCAGACCCTGCATGGCCATGCCGAGGTTGGACCGGATCATGGTCGACAGCCGGTTCGCCTTGCCCTCCAGGGACAGCTGCGCGCCCTCGACCTTCTCGAAGTGCTCCAGCTCCAGCTGGAAGAGCTTCACCATCTCCACGGCCAGACCGGCGGTGCCGGCGATACCGACCGCCGAGTACTCGTCCGCCGGGAAGACCTTCTCGATGTCCCGCTGGGCGATGACGTTGCCCATCGTGGCCCGGCGGTCACCGGCGAGCACCACGCCACCGGGGAACGTCACGGCCACGATGGTCGTCCCGTGCGGCGCCTCGATCACACCCTGTGTGGGCGGCAGCTGCCGGTTGCCGGGCAGCATCTCCGGCTGGTGGCCGGAGAGGAAGTCCATGAAGGAGGAGGACCCTGGCGTCAGGAAGGCAGCTGGTAGACGCCCGGTGCCACGAGTATTGGCTTCCACGAGTTTCCTTCCAGGTAAGAGGCGGCCCGGCGAACGGCGTCGGGATCGTCTCCCAACTTGCCGATGACCGAATTGCAGTTGAAGCACAGTACGCCACGGACCCTACCCGTCTTGTGGCAGTGATCCACATGTACGGCCGGAGCGTTCAGGCAGATCACACAGAGTCCGCGCTGGGCGGCGACCATGGCGTCACGCTCGGCTTCGGTGAGGCCGTAGTTCCGCTTCAGGTGATCGGCTCGCCCCTTCGCTGCGCGGCACGCCTTGCAGCTCGTCGAGAGGCCATCGGAAGCCGTTGCGTTGCGGTGCCACTCACCGTGCGGCTTCACTTCCCCGCAACTCCGACAGAATTTATGGCCTGCAGGGGTCTGCACTCGCGGCCGGACGTTCTTGCCCTTCGCCAGTTTCCGGGACTGGTGGTAAGCCGCCCAGCATTCGCGACAGTAGGCCTGTAACCCGTCCCGCATCGCCTTGTCTCGCGCGAAGGCCGCCCACGGCTTTTGCCGCTTGCACCGTGAGCAGCGCTTCACGCCCTCTTCGCTTTCCAACCTCACCCCCGGACTGGCCTTCAATTCGAAGGGAAAAGCTACTCTCCGCCCTTCTGAACGAAGGAGCGCACGAAGTCCTCTGCATTCTCCTCGAGGACATCGTCGATCTCGTCCAGGACCGAGTCCACGTCGTCGCTCAGCTTCTCGTGCCGTTCCTTGAGATCCTCGGAGGCCTGTGCGTCCTGCGTCTGCTCCTCGGCCTGTTCGGTCGAGTGCGTCGCCTTCTGCTGGCCGCCGCCGGTGTCCTTGGTTGCCATAACCCTCACCCCGCTCAGTTCGCCTGCCGATCGGTGATGATCAGACCCTATAGGCCGGGTCCGACATCGGCCCCGCAGTTTCCACAACGTGCGGGGGCCACCTCGATGATTCCCGGGCGGTGGGCTTTCCACCCCGTCCGCCCGGGGCGGTTCGAGTACCCGCTGCTCCGGCCGTTGATCGCGCTCAGCCGCCTGACAGGACCCTGACCAGGTCGTCCGCCGTGCGGCAGCGGTCCAGCAGCTCCTTGACGTGATTTCGCGTTCCGCGTAGTGGTTCCAGGGTTGGGACGCGCTGCAGGGAGTCCCGGCCGGGCAGGTCGAAGATGACCGAGTCCCAGCTGGCCGCGGCGACGTCGTCGGCGTACTGCTCCAGGCACCGGCCGCGGAAATAGGCGCGTGTGTCCTCCGGCGGCTTCGTGCGGGCCCTGTCGACCTCGGACTCGTCCAGGAGCCGCTTGATGCGTCCGCGGGCCGCCAGGCGGTTGTAGAGGCCCTTCTCGGCGCGTACGTCGGCGTACTGGAGATCGACGAGGTGGAGCCGGGCGGCGTCCCAGTCGAGGTCGTCGCGGCGGCGGTAGCCCTCCATCAGCTCCCGCTTGGCCACCCAGTCCAGCTCGCCGGCCAGGCTCATGGGGTCGTTCTCCAGCCGGGTGAGGGTGTCCTCCCAGCGGCTGAGGACGTCCTTGGTCTGGTCGTCGGCGTCGGCGCCGTAGCGTTCCTCGACGTACTTGCGGGCCAGCTCGTAGTACTCCATCTGGAGCTGGACGGCGGTGAGTGTCCGTCCGCTGCGCAGGGTGACCTGGCGCTTGAGGGAGGGGTCGTGCGAGACCTGGTGGAGGGTGCGGACGGGCTGGTCGACGGCGAGGTCCACGGCGATGAAGCTGTCCTCGATCATGGACAGGACCAGGGCGGTGGTGCCGAGCTTGAGGTAGGTGGAGATCTCGGAGAGGTTGGCGTCCCCGATGATCACGTGCAGGCGGCGGTACTTCTCCGCGTCCGCGTGCGGTTCGTCGCGGGTGTTGATGATGGGGCGCTTGAGGGTGGTCTCCAGACCGACCTCGACCTCGAAGTAGTCGGCGCGCTGGCTGAGCTGGAAGCCGTGCTCGTGGCCGTCCTGACCGAGGCCGACGCGGCCGGCGCCGGCGAAGACCTGGCGGGAGACGAAGAAGGGCGTGAGGTGGCGCACGATGTCCGAGAAGGGGGTCTCCCGCTTCATCAGGTAGTTCTCGTGCGTGCCGTAGGAGGCGCCCTTGTTGTCGGTGTTGTTCTTGTAGAGGTGGATGGGCTGGGCACCGGGGAGCTGGGCGGCCCGTTCGGCGGCCTCCGCCATGATCCGTTCACCGGCCTTGTCCCAGAGGACGGCGTCACGGGGGTTGGTGACCTCCGGGGCGCTGTACTCGGGGTGGGCGTGGTCGACGTAGAGCCGTGCGCCGTTGGTGAGGATGACGTTGGCGAGGCCGATGTCCTCGTCGGTGAGCTGGCTGGAGTCGGCGGCCTCCCGGGCGAGGTCGAAGCCTCGCGCGTCCCGCAGCGGGTTCTCCTCCTCGAAGTCCCAGCGGGCCCGGCGGGCCCGGTGCATCGCCGCCGCGTAGGCGTTGACGATCTGGGACGAGGTGAGCATGGCATTGGCGTTGGGGTGACCGGGGACGGAGATCCCGTACTCCGTCTCGATGCCCATTACTCGCCGTACGGTCATGCGGCCCTCCTTGCCCGGCGGCGCCCTCGGTCGTGGGCGCCGCTCAAGTACCGCTGGCGCTCCGGTGTGCGTGTGCGGTGCCCGTCCCCGCATTGCGCGACTCGGCGGTAGGAACGAGCCTAGAACGCCTTTGCGCTGGTGGGGAGATCATTTGCGTCATTGGCTGCTCCGGTCGTGGCCGGAAAAACAAGTCGGCTGCGGGTACCCGGTGAGGGCACCCGCAGCCGCCCTGCTTTTACAGGTATTGACCGGTGTTCGCCACCGTGTCGATGGAGCGTCCGGTGTCCGCGCCCTGCTTTCCGGTGATGAGGGTACGGATGTAGACGATCCGTTCGCCCTTCTTTCCGGAGATCCGGGCCCAGTCGTCCGGGTTGGTGGTGTTGGGCAGGTCCTCGTTCTCCTTGAACTCGTCCACGCATGCCTGGAGCAGGTGGGAGACGCGGAGGCCCTTCTGGGTCTTTTCCAGGAAGTCCTTGATCGCCATCTTTTTGGCGCGTCCGACGATGTTTTCGATCATGGCGCCGGAGTTGAAGTCCTTGAAGTAGAGGACTTCCTTGTCGCCGTTGGCGTAGGTGACTTCCAGGAAGCGGTTCTCCTCGGACTCGGCGTACATCTGCTCCACTGCCGTCTGGATCATGCTCTGGACGGTGGTGGTCCGGTCGCCGCCGTGCTCGCCGAGGTCGTCGGGGTGCAGCGGGAGGCGCTCGGTGAGGTACTTGCCGAAGATGTCCTTGGCGGCCTCGGCGTCCGGGCGCTCGATCTTGATCTTCACGTCGAGGCGGCCGGGGCGCAGGATGGCGGGGTCGATCATGTCCTCGCGGTTGGAGGCGCCGATCACGACCACGTTCTGCAGGCCCTCCACGCCGTCGATCTCGGCGAGCAGCTGGGGGACGATGGTGTTCTCCACGTCCGAGCTGACGCCGGAGCCACGGGTGCGGAAGAGAGATTCCATCTCGTCGAAGAAGACGATGACGGGTGTGCCCTCGCTGGCCTTCTCGCGGGCACGCTGGAAGACGAGGCGGATCTGCCGCTCGGTCTCGCCGACGTACTTGTTGAGGAGCTCGGGTCCCTTGATGTTCAGGAAGAAGCTCTTGCCGGCGGCCTGGCCGGTGACCTCGGCGACCTTCTTGGCGAGCGAGTTCGCGACGGCCTTGGCGATGAGTGTCTTGCCGCAGCCGGGCGGGCCGTAGAGCAGGACGCCCTTGGGCGGGCGCAGCTCGTGCTCCTTGAAGAGGTCGGGGTAGAGGTAGGGCAGCTCGACCGCGTCGCGGATGGCTTCGATCTGGTTGCCGAGGCCGCCGATCTGCTCGTACCCGATGTCGGGCACCTCTTCGAGGACGAGTTCCTCGACCTCGCTCTTGGGTACGACCTCGTAGACGTAGCCGGAGCGGGGTTCGAGCAGGAGCGCGTCGCCGGGCCGGATGGTGACGTCCAGCAGCGGCTCGGCGAGCCGCACCACCCGCTCCTCGTCGGTGTGCCCCAGCACGAGCGCGCGTTCGCCGTCCTCGAGGATCTCCTTGAGGGTGACGATGTCGCCGACGCTCTCGTACTCCATGGCCTCGACCACGTTGAGCGCTTCGTTGAGCATGACTTCCTGGCCGCGCCGCAGGTCGTCGAGTTCGACGCCGGGGCTGACGTTCACCCGGAGCTTGCGGCCGCCGGTGAAGATGTCGGCGGTGCCGTCCTCGTTGGCTTGCAGGAAGACACCGAAGCCTGCCGGCGGCTGGGCGAGCCGGTCGACCTCTTCCTTGAGGGCCACGATCTGGTCGCGGGCCTCGCGGAGCGTGTTGGCCAGTCGTTCGTTCTGGGCGGACACGCCGGCCAGGTTTGTCTGCAGCTCGACGATCCGCTCTTCGAGAATCCTCGTGTGGCGCGGAGAGTCGGCGAGCTTGCGGCGCAGGACGGCGATCTCCTGCTCAAGGTAGGCGATCTGCCCGGCCGGGTCGTCGGACCCGCGTCCCGGGCGGATGCCGCGGTTCATGTCGTCGTCGTGGGCTGCCACGGTCCTCACCTCCTCCAAGGGGAGCTGGACGCTTCCAGACCCTACCTGGGTGGGTGTCGATTGAAACCCCTAGATCACAAAGACTGTCAAGGTGTGTCGTCGGTCACCCGCTGCACACTCCCTCGCACGGAGGGGATACCCACTGAACGTGGAGGGAAAGCAGCTTGTTCCGTGCTTGGCGTGGTCAAAACCCTCCGTGACTGGCCGGAGTTGTCCGCCGCGCAGGGTTCGGCCGGGGTGCGGGCAGCACGCAGAGCGCTCGTACGGTCATCACGCAGAGCGACGGTTGGAGCGGCTGGTGTCACTGCCGTGGCGGCTCGAAGTGGTCGACCCGGCCGCCGTGGCACCCTCTCCCGGTCCGGCGCTCGTACCCGAGGGCGCGGGGCGGGAAACCCCGGGGCCGGTCCCACGTGGCCGTGAACGGGGCGGAGGTAGGGTCGGGGGTGTTCAACAGCCGCTGGAGCGGACCGGGCTGGCCCTTGTGGCGCCCGGGCCGGCCGGCGAACCGACGGCAGGAGAGGTGACCGTGCAGCAGGAGGCCCCGGGCGGCGAGGCGCTGGAGGTCTGGATCGACCAGGACCTGTGTACCGGCGACGGGATCTG
Source organism: Streptomyces sp. SID486 (assembly GCF_009865385.1). Classification (GTDB taxonomy): domain Bacteria; phylum Actinomycetota; class Actinomycetes; order Streptomycetales; family Streptomycetaceae; genus Streptomyces. The sequence continues at coordinate 3,975 of NZ_WWJT01000764.1, read as the reverse complement.
TGCGCAGTACGCCCCGGAGGTGTTCGAGCTGGACATCGACGGGCTGGCCTATGTGAAGGGCGCGGACGACGAGCTGCTGCAGACTCCCGGGGCGACCACGCCGGTGCCGCTGCCGCTGCTGACGGACGTGGTGGATTCGGCGAAGGAGTGTCCCGGCGACTGCATCCATGTGCGCCGGGTCTCGGACAGGGTCGAGGTGTACGGGCCCGACGCGGAGTGAGTTCGGTTCAGACGCTGTGGGCCCCGGCCGGGGTGGAGCGGAGGAACGCCTTGCCGTTCCACTGCCAGGTGGCCGGGGTCTTCGTGTCGGGGCAGCAACTGGGCACGGCGTCCGACGAGTAGCCGAGCAGCGTGGCGGAGACGGCGCGCGCGTGGACGGCGAGGCCGGTGACCGTGAGGCGTTCGCCGGGATCGACGAGGGTGGCGATCACGCGTGGCGCGGCGCGGTCGGCGGAGCGGGTGAGGACGTAGACGCCGTCGGGCGGGGTGCCCATGGGGGCGTCGCAGTGCACGACGGCGATGGTTTCCGGCCTGCCGTCGCCGTCCAGGTCCGCGCCGGCCCGTGCGGCGACCACCGCTTTGACGGGGCCGCAGTCCAGGGGGAAGTGCACGCCGGCGGTGCTGGGCGGCGCGGCGGGGGCGGACGCGGTCCTGGTTTCGGGGGTGCTCTGGGCCGCCGTGGCCGATCCGGGCTGGGCGACGGAGGAGAGGGCCACGACGCCGGCGACGGCTGTGGCCGTGGCGAGCCAGTGGATGGGCCGGGCCTGGGCGTGGGCGAGCTCCGGAACGGCGGATTGCTGCACGAGGAGTGTCTCCTGTGAGGGCTGTGCCGGTGGGGTGGCCTGCATGGTGCCACATGTCACAGTGCGGGGGAACGGCGGGGTCGGGGATTCCCGCAGGCGACGCACCCCCCGGCGCGGGCCCGGACCGGGGGGCGGGGTGTCCCGGGGTCCTCGGTGTGCGGCAGGGCGTGCGGTCAACGCGAGGGCGCCGTGCCCGAGTTCCGCCGGTGGGGGAACTCGGGCACGGCGCCCTCGCGTTGTGGGTGCGTGCGGCCGGTCAGCGGCCGGCGCCGCCGTCGGCGTTGGGGCCGGCGTAGTCCTCACCGTAGGCGCCCTTGGCGGGGCGTCGGCGGCGCATGGGCGGCTCGACGCCGTCGGCGAGGCGGCGGGCGGTGAGCAGGAAGCCGGTGTGGCCGATCATGCGGTGGTCGGGGCGGACGGCCAGGCCCTCGATGTGCCAGTTGCGGATCATGGTCTCCCAGGCGGTCGGCTCGTTGAAGGAGCCGATCTCCCGGATGGACTCGACGGTCCGGGCGAGCTGGGTGGTGGTGGCCACGTAGCAGCACAGGATGCCGCCGGGGACGAGTGCCTTGGAGACGGCCTCCAGGCATTCCCAGGGGGCGAGCATGTCGAGGATGACGCGGTCGACGTCGGTGTCGGACAGGTTGTCCTGGAGGTCGCCGACGGTGAGCTGCCAGGCGGGGTGGGGGCCGCCGAAGTAGCGCTCCACGTTCTGCTTGGCGATCTCCGCGAAGTCCTCGCGGCGCTCGTAGGAGTGGAGCATGCCCTGGTCGCCGATGGCCCGCAGCAGGAAGCTGCTGAGCGAGCCCGAGCCGACGCCGGCCTCCACGACGCGGGCGCCGGGGAAGATGTCGGCGAAGGCGAGGATCTGCCCCGCGTCCTTCGGGTAGACGACGGCTGCCCCGCGGGGCATGGACAGGACGTAGTCGGGGAGCAGGGGGCGCAGCGCGAGGTAGGCGACGTTGCCGGTGGTGCGGACAACGCTGCCCTCGGGAGCGCCGATCAGTTCGTCGTGCGGGAAGGAACCCTTGTGGGTGTGGAAGTTCTTCCCGGCTTCGAGCGTGAACGTGTAGTGGCGACCCTTGGGGTCGGTCAGCTGTACCTGGTCCCCGACCTTGAAGGGCCCGCGCCTGCGGGCGGCACCGGTCGGTTCGGACATGTGAACAGCCTACCGGTTCCCTGCCGGGGGCTTCGCCAGCGGCCGGGGCGGCTCAGGCCGGGCGGGCCATCGCGTTGACGAAGGCGCGCTCGACGTCGGCGGCGGACAGGACGCCGTAGATCTCGCCGGTCTCCTCGACGACCAGGTATTCGGTGGCCGGGGTGGCTCGTAGGACGTCCAGGAGTTCCTCTCCGGCCAGTTCGGCGGAGACCCGCATGCCGTCGGTGAGGTCCTGGGCGAGGCCGCTGACGGCGACCCAGGGGCGGCGGTGTTCGGGTACGCCGACGATGGCGGCCTCGCGGACGAGGGAGAGCGGGTTGCCGTCGGCGTCGACGACGACGAGGGCGCGGGCTCCGGCGGCGTTGGCGCGGCGCAGGGCCTCGGAGAGGGGGGTGTCGTTCTCGACCGGTACGGCGCGCCGGGTGAGGGTGCGGGCGCGCAGTTCGGGGAGGTGTTCCCGCAGCCGGGCCATGCGCAGGCTGTTGCCGGCGCCGGTCCAGATGATGGCGGCGAGGATGGCGGCGAGCAGGGCGTCGGTGACGGTGTCCATGCCGCCCATGTCCTCGCCGCCGCCGCCGAAGGCGCCGGAGGAGTTGAGCAGGGGCAGGCCGATCAGGACGGAGACGGCGAGGGCGCGGCCGACCCAGGCGGCGGCGACGGTGCCGCTCATCGGTTTGCCGGTGAGTTTCCAGACGACGGCGCGGAGCATGCGGCCGCCGTCGAGGGGGAGGCCGGGCAGGAGGTTGAAGATCGCGACGATGAGGTTGGAGACCATGAGTCCGGCCAGCAGGACCCCAGGGACGGTGCCGGGCTCGACGGGTTTCATGGCGAGGTAGAACAGGCCGGCCAGGACGAGGGAGAGCAGGGGCCCGACGAAGGCGAGGACGAACTCGCGGCCCGGGGTCTCGGCCTCCTTCTCGATCTCCGAGACGCCGCCGAAGAACTGCAGCTGGATGCGGCGGACGGGGAGTTTGAAGCGGATCGCGGCGACCGTGTGGGCGAGCTCGTGGACCAGGACGGAGGCGTAGAAGGCGACGGCGAAGAAGAGGGACACGAGGTAGCGGGCGGCGCCCAGTTCGGGCAGTACGCGGTCGAGCTGGCCGCCGAAGACCCAGGTGATCAGGGCGGCTACGAGGAACCAGCTCGGGGCGACGTAGACGGGGACGCCGAAGGGGCGGCCCATGAGGATCCCGCCACCGGGCTCCTTGGGCCGCGGCTGGGGCGGCCGGCCCTTGGCGATACCGGTGTGCGCGAGGGAGCGGTGGTCGTGGCCGGCGCCGGGTGCGGTGCCGTCGTCCCCGGGCCGGCCCGCGGCCTTGCCCCCGGCGTCCTCAGCGGTCCCGCCGTGCGCCGCCTTGTCGGCGTTCCCGGCGTTCCCGGCGTTCTCCGCGTTCCCGGCGTGCGCCGCCCTGTCGGCGTTCCCGGCGTTCACAGCCTTGTCGGCGTTCTCCGCGTGTTCGGCGTTCTCCGCGTGTTCGGCGTTCTCGCTCTTCTCGCCGTCGCCGTCGCCGTCGTTCTCGCTGTTCCCGCCGCCGTCGGCGTGGGCCGCGGGGTGCTGCCCGGGGGCCGTGGGTGCGGGCTCGGGGCCGGTGGGACCGGTGGGGCCGGCCGCGGGGGCCGTAGGGTCCGCGGGGTGCTCGGCCGGCTCGTCGTTGCCCGGCCGCGGCTGCCCGCTCCCGCCGCTCACGTCCACGGTGTCCCCTCGTTCGAAGCGTCTTCCGCACCTGCCGGACGGAAGGGTCTCTGGTCGATGGTATGCGGCCGTGGTGGCGCGTTCCGCCCCGGCACCCCTTGTGTTCGCCCCGGGGACGCCCGGGTGACGCGGCGGCGGCCGGGTGGCGCGGGCGGCGGCCGGGTGGCGCGGGCGGCGGCCGGGTGGCGCGGGCGGCGGCCGGGTGGCGCGGGCGGCGGCCGGGTGGCGCGGGCGGCGGCCGGGTGGCGCGGGCGGCGGCCGGGTGGCGCGGGCGGCGGCCGGGTGGCGCGGGCGGCGGCCGGGTGGCGCGGGCGGCGGCC
>NZ_WWJT01000763.1 GCF_009865385.1 Streptomyces sp. SID486 | reverse complement strand
CCTCCCCGGCCCCCGGCGGCCCCTCGGCCGGAGGCCGCGCCCCGGCCACCGGCGCGCCCGCCGAGACCACCGGCACCGGTGCGTCAGGCGCCGCCCAGGCACCCACCGGCTCCGACACTCCGGCGGCCGAGAGTACTCAGGTGCTGCGGCGGATCACCCCGCCCCGGGAGCCGCGGGAGGCCGGGGCGCCCCGGGAATCCCGGACGTCCCCGGAGAACGCCGCCGGAAAGACGGGCCGGCAGACCCGGTCCGGCGCGGCGGCCGGTGCTGCCCCGGCGGCCGGTGCGGCGGCCGGGGCCGAGCAGGCGCCCGAGACCACCCAGGTGCTCCGGCGGATCGGCGCGCCCCGTGCGGGGGAGCCGGGCGGAGCCGGAGCCGGGACGAAGGCCGCGGGGACCTCCCCGGCTGCGGAGCCGGACCCCGCCGGCCGTACTCCGCGTACCGGCGTGCCCCGCCCGGGCGGCCAGAACCGCGACGCCCGGACCACCGGAGCCGGCGCTGCCGACGCTGCCGGTACGACCGGTGCCGCCGTCCCCTCCTCCCCGGCCGCGGCACGGGCCGCCCGCGCCGCACGCGCGGCGGGCACCGCCGGAGCCGGAGCTG
>NZ_WWJT01000762.1 GCF_009865385.1 Streptomyces sp. SID486 | reverse complement strand
GGCGGAGCAGCACGCGAAGGACGCCAAGTCGCAGGCCGACGCGGCGAACAAGGAGGCGGGCGTCGCGCTCGCCGCCTCCGCGAAGGCGGCCGGGTACGCGCACGTCACCGCACAGGCGGCCGTGGACGCGGGTGAGGCGGCCAAGCAGGTCGCCAACCCCGCCAACGACGCCATCCAGCTCGGCTCCGCCTATGTCGACACCGACTCCGCCGCCGGCCTGGTCGTCCTGACCGG
>NZ_WWJT01000761.1 GCF_009865385.1 Streptomyces sp. SID486 | reverse complement strand
TCATACGCCTTCAAAAAACCGTCACGAAACCCGCCCACCGGATCCGGGTCAACACCCGACACCAACACCGGCAGCGTCACCTCGCGAGGCTTCACATTAAACCCGCGCCACTCCGAGCCGTGCACACCAACATGAGTTTGAGAAAAATGCTCAACCTCGGGAACACCCAAACCGCGCAACGAATCATTCAACAACATGACAGGAG
>NZ_WWJT01000760.1 GCF_009865385.1 Streptomyces sp. SID486 | reverse complement strand
TTGTGGCCGTTGCCGTGGCCGTCGGGATGCAGGACGACCTTGGTCCAGCCCTCGTCACGGGCGTCGAAGTGCTCGTAGGCGGTGGGGGCCTCGTCCAGGCTGAGTTCGTGGGAGACGACGAAGCTCGGTTCGGCCTTCCCGCCGGCGATCAGGTCCCGCAGCGCCCGGTTGTACCGCTTCACCGGCGCCTGCCCGGTGCCCATGTGCTGGCCCTTGAACCACATCAGGCCGAAGTCGATCGGGACCTTGCCCTGGGCCTCGAGTTCGCCCTGGGCCTGCGCGCCGCCGGGGTCCTGGGGGAGGAACACGCCCACCACGCCGATGTCGCCCGTGAACCGGACCGAGTCGATCAGGCCGTTGAGGGTGAGGCTGGCGTCCTCGTGTCCCTGGGGGTCGTGTGCCTGGTAGCCGACGCATTCGCAGCCGTTGTCGGCGCCCAGGCCGAGGGTGGCTTCCTTGACGACCTCCGCGGGGTTCTGCTCGGCGGTGTTGATGGGGATGGCCCCGATCTCCTCCGCCTTGCGCAGCCGGTCGGGGTGGTGGTCGGCCGTCCAGACGCGGCCGGCGCCCTTGAGGAGGGCGGAGTAGGTCGCCATCAGCCCGACGGGGCCGGCCCCGAAGACGATGGTCTGGTCGCCCGGTTTGACGTGGGCCATCTCGGTGGCGTGGTAGCCGGTGGGGAAGATGTCGGCGAGCATCACGTAGTCGGTCTGGCGTTCGGCGGCGTCCTCGCCCAGGCGCAGCGCGTTGAAGTCGCCGTAGGGCACGCGCAGCAGTTCCGCCTGGCCGCCCTGGTAGGGGCCCATGTCGGCGAATCCGTAGGCGGCTCCGGCGAGGGCCGGTTCCGGCTGCATGGTCAGGCAGTAGTTGGTCAGGCCCTGCTCGCACTGCTTGCAGAAGCCGCAGGCGATGTTGAAGGGCAGGACCACGTATTCGCCGACCTGGACCTTGCGGACGGCCGAGCCGACCTCCACGACCTGGCCCATGTTCTCGTGGCCCAGGGTGCGGCCGGACTCGAACGAGGTGCGGCCCTCGTACATGTGCAGGTCCGAGCCGCAGATGTTGGTGGTGGTGATCTTGACGATGATGTCGCAGGGGTGTTCGATCTTCGCGTCCGGCACGTCCTTCACGGTGACCGTTCGCGGTCCTTCGTATACCGCTGCTTTCATGGTGACTTCCCTTGATGTCACGGCCTGGCGGTGAGGAAAGGGCACACAGAGCCTGACTCCCGGAAGCGCTGCGACGGGGGCCCGGGGCTCCAATACTCCTTAGGGGCCGTTCACCTGAATCAGATGGAACGGTCATGTGCCGCCGGCCCGCCGGCCCGCCGGGCGGAGCTTCGGCGCTCCGACAGCGTGCCGTGCGGGTCCCCGTCGGCCCCCGCCGCGAAACAACCCTCACCGATCGATCAGACGATTTTTTTGCGTCCGGATGGCCGGCGACCCAGGGCGCGTCTCCCCCTCCGGCCAGCTAGTCACCGTTGTCCTCCAGCATGCTGCGACGCTCCTGTTCGCGCTTGGAGTAGGCGGCTGCCCGGATCGCCTCGTCGCTCTCCAGACCGGACCCCAGCGCGCCGCCCACCGTGGCTATCGAAGCGACGAACCAGGCCAGCGTCCAATATTCCGTGGCGTGCAAGGGGGAACGTGTCAGGGAAACGAAAACTTTGTCGTTGAGGATGAAGAGCGCCCACATCAAGTTGATGATCAGCAAACCCGCGTAGCAGACGAGCACCCCGATGCCGACGGTCACGACCGTGGACGCGTTGTAGAGAACTGTCCTCGTCCTCTCCTCCGGCGAGGTGTCCGTTGATCGATGCCACAGATGCGCGTCCACGATCAGCCAGCCGATCATGAGCGCGACGGAGCCGACCATGGCGATCACGAGGCGCGGCGTGCTCAGCGCCCCGGACAGATTCCACAGGGTGGAGTTCACGGTGGCGACCGCTCCTGTGGCCAGGGCGGCTGCCAGGGCTTTCGACAGACCCGGCACCAACCGCCACGGCTGGTTGGCGCGGACCATACCGCCGAGCACCCTGAGGTAACCGCGCGGGCCACTGACGACGTACCGGAGATCGGCGGTCTCCTCCGCACCGATTCGGCCAGGGTGAATGGGCGCAAGGCGGCTGGCGAACCTTCCCAGCGTCTGATGCGGGGAAGGCTCCCCAGTCCCAGGGGCTCGCGGAGTCGCCAGGCTGAGCACGGCTTCTTCGACCGCCCGCAGCGCCCTCCTCTGAAGCCACAGACCCCCGAGCGACGGAAGGGACAGCAGGGCCAGGCTGTGTTCGTGACTCAGATCCACGACGAGTTTGCGCCCGTGTGAGTGCAGTGGAAGGTCGGTGAGGGCCACAACGATGTCCCAATGCTCCGCCCGCCTGCGCTCCTTGATCCGGTCCGTCAGGGTGGACAAGTCCTCGGTCCCGGCGGTGAAGGGCTCACTGACCACCTCGACATCGAACCGTCGACCCTGGCCTGTCTTCTCGACGAGCCGAGCAGGGAGTGTCCGCGCTATGCGCTGCGCGATCTCCGTCGGCGCGTCCGGATCCGCCAGGAGAGCCACGACTGTGATGTCCTGCGACGACTCCCGCATGACCGGACCTTCCTCTTCGGCTGCCCCGGCGCCTCACCAGTGCCCCGAATGTCCCGTACGTAACGTCGACACCCATAACCGACGGCCGTGCGACGGTCGAAGCCCATGCCCTCTTTCGTGCGCCGATCACACAGGCTTGAGATATTGAGATTTCACCACTAGGCCGGCGTCACCAAGCCACCATCGAAGCGGTCACCGCTCCCCGGACGGTGCTGCAAGGCGGCAGGGATGGACCCTCTCGGCATGGGGAGCACAGCGCATCCTGGACGTGCCCCTGACCCGGCTCACCCTGGTACCGGAGGTCGGCATCGGCGTTGCCCGGGACGCATCCGGCCGGTGGCGCCACCCCGCCCGTCCTCACCGGCTCCACGGCGACCTGGACGTCGGACACGTATCCCCTGCTCGGTGACCGGCACTTCCAGCAACGTCGACCGCCAGAGAGGACAACTGCGCACGGTCCTGGCCGTCCCAGGACGCCGACTCACCTCCCCTCGAGCTGGGGTGAGCCGGCGGCAGAGAGACCGCGCATCGAGTTGCGGGGAAGGCGGTAGCGCGTCGCGCGGGGCAGGCAGCGGCCCCGCAGACAGGAGGAGCAGGGTTCCACTGCTGGGCCTGCGGGGCCGTTGCATCGTTCACGTACCCTGCGGTGCGTCCGATAAGCCCGATGCCTCCCAACCACCAGGCGGGTGCACGCGTTTGGGGCCCCGGCCGTGTCCGGCC
>NZ_WWJT01000759.1 GCF_009865385.1 Streptomyces sp. SID486 | reverse complement strand
TCGGCCCCTCCGGCTCCGGCAAGTCCACGCTGCTGCGCTGCGTGAACCTGCTGGAGGAGCCCACCGGCGGCCAGGTCTTCGTCGGCGGCACCGAGGTGACCGACCCCGACGTCGACATCGACGCCGTACGCCGTCGCATCGGCATGGTCTTCCAGCAATTCAACCTCTTCCCGCACCTGAACGTCACCGAGAACCTCGCGCTGCCGCAGCGCCGGGTCCTCGGGCGGGACAAGGCGACCGCCGCGCGGATCGCCGCCGAGAACCTGGCCAGGGTCGGCCTGTCCGAGAAGGCGGACGCCTACCCGTCCTCCCTCTCCGGCGGCCAGCAGCAGCGCGTCGCCATCG
>NZ_WWJT01000074.1 GCF_009865385.1 Streptomyces sp. SID486 | reverse complement strand
TGAACACGATGGTGGACCAGCTGTCGTCGTTCGCCGACCAGGTGACGCGGATGGCCCGGGACGTGGGGACGGAGGGCCGGCTGGGCGGTCAGGCCCGGGTGGACGGCGTCTCCGGTACGTGGAAGGAGCTGACGGACTCCGTCAACTTCATGGCCGGCAACCTGACCTCGCAGGTGCGGCAGATCGCGCAGGTGACGACGGCGGTGGCGCGGGGTGACCTGTCGCAGAAGATCGACGTTGACGCGCGCGGTGAGATCCTCGAGCTGAAGAACACGATCAACACGATGGTTGATCAGCTGTCCGCCTTCGCCGACCAGGTGACCCGGGTCGCGCGCGACGTGGGTACCGAGGGGCGCCTCGGCGGGCAGGCGCAGGTGCCCGGGGTGGCCGGTGTGTGGCGGGACCTGACCGACTCCGTGAACGGCATGGCCGGCAACCTCACGGCCCAGGTGCGCAACATCGCGCAGGTCGCCACCGCCGTGGCGCGCGGTGACCTCTCCCAGAAGATCACCGTGGACGCGCGCGGGGAGATCCTGGAGCTGAAGAACACGCTGAACACGATGGTGGACCAGCTGTCGTCGTTCGCCGACCAGGTCACGCGGGTGGCCCGGGAGGTGGGTACGGAGGGCATCCTCGGCGGGCAGGCCGAGGTGCAGGGTGTCTCCGGCACCTGGAAGGACCTCACGCAGTCCGTGAACTTCATGGCGAACAACCTGACCATCCAGGTGCGCAACATCGCCGAGGTGACGACGGCGGTCGCCAAGGGCGACCTGTCGAAGAAGATCACTGTTGACGCGAAGGGCGAGATCCTCGAGCTGGTCACGACGGTCAACACCATGGTGGACCAGCTGTCCAGCTTCGCCGAGCAGGTGACGCGGGTGGCCCGTGAGGTGGGTACCGAGGGCATTCTGGGCGGTCAGGCGCACGTGCCGGGTGTCACCGGCATCTGGAAGGACCTCAGCAACAACGTCAACCTGATGGCCAACAACCTGACCATGCAGGTGCGGAACATCTCGCAGGTGTCCGCGGCCGTCGCCAACGGTGACCTGACGCGGCAGGTGACGATCGAGGCGAGCGGTGAGGTGGCGCAGCTCGCCGACACGATCAACACGATGGTCAAGACGCTGAGTTCGTTCGCCGACCAGGTCACCAAGGTGGCCCGTGAGGTGGGTACGGACGGCATCCTCGGCGGTCAGGCGCATGTGCCGGGTGTGGCCGGCACCTGGAAGGACCTGACCGAGTCGGTGAACCAGATGGCGTCCAACCTGACCGGCCAGGTGCGCAACATCGCCATGGTCACGACGGCGATCGCGAAGGGCGACCTGACCAAGAAGATCGACATCGACGCGCGGGGCGAGATCCTCGAGCTGAAGACGACGATCAACACGATGGTCGACCAGCTGTCCAGCTTCGCCGAGGAGGTCACCCGGGTGGCCCGTGAGGTGGGCACCGAGGGGCAGCTCGGCGGGCAGGCACGCGTGCGCGACGTCGACGGCACGTGGCGCGACCTCACCGAGTCGGTGAACGAGATGGCCGGGAACCTGACCCGGCAGGTGCGTGCCATCGCGCGCGTGGCGACCGCGGTGACCCGTGGCGACCTGAACCTGAAGATCGACGTGGACGCGTCCGGGGAGATCCAGGAACTGCAGGACTACATCAACAAGATGATCGCCAATCTGCGTGACACCACGATCGCCAACAAGGAGCAGGACTGGCTGAAGGGCAACCTGGCCCGTATCTCGGCTCTCATGCAGGGCCGCCGGGACCTGGCGGACGTGGCCTCGCTGATCATGAGCGAGCTGACCCCGGTGGTGTCCGCCCAGCACGGCGCGTTCTTCCTGGCGATGCCGCTGGTGGAGGGCCGGGGCGTCGGCAGTGGTGAGGACGGTTACGAGCTGCGGATGCTGGGCTCGTACGGCTACTCGATGGGGTCCATGCCGGCGTCGTTCCGGCCCGGTGAGGCCCTGATCGGCACGGCCGCCGAGGAGAAGCGCACGATCCTGGTGGACAACGCGCCCAGCGGTTACCTGAAGATCTCCTCCGGGCTCGGGGAGGCGCCGCCCGCCCAGGTGATCGTGCTGCCGGTGCTGTTCGAGGGCCAGGTGCTCGGTGTGATCGAGCTGGCGTCCTTCACGCCGTTCACGCAGATCCAGCGCGACTTCCTGAACCAGATCGCCGAGATGATCGCGACGAGTGTGAACACCATCTCGGTCAACACCAAGACCGAGCAGTTGCTGAAGCAGTCGCAGGAGCTGACCGAGCAGCTGCGGGAGCGGTCGGCCGAGCTGGAGAACCGGCAGAAGGCGCTGCAGGCGTCCAACGCCGAGCTGGAGGAGAAGGCCGAGCTGCTGGCCCGGCAGAACCGGGACATCGAGGTGAAGAACACCGAGATCGAGGAGGCCCGGCAGGTCCTGGAGGAACGTGCCGAGCAGCTCGCCGTGTCGATGCGTTACAAGAGCGAGTTCCTCGCGAACATGTCGCACGAGCTGCGCACCCCGCTCAACTCGCTGCTGATCCTGGCGAAGCTGCTCGCGGACAACGCCGAGGGCAATCTGTCGCCGAAGCAGGTGGAGTTCGCGGAGACCATCCACGGGGCCGGTTCGGACCTGCTCCAGCTGATCAACGACATCCTCGACCTGTCGAAGGTGGAGGCGGGCAAGATGGACGTCTCTCCGACGCGCATCGCGCTCGTCCAGCTGGTGGACTACGTGGAGGCCACCTTCCGGCCGCTGACCGCGGAGAAGGGCCTGGATCTGTCCGTGCGGGTGTCCCCGGAGCTGCCGGCGACCCTGCACACCGACGAGCAGCGGTTGCTGCAGGTGCTGCGCAACCTGCTGTCGAACGCGGTGAAGTTCACCGACTCCGGTTCGGTGGAGCTGGTGATCCGGCCGGCGGGCGCGGGGGTGCCGCAGTCGATCCGGGAGCAGCTGCTGGAGGCCGGTTCGCTGGCCGATCCGGACGGCGAGCTGATCGCGTTCTCGGTGACCGACACCGGTATCGGTATCGCGGCCAGCAAGATGCGGGTGATCTTCGAGGCGTTCAAGCAGGCGGACGGCACCACCAGCCGCAAGTACGGCGGCACCGGCCTCGGCCTGTCGATCTCGCGGGAGATCGCGCAGCTGCTCGGGGGTGAGATCCACGCGCAGAGCGAACCGGGCCGCGGCTCGACGTTCACGCTGTACCTGCCGCTGCACCCGAGCGAGCTGCCGCCGCAGGGCTACCAGCAGTCCGTGCCCGCCCTGGAGGCCGGCGACCTGGTCGCCTCCGAGGCGCGCATCTCCTCGGAACTGTCCGCGGTGGAGATCGAGACGCCGGCCGAGGTGAAGTCGTACCAGGAGACGCAGAACGGTCCGGCCGCGCTGTTCAGGCGCCGGCGGCGCGGCCGGCCCGAGGAGACGCAGCGGCTCGACCAGTGGACGGCCGCCGCCGAGCAGGAGCGGGCGGCGCAGCCGGGGAGCGTGGTGCGGTTCGGCGGCGAGAAGGTGCTGATCGTCGACGACGACATCCGCAACGTGTTCGCGCTCACCAGCGTCCTGGAGCAGCACGGCCTGTCGGTGCTGTACGCCGAGAACGGCCGTGAGGGCATCGAGGTGCTGGAGCAGCACGACGACGTGGCGGTCGTCCTGATGGACATCATGATGCCGGAGATGGACGGCTATGCGACCACCACGGCGATCCGTCGTATGCCCCAGTTCGCCGGTCTGCCGATCATCGCGCTCACCGCGAAGGCGATGAAGGGCGACCGGGAGAAGGCGATCGAGTCGGGTGCCTCCGACTACGTCACCAAGCCGGTCGATCCCGATCACCTGCTGTCGGTGATGGGGCAGTGGATGACCGCCGAGTGACCGGACCCGGTCGCGCCCGCCGGCGCGGCCGGGCCGGGTGTGCGCGCCTCGGGAACCTTCGGGGCGCGTCGGGAGTTGCTGCATGATGGATGCCGGAAACATGCGGGAACCCCGGATTCCGGGAACCATCCGGAGTCCCGCCGCGTTTCCCTTGTGTGCACAGTGACATCGCGGTGACAGGGTGTGTCGACAGGCGGGGTGCGGCTACGATGACCGGCACAAGGACGGGCGGCGAAAGGGAGTCGTCCCCTGGGGCGGCGCCCGGTGTACCGCCGGGGCGAGGAGGGCGGGCCATGGTGCAGAAGGCCAAGATCCTCCTGGTCGATGACCGGCCGGAGAATCTGCTGGCGCTGGAGGCCATCCTCTCTGCGCTCGATCAGACGCTGGTGCGGGCATCGAGCGGGGAGGAAGCGCTCAAAGCACTGCTCACGGACGATTTCGCGGTCATTCTGCTGGACGTCCAGATGCCGGGTATGGACGGGTTCGAGACCGCCGCCCACATCAAGCGGCGCGAGCGGACGCGGGACATCCCGATCATCTTCCTCACGGCGATCAATCACGGTCCGCACCACACCTTCCGGGGCTACGCGGCGGGCGCGGTGGACTACATCTCCAAGCCGTTCGACCCGTGGGTGCTGCGCGCGAAGGTCTCGGTCTTCGTGGAGCTGTACATGAAGAACTGCCAGCTGCGTGAGCAGGCGGCGCTGCTGCGGCTGCAGTTGGAGGGCGGCGGCAAGGGCGGGGTCGCGGGCAAGGAGTCGGCGGGGCTGCTCGCCGAGCTGTCCGCGCGGCTCGCGGCCGTCGAGGAGCAGGCGGAGGCGCTGTCCAAGCAGCTGGACGACGACTCCGCGGACGCGGCGGCGGTGGCCACGGCGGCTCACCTGGAGCGCAAACTCACCGGTCTGCGCCGCGCGCTCGACGCCCTGGAACCGGGCGCGGGCGGCGGGGGCGCCCCCGTGCCGTCGCAGAACTGACGTGCGCCGGGACCGCAGTTGCGGATGAGTGTGCGTCAGTTCCGGTCCTCGTCAAGCACGACACGAACGGGTGAAGCTGTGGCCACGCGTGTCCGCTGTCGTCTCCCCCGGTAACCTCACACCCATGGCCTCACGTCCCTCCGCAGCCAAGAAGCCGCCCTCGAAGAAGGCGGCTGCTCCCGCGAAGGCTCCGGCGAAGAAGGCCGTCGCGAAGAAAGCCCCGGCCAGGAAGGCGCCCGCCAGGAAGGCCGTGGCGAGGAAGGCCGCGCCGCCGAGGCCGGTACCCAGCCCCACCGGGGGCGTGTACCGGCTCGCGCGGGCCCTGTGGCTCGGTCTCGCGCACGCCGTCGGCGCCGTCTTCCGCGGCATAGGGCAGGGTGCGAAGAACCTCGACCCGGCGCACCGCAAGGACGGCGTCGCCCTGCTGCTGTTCGGTATCGCCCTGATCGTCGCCGCGGGCACCTGGGCGGACCTCAAGGGGCCCGTCGGGGACCTGGTCGAGATCCTGGTCACCGGCGCCTTCGGCCGCCTCGACCTGCTGGTGCCGATACTGCTGGCGGTGATCGCCGTACGGTTCGTCCGGCATCCGGAGAAGCCGGAGGCCAACGGGCGGATCGTGATCGGCCTGTCCGCGCTCGTCGTCGGCGTGCTCGGCCAGGTCCACATCGCCTGCGGCGCGCCCGCGCGCAGCGCCGGCATGCAGGGGATAAGGGACGCCGGCGGCCTCATCGGCTGGGCGGTGGCCACCCCGCTGACGTTCACCATGACCGAGATGCTCGCCGTACCCCTGCTGGTGCTGCTGACGATCTTCGGGCTGCTCGTGGTGACCGCCACCCCCGTCAACGCCATCCCGCAGCGGCTGCGCAGGCTCGGTGTCCACCTGGGCGTGCTCCACGACTACGAGGCGGACCAGCTCGCCGACGACGGGCCCTACGACGAGGAGTGGCGCGCGCCCGCGCCCGCGCGCCCGCGCAGGCGCTCCGGCGCTCCCCAGGCGTACGACCCCGACAGCGCCGAGGAAGAGGCCCTCTCGCGGCGCCGTGGGCGCCCCAGGCGCTCCGCGGTGCCCCAGCCGGATCCACAGCGCCACATGGACGCCGTGGACGTCGCGTCGGCGGCCGCCGCCGCACTGGACGGCGCCGTGCTGCACGGCATGCCGCCGTCGCCGCTCGTCGCCGACCTCACGCAGGGGGTGAGCGCGGGGGAACGCGAGGAGACCACCCCGGTGCCCGCGCCGGCGCACGAGAGCGCACCGGCACCCGAGCGCACGCCGGTACCGGCCCCGGCGGCCCGTCCCAGGCAGGAGAAGGCGTCGACCGGGCCCGTCCCGGACCTGACCAAGAAGGCCCCCGAGGAGCCCCGCGACCTGCCCGCGCGCGCGGAGCAGCTCCAGCTGTCCGGCGACATCACCTACGCGCTGCCGTCCCTGGACCTGCTCACGCGCGGCGGCCCGGGCAAGTCGCGCAGCGCCGCCAACGACGCCGTCGTCGCCTCGCTCACCCAGGTCTTCACCGAGTTCAAGGTCGACGCGGCCGTCACCGGCTTCACCCGCGGCCCGACGGTCACCCGCTACGAGGTCGAGCTCGGTCCCGCCGTCAAGGTCGAGCGGATCACCGCGCTGACCAAGAACATCGCCTACGCCGTCGCCAGCCCGGACGTGCGGATCATCAGCCCCATCCCCGGCAAGTCCGCCGTGGGCATCGAGATCCCGAACACCGACCGCGAGATGGTGAACCTCGGCGACGTGCTGCGGCTGGCGGAGTCCGCCGAGGACGACGACCCGATGCTGGTCGCCTTCGGCAAGGACGTCGAGGGCGGGTACGTCATGCACTCGCTGGCGAAGATGCCCCACATGCTGGTCGCCGGCGCCACCGGCTCCGGCAAGTCGTCCTGCATCAACTGCCTGATCACCTCGGTGATGATGCGGGCGACGCCCGAGGACGTCCGGATGATCCTGGTCGACCCCAAGCGTGTCGAGCTGACCGCCTACGAGGGCATCCCGCACCTGATCACGCCGATCATCACCAATCCCAAGCGGGCCGCCGAGGCGCTGCAGTGGGTGGTCCGCGAGATGGACCTCAGGTACGACGACCTGGCCGCCTACGGGTACCGGCACATCGACGACTTCAACCGCGCCGTCCGCGAGGGCCGGGCCAAGCCGCCCGAGGGCAGTGAGCGGGAGCTGCAGCCGTACCCGTACCTGCTGGTGATCGTGGACGAGCTGGCCGACCTGATGATGGTCGCCCCGCGTGACGTCGAGGACGCGATCGTGCGCATCACGCAGCTCGCGCGCGCGGCCGGCATCCACCTGGTGCTGGCCACCCAGCGCCCGTCGGTCGACGTGGTCACCGGTCTGATCAAGGCCAACGTGCCCTCCCGGCTGGCCTTCGCCACCTCCTCGCTGGCCGACTCCCGGGTCATCCTGGACCAGCCCGGCGCCGAGAAGCTGATCGGCAAGGGCGACGGCCTGTTCCTGCCCATGGGGGCGAACAAGCCGACCCGTATGCAGGGCGCCTTCGTGACCGAGGAGGAGGTCGCGGTCGTCGTCCAGCACTGCAAGGACCAGATGGCGCCGGTCTTCCGGGACGACGTCACCGTGGGCACCAAGCAGAAGAAGGAGATCGACGAGGACATCGGCGACGACCTCGACCTGCTGTGCCAGGCGGCCGAGCTGGTCGTCTCCACCCAGTTCGGGTCGACGTCCATGCTCCAGCGCAAGCTGCGCGTCGGCTTCGCCAAGGCCGGACGGCTGATGGACCTGATGGAGTCCCGCAACATCGTGGGACCGAGCGAGGGCTCCAAGGCGCGTGACGTTCTCGTGAAGCCTGATGAGCTGGACGGCGTGCTCGCGGTGATTCGCGGGGAGTCTGAGGGGTAGCGCGCAGGACCGTTCGGCGGAGGGGTTACCCCGGGTGGCGGCATCGCCGTGACACACCCGTTAGGCAACGACGGGCAACCGTTCGCCTTTGTCGTACGTCCAGTTGAGCGAAAGGACAGGTAAGGGTCCCACCCTGGGGTACCTGCTTGTCCGACGATCGGCATGTCAGGCCATACACATGGCGTAGAAAGTCATACCGTCCGGTTGCCCCACCCTTTCGTCACCCCCCTAGACTGAGCTTCCAGCACAGGTGGCTACACGCTCGAAAGGCGCCCCCGTGTCCATCGGCAACTCCCCTGAAGACGAGCGTCCGTTCCGAGACGAGTCCCAGGAAGCCCGACCCTCCGTCGGTCGCGCCCTCAAGCAGGCGCGGATCGCGGCCGGGCTCACCGTGGACGACATCAGCAGTGCCACTCGTGTCCGTATCGCCATCGTGCACGCCATCGAGGCGGACGACTTCGCCCCCTGCGGCGGCGACGTGTACGCCCGCGGGCACCTCCGCACGCTGGCCAGGGCCGTCCACCTCGACCCCGGACCGCTGATCGCCCAGTACGACGCCGAGCACGGCGGCCGCCCCGAGCCCACCCCGGCCGCCCCCCTCTTCGAGGCGGAGCGGATCCGGCCCGAGCGGCGCGGCCCGAACTGGACGGCGGCGATGGTCGCCGCCATCGTCGTCGTGATCGGATTCGTCGGGTTCACCGCCTTCAAGGGCGGCGACGACTCCGGCGACTCGAAATCGCAGGTCGCCGAGGGCGAGGGCACCACGCCGGTCGTCGGCAAGTCCGCCCGGCCCACGCCGAAGAAGGAGAAGCCCGCCCAGCCGACCGGCGAGCCCTCCGACAGCGCCATCGCCGCAGCCCCCCAGGACAAGGTCACCGTCCAGGTCAGCGCGCCCAACGGACGCAGCTGGATCTCGGCCAAGGACCACAACGGCCGGATGCTCTTCGACGGGCTGCTGGACAAGGGCAAGTCCAAGACCTTCCAGGACAGCTCCAAGATCAACCTGATCCTCGGCGACGCGGGCGCGATCGAGCTGTACGTCAACGGCAAGAAGATCGAGGACACCTTCCGGCCCGGCGCGGTCGAGCGCCTCACCTACACGAAGGGCGACCCGGTCGCCGGCTGACGGGCCGCGCCCCGCGCGCCCGGATGTGACGGAGTCGGCCAGGATCGGCCAACCCCGTCGACGTGGGCTGTCAGTGAGACAAAGTAGTCTTGAGCCCATGCCTGAACGCCGTACCGTCGCACTCGTCACTCTCGGCTGCGCCCGCAACGAGGTGGACTCGGAGGAGCTCGCAGGCCGTTTGGAGGCGGACGGCTGGCAGCTCGTCGAGGACGCCGCGGACGCCGACGTCGCCGTGGTCAACACCTGTGGCTTCGTCGAGGCCGCGAAGAAGGACTCCGTCGACGCCCTCCTGGAGGCCAACGACCTCAAGGATCATGGCAGAACCCAGGCCGTCGTGGCGGTGGGCTGCATGGCCGAGCGGTACGGCAAGGAGCTGGCGGAGGCGCTGCCCGAAGCCGACGGCGTGCTCGGCTTCGACGACTACGCCGACATCTCCGACCGCCTCCAGACCATCCTGTCCGGCGGCATCCACGCCGCCCACACCCCGCGCGACCGGCGCAAGCTGCTGCCGATCAGCCCGGCCGAGCGGCAGGAGTCGGCCGCCGCGGTGGCACTTCCCGGCCACGCACCGGCCGACCTCCCGGAGGGCCTCGCGCCCGCCTCCGGCCCGCGCGCGCCCCTGCGCCGCCGGCTGGGCGGCTCCCCGGTCGCCTCGGTCAAGCTGGCCTCGGGCTGCGACCGGCGCTGCTCGTTCTGCGCCATCCCCTCCTTCCGCGGCTCCTTCATCTCCCGCCGCCCCAGCGACGTCCTGAACGAGACCCGCTGGCTGGCCGAGCAGGGCGTGAAGGAGGTCATGCTCGTCTCCGAGAACAACACCTCCTACGGCAAGGACCTGGGCGACATCCGCCTGCTGGAGTCCCTGCTGCCGGAGCTGGCCGAGGTCGACGGCATCGAGCGGGTGCGGGTGAGCTACCTGCAGCCTGCCGAGATGCGCCCCGGCCTCATCGACGTCCTGACCTCGACGCCCAAGGTCGCCCCGTACTTCGACCTGTCCTTCCAGCACTCCGCGCCCGGCGTGCTGCGGTCCATGCGCCGCTTCGGCGACACCGACCGGTTCCTGGAACTGCTGGACACGATCCGCGCCAAGGCCCCCCAGGCCGGCGTCCGCTCCAACTTCATCGTCGGCTTCCCCGGCGAGTCCGAGTCCGACCTGGCCGAGCTGGAGCGCTTCCTGAACGGTGCCCGGCTCGACGCCATCGGCGTCTTCGGCTACTCGGACGAGGAGGGCACGGAAGCGGCGACGTACGACAACAAGCTGCACGAGGACGTCGTCGCCGAGCGCCTGGCCCACATCTCCCGGATGGCCGAGGAACTCGTCTCGCAGCGCGCCGAGGAGCGCGTCGGCGAGACCGTACGGGTCCTGGTGGAGTCCGTGGACGAGGATGAGGGCGTCTGCGGCCGCGCCGAGCACCAGGCACCGGAGACCGACGGCCAGATGCTGCTCACGAGCGGCGCGGGCCTGAGCGTGGGACGTATGGTCGAGGCGAAGGTGGTCGGTACGGAGGGTGTCGACCTGGTGGCCGAGCCGCTGACCGGCTCGCTCGCGTGTAGTGAGGAGGCGGGCAGATGACCGGAGTCCCGGCTTCCGCCGCGGGTGGCTCCTCCGGCGCGCACGGCGCCCGGGGTTCCGCAGCCGCTGCCGACGGCGCCCGGACCGAGGTCTCCGATTCTGCCGCGGACTCCGAGGACGGCGGCAGGACACCGCGCGGCGGCAAGATCGCGGCCGCGGCCGTCAACCAGGCGAGCGTCTGGAACGTCGCCAATCTGCTGACCATGCTCCGGCTGCTGCTGGTGCCCGGCTTCGTCGCGCTGATGCTGGCGAACGGCGGGTACGACCCGGCCTGGCGCTCGCTGGCCTGGGCGGCCTTCGCCGTCGCCATGATCACCGACCTGTTCGACGGACACCTGGCACGCACCTACAACCTGGTCACCGATTTCGGGAAGATCGCCGACCCCATCGCCGACAAGGCGATCATGGGGGCGGCGCTCGTCTGTCTGTCCGGCCTGGGTGATCTGCCGTGGTGGGTGACGGCCGTGATCCTCGGCCGGGAACTCGGCATCACCCTGCTGCGTTTCCTGGTCATCCGCTACGGCGTGATCCCCGCCAGCCGCGGCGGCAAGCTGAAGACGCTCACCCAGGGCGTGGCCGTCGGGATGTACGTGCTGGCACTCACGGGCTGGCTGGCCACCCTGAGGTTCTGGGTGATGGCCGCGGCGGTCGTCCTCACCGTCGTGACCGGCCTCGACTACGTGAGACAGGCCATTGTGCTGCGCCGGCAGGGAATCGCCGAGCGCGCCGCCGCGTTGGAGGAGAAGGAAGCGTGAGTTCCGCGGCCACCGAACTGGTGCGACTACTGACAGTGAGGGGCCAGACCCTCGCCGTCGCCGAGTCGCTGACCGGTGGGCTGGTGGCCGCGGAGATCACCGCGGTTCCCGGGGCGTCCCGGGTGTTCCGGGGATCGGTCACCGCCTACGCCACCGAGCTCAAGCACGAGCTGCTGGGTGTCGACGCCACCCTCCTGGCTCAGCGCGGAGCGGTGGATCCGCAGGTCGCGGGCCAGATGGCGACCGGAGTGCGCCGGGCTCTGGGAGCCGACTGGGGCCTCGCGACCACCGGGGTCGCCGGCCCCGACGCACAGGACGGCAAGCCCGTCGGAACGGTCTTCGTGGCCGTGGCCGGGCCCCTCACCGCCCGGGCCGGTTCTGCCGGTGGCGGAAAAGTCGAGGGTCTGCGGTTGAACGGCAGCCGTGCGGAAATTCGTATGGAGAGTGTACGGAGCGTACTCGCAGTGCTTCTGGAGCAGCTGGCGGGCGAACAGTCCGGGAATGAGCGGGCACAGGATACGGAACGGAACGGGGGGTTTTGATGTTTGCAGCCCTGAGTGAACACGACATCGCTCCCCGCACGGCCGCGGCGCGAGGCGGTACGGTGGGGCGAGAAGGATGCGGCTACGCGGTCCGAGGAGGGAGCCACCGATGATTCTGCTCCGTCGCCTGCTGGGTGACGTGCTGCGTCGGCAGCGCCAACGCCAGGGCCGTACTCTGCGCGAAGTCTCCTCGTCCGCCCGAGTCTCACTCGGCTATCTCTCCGAGGTGGAGCGGGGGCAGAAGGAGGCTTCCTCCGAGCTGCTCTCCGCCATCTGCGACGCGCTGGACGTACGGATGTCGGAACTCATGCGAGAAGTGAGCGACGAGCTGGCGCTCGCCGAACTGGCCCAGTCCGCCGCGGCCACCGAGCCCGTACCCACGTCGGTCCGACCGATGCTGGGTTCCGTGTCGGTGACCGGTGTGCCACCGGAACGGGTGACCATCAAGGCGCCCGCGGAGGCGGTGGACGTGGTCGCCGCCTGAGGTTGGCGCGCGCGGCCTGACGAACCGAGACGAACGAAGCCCTGGCCGGCTTCACCGGAGAGATCCGGGAGGGCCCGGCCGGGGCTTCCGTCGTGCCGGGACACCTGATGCCCGTTGTCCCCCCGTTTGCCGGTGTTGTGTGGTGCGGTCATCGTGGTAGGGACGTGAGGGCGCCGAAGCACCGGAGGAACCGGATGTACATCGTGAAGAGCTCGTTGGCCGACGCGGATCTGAAGACCGTGTCCGAGGCGCTGCAGGGCGCCCTCGTGGACCTGGTGGATCTCTCGCTGGCCGCCAAGCAGATCCACTGGAACGTCGTCGGCCCCCGCTTCCGCTCCATCCACCTCCAGCTCGACGACGTCGTCGCCTCCGCCCGCACCCACTCGGACACGGTGGCCGAGCGGGCCTCGGCGCTGGGCGTGCCACCCGACGGCCGCGCCGCCACGGTGGCCGCCAGCACCGGACTGAAGACCACCCCGGCAGGCTGGATCAAGGACACGGACGCCGTCTCGGCGATGGTGGACGCCCTCGGCGCCGCGATCTCCCGGATGCGGGAGCGGGTGGCGGCGACCGGGGAGCCGGATCCGGTGTCCCAGGACATCTTCATCCAGATCACCGCGGACCTGGAGAAGCACCACTGGATGTTCCAGGCGGAGAACGCCTAGTGGGCCCGGTGGCCCCGGCGGGCGGTCCGGTGCGACCGCTGCCCGCGGCGCCGTGTGGTCCGGCGTTGCATCGGTGAGCCCGTGGTGCGCCTTCCGCGCGGGACAGGCGACGGTCTAGCGTCCGGCTGGAGGTGATGGCGGGCATGGTGGTGCGAATAGTGCGCCGGGGGGTCGCGTTCACGCTCGGGGCGGCGTGGTGGTGGGCCGTGCTGCGGCTCGCCACCGGGCAGGGCTCGGGCGTGCTGGAGGGCGCCGTCGCGGCCGGCGGCTGGGGGCTGAGCCTGCTGCCCGTGCACTGTGCGCCCAGGGCGCGTGCGAACGCGGCCGTTCCGCCGGGACGCTGGGCGGCCGCCTGGCGCGCCGGTGTCACCACGGCATCGCCACACCCCCGTTCGGGCGAAGTATCTGACCTGTCGTGAACCGTGAGGCGTCCGACGCCAGATAGAGCACGGCGTGCGCGACGTCGTCCGGCTCGCCGACCCGGCCCAGCGGTGTCATCCGGGTCATCACGGCCTCGGTGTGCGCCTGTGCCTCGCGGTCGTGGCGCTCGGTCATGGGGGTCCGGATCCAGCCCGGCGCGACCGCGTTGACGCGGATGCCCCGCGGACCCACCTCGGTGGCGAGCGTCCTGGTCAGCTGCACCACGGCGGCCTTGGCCGCGCCGTAGCAGAGCAGCCCGGCGCCGCCCGTGTCGACCGCGCCGGAGGCCATGGTGACGATGCTGCCCCGGGTCCGCCGGGCGAGCATCAGCCGGGCCGCCTCCTGGCAGGCGTACAGCACACCCTTGAAGTTGACGTCCAGCACCCGGTCGAGATCCTCGTCCCGGGTCTCCAGGACGGGACTGCTGTGCATGATCCCGGCGATCGCGGCCAGCACGTCCAGCCGCTCGCAGGACCGGACCGCCTCGGCCAGCCGGGCCCGGTCGGTGACGTCGAGGACGTGCACACGGGCCGTGCCGGCGCGCTCCCCGATCAGCGCGGCCGTGCCGTCCAGACCCTCCGCGTCCCGGTCGGCGCAGTGCACCGTGGCTCCTGCCTCGGCGAGCAGCACGGCGGCGGCCCGGCCGATACCGCCGGCGGCTCCGGTGACAAAGGCGGTGCGTCCGGTGAGGTCGTACGCGGTGAGGGCCATGCAACGACCGTACGAGGATTTCTGACGGACCGTCAATTACTGTGCCGTCCCTTGCCGTGCCGTTTCCTTCGGTGCCGTTCCCTGCCGTGCCGCCCTTGCGGTGCTGTCCGTTGCTGTCGGCGCGCCGTCCATGACCGGGACCGTCCATGACCGGG
>NZ_WWJT01000758.1 GCF_009865385.1 Streptomyces sp. SID486 | reverse complement strand
CCGGTACGGCGTCCACCGCGGGCACCTACCAGATGACGGTCACCGCGACCGACACCACCGGTGCCTCCGGCTCCACCTCCTTCACCTGGACCGTCGGCTCCGGCGGCGGTGGCGGCTGCTCCTCCGCCCAGCTGCTGGCCAATCCGGGCTTCGAGTCGGGCGACACCGGCTGGAGCGCGAGCAGTGGCGTCATCACCACCGACTCCGGCGAGGCCGCCCACGGCGGCTCCTACAAGGCGTGGCTTGACGGTTACGGTTCCAGCCACACCGACAGCGTCTCCCAGTCGGTGACCGTCCCGGCCGGCTGCAAGGCGTCGCTCACCTTCTACCTGCACATCGACACCGCCGAGCGGGGCAGCACCGCATACGACAAGCTGACGGTGACCGCCGGTTCGAC
>NZ_WWJT01000757.1 GCF_009865385.1 Streptomyces sp. SID486 | reverse complement strand
CCAGGCGGCCAGGTCGGTCTCCCGGACCCGGGTCAGCAGCTCCCGGAAGCTCGGGCCGCCGCTCAGATCGGTCCGCAGCACCAGCGTGTTGACGAAGAAGCCCACCAGGTCGTCGAGCTTCTCGTCCGTACGGCCCGCGATCGGCGAACCGAGCGGGATGTCGTGGCCGCCGCCGGAACGGGACAGCAGGGTCGACACGGCGGCCTGCGCCACCATGAACACCGACGCCCCGGCCTCGCGGGCCAGCGCCGCCAGCGTCGCGTGCACCCCCGGCGGGCAGTGCACCGTGTGCGTGGCACCCCGGTAGGAGGCGACGGCGGGCCGCGGCCGGACCGCCGGCAGGGTGACCTCCTCCGGCAGCTCCGCCAGGGCCCCGCGCCAGAAGTCCAGCTGCACCTCCTCGCAGCTCTCCAGCAGCGTCTGCTGCCACAGCGTGTAGTCGGCGTACTGC
>NZ_WWJT01000756.1 GCF_009865385.1 Streptomyces sp. SID486 | reverse complement strand
CCGAGCGCCCGCCACAGCTGCTCGTGCCGGCCCTCCCGGACCAGGTGCAGATCCAGCTCGCCGAGGGCGGGCAGGAACCGGTACGGATCGTGCACCTCCTGCTCGGTGTCGTCGTACGCCACCAGGAGGGTGTACGACGGGATCCGCGCACCGGGCAGGACGGTGGTGAAGAGACCGTCACCCTCCGACCACATCTCGGTGCGCGTGCCGTCGATCAGGACGCTCACCGACCGGGCGTTCGGCCGCAGCGCCCGGAACTGGACGCCGCCCGGGACCGGGTGGGCGCCCAGCAGGGCGTGCGGGTCATGGTGCGCGCCGGCCAGCAGCCGGTCCCGGTCGGCCGCGTCCAGCGGCACGGTCGCGGGCGGCACCGGGCCCGCGGCCTCGGGTCGCGTCGTGTCACGCAGTGCCATGAGTCAGCCTCCCCATACGGCGAGCCGCTTGATCGCCGCCATCGGAACCGGCAGCCAGTCCGGCCGGTGTCTTGCCTCGTACAGCACCTCGTAGACCGCCCTGTCCGTCTCGTGCGCGCGCAGCAGCGCGTGCTTCTTGCGTGGGTCCCAGCCCGCGCGGGCCGCGTAGCCCGCGCAGAACGCCTCCCGGCAGCGGCGCGCCCACTCGGGTCGCCAGGGGCGGCGCTGCCGGGCCGCGTAGTCGAAGGAGCGCAGCATCCCGGCGACGTCGCGCACCGGGGACTGCGGTGCCCGCCGTTCGGCGAGCGGGCGGGACGGCTCGCCCTCGAAGTCGATGACGAACCAGTCGCGGCCGGCCCGCAGCACCTGCCCGAGGTGCAGGTCGCCGTGGATGCGCTGGGCGGGCGGTCCGGTGTCGCACGTGGCCAGCGCCCCGAACGCGGCCTTCAGGCCGGGCACGAACGGCAGCAGCCCGGGTACGGCGTGCGCGGCGGCGTCCAGCCGCGCGCACATCGCCTCGGCCGTGCGGCCGTTCTCGCCCGGCCCGGCCGACGGGAACGCCTCGGCCAGCGCCAGGTGCACCTCGGCCATGGCCCGGCCCAGCGCGCGGGCCTCGGCGGTGAAGTCGTCACCCGCGGCGAGCGCGCTGAGCGCCAGCGACCAGCCGTCGGTGGCGTCCGGCAGGAACGGCTGGAGCACCCCGAGGGTGGCCCGGCGCGGGGCGGTCGTGGTGAACCACGCCACCGGCGCCGGCACCCGGGCGCAGCCCTGCGCGGCCAGCGCGGCCGGCACCTCCAGGTCCGGGTTGACCCCCGGCTGGATGCGCCGGAACACCTTCAGGATGTACGCGTCGCCGTACACGATGGAGGTGTTGGACTGCTCGGCGTCCAGCAGCCGCGGCGGCAGACCGCCGGGCAGCCGGGCGCCCGGGGCCCCCTCGAACCGCAGCGGACCGGCGGTGCCGGGCTGCCGCAGCCGCTCCAGCAGCAGATCGGCCGAGCGCGGATCCTGCAGCGCGTCGTACACCGCGAGCCCGGCCAGCGGGCCCTCCTGGGCGCGCCCGATGAACGCCCGCTCCAGGCGCGGCGCGAGGTGCCGGCGCAGCCCCAGCAGCAGCTGGTAGCAGTCCCCGGGCGGAGGAGTGCCGCCGGGCGTCGGCACCGGGACGTGCGAGGCGTGCACGAGCAGGTGCAGACAGCCCGGGAACAGCTCGGTCACCGACAGCACCGACAGGTCGGTGACGGGCCGGTCCTTGCCCGCGAACCAGCGTTGCCTCGGCAGCCAGTCGCGCAGCAGACCGCCCAGGGAGGCCAGTGGCCCCTCGACGCCGGCCGCGGTGCGCGGCCGGGGGGTGATGGTCTTCGGCATGGTGACGCGTCCTTTCCTCGGCGCCGGACGGGTCAGCGGCGGCGGCCGATGCGGGATGCGACTCGGGTGAGCCGGAACCAGTAGAAGCCGTGGCCTTGCAGGGTCAGCAGGTAGGGCAGTTCACCGATGGCGGGGAAGCGGACGCCGCCGATCAGCTCGACGGGGTGCCGTCCGTCGTAGGCCCGCAGGTCGAGTTCGGTGGGCTGGGCGAAGCGGGAGAAGTTGTTCACGCACAGCACCAGGTCGTCGCCGTACTCGCGCAGGAAGGCGAGCACCGCGGGGTTCGAGGACGGCAGCTCGGTGTAGGAGCCGAGTCCGAAGGCGGGGTTCTGCTTCCGGATCTCGATCATGCGGCGGGTCCAGTGCAGCAGGCTGGACGGCGAGGACATGGAGGCTTCCACGTTGGTGACCTGGTAGCCGT
>NZ_WWJT01000755.1 GCF_009865385.1 Streptomyces sp. SID486 | reverse complement strand
CGGCACCGCCCGGCGGACGGCCCCGCCGAGGGGCGCGGGGACGGGCGCGAGCGGCCAGGATGGAGGTGCGGGGGGTACGGCCCCGCCGCAGCTCCGAGCGCCCCGGGCGGGCGTGTCGCCGGCTCAACCCTACGGAGTGAGCTGGCGCACACCTGCCGTAGAGTTGAGCCCGGTCGATACCTGACCGCGGCAGATCGGAAGGGCAGCAGGCGTGACCGTCGACGACACGGGCTCCGGCGCGGACGGGGACGGCCGGGTGGACCCCGACGCCCCCGACTCCGGCGAGGACCCGCTGGCCCTGCGGCTCGAACAGCTCATCCTGGGCGCCGAGCGCCGCTACACCCCGTTCCAGGCCGCCCGCAGCGCCGGCGTCTCCATGGAGCTGGCGTCCCGGTTCTGGCGGGCCATGGGTTTCGCGGACATCGGCCAGGCCAGGGCCCTCACCGAGGCCGACGTCCTCGCCCTGCGCCGCCTGGCGGGTCTCGTGGAGGCGGGCCTGCTGAGCGAGGCCATGGCGGTGCAGGTGGCCAGGTCAACCGGGCAGACCACCGCCCGGTTGGCGGAATGGCAGATGGATTCCTTCCTGGAGGGCCTGACCGAGCCGCCCGAGCCGGGCATGACCCGCACCGAGGTGACGTACCCGATCGTCGAACTGCTCCTGCCCGAACTGGAGGAGTTCCTGGTCTACGTCTGGCGGCGCCAGCTGGCCGCCTCGGCCGGCCGGGTCGTGCAGTCGGCCGACGACGAGGAGATGGTCGACCGCCGGCTCGCCGTCGGCTTCGCCGACCTCGTCGGGTTCACGCGGCTGACCCGCCGGATGGAGGAGGAGGAACTCGGCGAACTCGTCGAGGCGTTCGAGACCACCGCCGCCGACCTGGTGGCCGCGCGCGGCGGCCGGCTGATCAAGACCCTCGGCGACGAGGTGCTCTTCGCGGCGGACGACGCCGGGATCGCCGCGGACATCGCGCTGCGGCTGGTCGAGACGCTGGCGAACGACGAGACGATGCCCGAGCTGCGGGTCGGCATGGCGTTCGGCACGGTCACCACCCGTATGGGGGACGTCTTCGGTACGACGGTCAACCTGGCCTCCCGGCTGACGTCGATAGCGCCCCGCGACGCCGTCCTGGTGGACAGCGCCTTCGCCGAGGAGCTGATCCGCACCGGCGAGGCGCCGGTATCGGAGGCGGAGGCGGCGGAGGCCGCCGCGGCGGCCGAGAAGGAGGGCGAGGAGCCGCCGACGTACCGTTTCGCGCTCCAGCCGATGTGGCAGCGGCCGGTACGCGGTCTCGGTGTGGTCGAGCCGTGGCTGCTCGCCCACCGCGACGGCCGGTCCTAGACCCCGAGAACGTCCACGCACAGCCCGATCACCGGCAGGCACACGCCGCCCGGACGGGGCCGTGGGGTGCCGTGTCCCGGCTCCGGGGTCCGGCTCGGTGCCGGGGCGGGGGTCCGGGTCGCCGGGGCCGGCGCCGGAGCGGGG
>NZ_WWJT01000754.1 GCF_009865385.1 Streptomyces sp. SID486 | reverse complement strand
GGCCCCGGCGGCCCGGGAGCGGGCCCGGCGGGTGCGCGCGCGGGGGTCGGCCCCGGCGGCGGGCTCAGCGACGACACCGCGATCCTCACCCCGCAGAAGCCGGCCCCCGAGGGCACGCCCGGTTACCGTTCGCCGGCCGCCGACAACGTCTCCGGACAGACCGTCACCAGCGGCATCCCGGTCGTCCCCGGCGCCACCAAGCCCCCGTTCGGCCACGCCGACGGCCCGGCGGCGCCCGCGGCGCCCAAGCCGGAGCCGGCCCCCGCGCCCAAGGCGGCGGCCCGGCCGAAGAAGAAGGGCCGCAGCAAGCTGGTGCTGCTCGGCGTCGGCGTGGTCGTCGTCGCGGGCGGCGCCTACGGCGCCGGACTGCTGATGAACCACACCGACGTGCCCAAGGGCACCACCGTGCTCGGTGTCGACATCGGCGGCGGCACCCGCGACGACGCCGTCAAGAAGCTGGACGACGCCTTCGGCAGCCGGGTGGACAAGCCGCTGAAGCTGGCCGTCGGCGGCAGGACGGTCACCGTCACGCCGGAGAACGCGGGCCTGCAGTTCGACTACCAGGCCACGGTGAGCGAGGCCGCGAAGAGCGACTACAACCCGGTCCACGTCATCGGCTCCCTGTTCGGGCAGAAGCGCGTGGTCGAGCCCGCCATGCCGGTGGACGAGGAGAAGCTCCAGGCCGCCCTCCAGCAGGCGGGCGGCGGCTCGGGCTCGGTCACCGACGGCACCGTCGACTTCAGCTCCGGCAAGGCCGTGGCCGTCCACGGCAAGGCGGGCAAGGCCATCGACGCCGGCCAGTCCACCCACGCGGTGGAACAGGCCTACCGCACGCTGGTGGAGACGGGCGCCCCGGCGCCGGTCACCGTGCCGACCACCACCAGGCAGCCGGCGGTCTCGGACGCCGAGGTCGACCGGATGATGAAGGAGTTCGCCGAGCCCGCGATGTCGGACCGGGTGACCGTGCAGACGGACGCGGCCCACCAGGTCCAGCTGAGCCCGCAGAACTCGCTGAAGAAGTTCCTCCGGGTCACCGCCGTCGACGGCAAGCTGGTCGACAAGCCCGACCTCGGCGCCCTCAAGGAGCTCTACGGCCACACCTTCGACGGGGTGCTCATCACCCGCGGCAACGGCAAGAAGACCCCGGTCACCCCGGAGGACGTCTACGCCGCCCTGCGCCCGGCCCTGATGAGCCGGACCGACCGGGTCGCGGTCATCGACACCGACCCGAGCTAGCCGCTCCGCCGGCCGTGCCGGGCCCGCGGACCACCGCCGGCCCGGCACGGCCCGCCGCGCGGTTCCTCGCGCCCCCGGAGCGGGAGTCACGCGTCCCGCATGACATCTGTCATCCGGCTCTCAGGACCGCCGACACTGCCCGGCACCCGACCCGTGCCGCCAGCATGGTGGGCATGACGACGACAGCGGCGCCGGCCACCACCACCCCGGTGGTCGGGTTCGACCAGGTGACCAAGACGTACGGGAGCGTGCGGGCCGTAGACGGCCTCTCGCTCCGGCTGTACCCGGGCGAGACCGTCGCCCTCCTCGGCCCGAACGGGGCGGGCAAGTCCACCACCCTGGACCTGCTCCTCGGGCTCAAGCCCGCCGACAGCGGCACGGTGAGCCTGTTCGGCACCGGCCCGCGCGAGGCGATCGTCGCCGGGCGGGTGGGGGCCATGCTGCAGAGCGGCGGGCTGATGGACGGGGTGACCGTCGCCGAGCTGGTGAAGCTGGCCTGCTCCCTGCACCCGCGGCCGTACCCGGTCTCCGACGTGCTGGCGCGCGCGGGCATCACCCAGATCGCCGACCGCAAGGTCGACAAGCTCTCCGGCGGCCAGGCCCAGCGGGTCCGGTTCGCCCTCGCCACCGCCGGCGACAGCGACCTGATCATCCTCGACGAGCCGACCACCGGCATGGACGTCACCTCCCGCCAGGCATTCTGGGCGACCATGCGGGAGCAGGCCGACCAGGGCCGTACGGTCCTCTTCGCCACCCACTACCTGGAAGAGGCCGACGCCATCGCCGACCGGGTGCTGGTGCTGCACCGCGGCCGGCTCCTCGCCGACGGCACGGCCGCCGAGATCAAGGCCAAGGCCGGCGCCCGCCGGATCGCCTTCGACCTGGAGGGGGAGATCGACGAGCCGGCCCTGCGCGGCCTGCCGTTCCTGACGTCCCTCGACGTGTCCGGCCAGACCGTGCGCATCCAGTCCACCGACGCCGACGCGACCGTCCACGCCCTGTACGGCCTCGGCGTCTACCCCCGCAACCTCGAGGTCGCCGGTCTGGGCCTCGAACAGGCCTTCGTCGCCATCACCGCCGCCGAGGAGGCGAAGCAGTCGTGAACAGCCTGATCACCCTGGAAGTGTCCCGCGCCCTGCGCAACCGCAAGTTCCTGTTCTTCTCCGTGATCTACCCCTCGGGACTGTTCCTGCTGATCGCGGGGAACGCCGACAGCCACACCAAGGTCGACGGCACCGGCCTGACCCTGCCGACGTACATGATGGTCTCCATGGCCTCCTTCGGCGCCCTGACCGCCGTGCTCATGGGCAACAGCGAGCGCATCGCCAAGGAGCGCGAGAGCGGCTGGGTGCGGCAGCTGCGGCTGACCACCCTGCCCGGACGCGGGTACGTCCTCGCCAAGACCGCCAGCGCGGCCGTGGTGAGCCTGCCGTCCATCGTGATGGTCTTCGTGGTCGCCGCGGTGGTGAAGGACGTACGCCTCGACGCCTGGCAGTGGCTCGGCCTCACCGGTGCCATCTGGGCCGGCAGCCTGGTCTTCGCCGCGCTCGGCGTCGCCCTCGGCTACCTCGCCAGCGGGGACGCGGTCCGCCCGATCACCATGATCATCTACTTCGGTCTGTCCATGCTGGGCGGCCTGTGGATGCCGACGACCACGTTCCCGCAGTGGCTGCAGGACATCGCCAAGTGGCTGCCCACCCACGCGTACGCTTCCCTGGGGCGCGCGATCGAACAGAGCCGGACGCCGCACACCCAGGATCTCGCCGTCCTCGCCGTCTCCTTCGTGCTGTTCGCGGGCGGAGCGGCCTGGCTGTACCGGAAGGACACGCTGAAGGCGTGAGCACGATGACGGAAGACCGGACCGGGATGCCGGACCACCCGCCCGTGGGCTGGCCGCCGGGCAACAGGCGCCAGGTGCTGGTCAAGACGCTGTGGATCGGGGTCTGGCTGGTCTTCCTCAGCTCGCCGGTCGAGGACCTGGTCGACGGCGGACACAGCACCGGCGCCACCGTGGCCGGCGCGGTCGGCCTCACCGCCTTCGTCGGGGTCTACCTGACGCTGGTCTACCGCAACATGGGCCGGTCGTTCTCCCCGCGGGTGGTGCTCACCCTGGGCGGCGTCCTCGGTGTGCTCGCCCCCGTCCTGGCCGCCACCCTCGGCAGCGCCTGGCTGGGCCTCTTCGTCTACCTGTCCGTCGCCTGGGGGGCCACCCTGCCGCTGCGCGCGGCCTACTGGGCCATCCCCGCCTCCGGCGCCATGATGTACCTGATCGCCCTGCGCTTCGGCGAGGCGGCGGAGGCCCGGGGGCTGATCCTGCTCGTCGTGCTCATCGGGTTCGCGATGACCGGCGTCGGCCAACTGGTGCGCACCACCATCGAGCTGCGCAAGGCCCGGGCCACCGTCGCCCAGCTCGCCGCCAACGAGGAACGGCTCCGCCTCGCCCGCGACCTGCACGACCTGCTCGGCCACTCCCTCTCCCTGATCACGCTGAAGAGCGAGCTGGCCGGCCGGATGCTGCCCGACCACCCCGACAAGGCGGCCCGGCAGGTCGCCGACATCGAACAGGTCAGCCGGCAGGCGCTGGTCGACGTCCGGGAGGCCGTCACCGGCTACCGGCGGCCCCGGCTCGCCGCCGAACTCGCCGGCATCCAGGTCGCCCTGACCGCCGCCGGGGTGGCGGCCGAGATGCCCGCCGAACCCGATCTCGCCACCGTCCCCGAGGAGTCCGAGTCGGCCCTCGCCTGGGCGCTGCGCGAGGCGGTCACCAACGTGGTCCGGCACAGCGGCGCCGACCGCTGTGTGGTCCGGCTGCTGCACCGCCAGACCCTGGACGGCCCGGTGCTCGAACTCTCCGTCGAGGACAACGGATCCGGCGGCTCCGGCAAGGGCCCCGGCAACGGCCTGACCGGCCTGACCGAGCGGCTGGAGAAGGCCGGCGGCAGCCTGGAGGCGGGCCGGCTCAAGCACGGGTTCCGGCTGGTCGCCCGCGTGCCCACGGCCCCCGCGGCCGACGTAGGATCCGGGGCATGACGAGCACGATCAAGGTCCTGCTGGCCGAGGACCAGTCGATGGTCCGCGAGGCGCTGGCCGCGCTGCTCGGCCTGGAGGACGACATCGAGGTCGTCGCCCAGGTCGCGCGCGGCGACGAGGTCCTCGCCGCCGTCGGCGCGGGCGGCGTGGACGTGGCACTGCTCGACATCGAGATGCCCGGCTGCACCGGCATCGAGGCCGCGGCCCGGGTGCACCGCGACTTCCCGCGGGTCAAGCTGGTCGTCCTCACCACCTTCGGCCGGCCCGGCTATCTGCGCAGCGCCATGGAGGCGGGCGCCGACGCCTTCCTCGTCAAGGACGCCCCGGCCGCCCAGCTCGCCGAGGCGATCCGCAAGGTGCTGGCCGGCGAGCGGGTCATCGACCCCACCCTGGCCGCCGCCGCGCTCGCCGAGGGCGCCAACCCGCTGACCGACCGCGAACGCGAGGTGCTCCGGGCGGCGGCCGAGGGCTCCACCAACGCCGAACTGGCCCGGGCCCTCCACCTCTCCCAGGGCACCGTCCGCAACTACCTGTCGACGGCCATCCAGAAACTGGCGGCACGCAACCGGGCGGAGGCGGTACGGATAGCCCGGGACAAGGGATGGCTCTGAACCCCCTGGGCGGTGGCCGGTTCAGTTGAGCTTGGCCCGCGCGATGCGCGCCTCCTGCCGTACCTTTCCCGCCGCCGACTCGTCGACCACCTCGATGAGGTCGGCGTACGCCGTCAGTTCCTCGGCGCCCGCGACGAACTCCCCGCGCTGCACCAGCAGTTGCCCGCGCTCGTAGCGCAGTCGCGCCGGGTGCGAGGGGATCAGCAGCGCCAGCTCCACGGCCCGCAGCCCCACGTCGGAGCGCTCCGGCCGGGCCGCGGCCCACGCCCGGATGTTGTTCAGGACGCGCTGGACGACCTCCAGCGGCGGTGCCGGCTCCAGCATCGAGGGCTGCAGCGGCGCACCCGTGGCGCCCACCACCAGCAGGTCGGCGTCCGGCCCGGTCAGCACCCGGCCCCCGTCGAACGGATCGGCCAGCACCCGCTCGGCCGCCGCCCCGAACCCGACCACGAAGTGCCCCGGCAGCGCGACCCCGTACACCGGGGCGCCCGCCCGGCGCGCGACCTCCAGCCACACCACCGACAGCAGGATCGGCAGTCCGCGCCGCCGCCGCAGCACCTCGTGCAGCAGCGACGACTCCGGCCGCTGGTAGTCGCCCGGCGTGCCGTGGAAACCGTAACGGCCGCCGAGCAGCCCGCCGACGGCCCGCGCCCACGCGTGCGGCCCGCCCGGCCGGTACGGCAGCTCGCCCGCCAGCCGGTCCAGCTCCGCCTGCGCGGCGTCGATGCCGGCCTCGTCGAGCGAGCCGTCGGTCTCCGCGCCGATCAGCAGGCACAGCGCCGACAGGTCCGGCCGCTCGGAGCGGGCCTCCTCGGCGAAGCGCCGCCGCAGCTCGGCGGAGCGCTCCGGCCGGGGCGGGTACGGGGGCGGCAGGTAGGGGTGGCGCATGCCAGGCTCATGCCCTTCCACGGCGGTTTCTACGACCTTCCCGGGCCGGCGGGTGTCTGCGGCCCCTGCGGAGCCCGGTAGTGGTGGTAGGCGTGGTGCGGCAGGAAGCCGAGCGCGCGGTAGAGCGCCCGGCCGCCCTCGTTGTCCGTCTCCACCTGCAGCCACGCCGCCGAGGCACCCTCGTCCAGCGCGCGCCGGGCCAGCGCGGCCAGCACCTCGGTGGCCAGCCCCTGCCGCCGCCGGGCGGGGTCCACCTCGACGGCGGCGAACCCGGCCCACCGCCCGTCCACGACACACCGGCCGATGGCCGCCGGCGGCTCGCCCGCGGCGGCGCCGGGCACGGCCGCGAACCACACCGACGGACCCTCCCCGAGCACCCGCAGGGCCACCTCGCCCGCCCCCGCGCGCCCGTACCGCCCGAGCCACGCCTCGTCCACCGTCCGGGACAAGGCCACGTCCGCGCCCTCCGCCCGGTCCGCCACCGGCGCCAGGGCGCCGGTCCACAGCTCGGCGGTCACCTCCCGCACCCAGCCGCGCCGCTCCAGCTCCGCGCAGAGCAGCTCCTGCGTGCCCTCGGCGCCGGTCGCGGTCTGCACGTAGGCGGGCAGGCCCCGCTCGCCGTACCAGCGGCGTACGGCGTCCAGGGCGGCGTCGAGCGGAAGCCCGGGATCACCCAGCGGCAGCACGCTGTTGGCCCGCCGGGTGAAGCCCTCCCGGCGCCCGGCCACCGCACCGGCCGGGCGCCCCACGGCCCCGGGGGCGGGCCGCTGCGGCGGCTCCGCCTCGA
>NZ_WWJT01000753.1 GCF_009865385.1 Streptomyces sp. SID486 | reverse complement strand
AGGGGCGCGCCCCCGAGTCGGTGCGGCTCAAGGGGTGTGGCTCGGGATCACGCAGTTCTTCGGCTGTTGCCGGCCCGTCGGCCAGCCGAGGCCGACGAACTTCAGCCTGCCCCGGCCTTCCTGGCCCGGGTCCAGCTCG
The DNA here is from genome assembly GCF_009865385.1 of Streptomyces sp. SID486. Taxonomy (GTDB): domain Bacteria; phylum Actinomycetota; class Actinomycetes; order Streptomycetales; family Streptomycetaceae; genus Streptomyces. The sequence goes on along the minus strand of NZ_WWJT01000753.1, from coordinate 3,809 downwards.
ACCACCGCGACCGGTTTGTCGTACGGGTTTCCGCCGCCGGTCAGGCAGATCAGACCGCTGGTGCCCTGGACCCGGTGCCGGGACTGGAGTTGCGACCACTCCCTGCCGACGTCCTCCAGCCCCGGCACCTTCGTGGCGTCGCCGCTCTGCACCTGGTGCAGTGCCGTGCCGATGGTGACCATGCCGTCGTACACGAGGAGCGTGCGGGAGTCCTCCAGGTTCGGGGCGGAGCCGAGGTCCGTCCCCTTGCGGCGTGTGGTCTCGATCAGTTTCTCCAGGCCGTCCAGGGCCGCCTTGGGCTCGGTGAGGTACTGCGGGAGTTCGTCCTCGGTGGGCTCGCGGTCGTGACTCGCCCGCCACTTCTGGCGCCAGGCGGACAGCTCGGTGTCCCAGGCGTCCGGATGGGCGGGCGCGGCGTACTGCACCGTCACCTTGGCCGTGCCGTCGGCGCCGCGCAGCTGCCGCCAGTCCTCCGGCGCCATGTTCTGCCGCAGGGAGGCGGCGTCCGAGCCGCTGATGATGGTGTAGTGCCGCTTCTCGCAGCCCACCTGGGCGAGCTTGAGCGCGAAGAGCCTCAGGTGCAGCGTGCGCCCGGCGAAGTAGACGGTGTCCGCCTCGGTGTCGCAGATGTTGTTGGCTATCTGGGTGAACTGGTTGCCGGTCGAGCCCGCCTCGTCGATCGCGGGCGACGCGAACGACATCGCGGCGGGACCGGCCGGGCCCTTCTCCTCGATCCCGCTGAACGCCTTCGCGAGCGACTCGTCGTAGCTGTCCGGCCGGGTGTCGTAGACCAGTACGGTCCTGCGGTTCTCCCTGCCGCGGTCGCCGTTGAAGTCGGCCAGCGCCTGCGCGACGTCGTGGTTGGTCGGGATGATCCGGGCCAGGCCGGGGAACCGGGGCCTGGCCATGCCGTCCGCCCCGTCCTCGTTGGCGATCTGGTCGCCGGTGATCCGGGAGGCGAGCACCGGGACCTTGTTCCGCGTCAGCCGTCCGACGGCCTCCCGCGTGGCGTCGAGGCTCAGGTTGAAGCCCGTCACCGCGCGCAGCCGGTCCTCGGCGGAGGCGGCCATGCGCAGCAAGGTGTCCACGACCTCGGACTGGTGGGCGTAGTCCCGCCCGGGATTGGCCAGCACCAGCCGGATCTTCGGCGGCTCCCCCTCGCCCTCGTTGGCCCGCAGCTGTCCCAGGTAGGCGCCCTGGAGGTCGCTGCGTATCTGCCGCCGTACCGCCGGCTTGTCCGACTGGAACGGCAGCATCATCGCCACCGTCACATGGGGCTGGTCGTCGATCCTCTCGTTCTCCTGCGCGATGGCCCGGGCCACGGCGGTGATCTCCGCTGTGCCGAAGTCGTAGCCCGAGCCGGTGACGCCTATGCACTCACCGCCGATCCGCTCGATCCCCCCGGCGCAGGTGTCGGGCCGCTGGAGGTAGGACCAGCCGAACAGCCCCCCGGCCACGAGCGCCGCCGTCACCAGCAGCGAGTAGAGGATCTTCTTCCACCTGGGCATCCCCGTTATCTCCTTCGCCCGAGCTGATCGGTGCAGGCACAGCGCAGCAGCGGCTGGTCGTTCTCCGCCAGGGCGCTCCAGTCGGTCGCCGTCCGGCCGAGTCGGCCCGCCCCCTCGAACTCCATGATCGACAACAGGTCCAGCAGCTTGGCGAGCGTGCGGGCCGTCTCCCTGCCGGTCGGCCTGGTGCGCTCCTCGCACAGCCATACCGCGTGCAGCAGCTGGTCGACGGTACGGCGCAGCGCCGGGCCGTCCGCCGTCACCAGGCCCTGGGCGCGCTCCCGTCGGGTGTCCGCGCCGCCCGGATACGGTGCCTGGGCGATCTCCAGCAGTTCCGCGCACCATTCCCGGGGCCGGCCGGGCAGCGTGGCGGTCAGGTGGCGGACGACGTCGTCCGCGCCGCCGGACACCAGGTGGTGGTTCATCCGGTGTGCCGTGACCGAGCGGAACGCCTCGCCACCGGACGCCCCGTCCCACGTCGGACGTTCGGTGTAGTGGTCCCGCAGCAGGTGGTGGTCGGCGTACCAGGCGGCGCCGTCGGGGAGCAGGCCGTACAGCCGGTGCACCAGCAGCTGGCGCAGCCCGAAGTCCCCGATGAAGTGGCGTTCGCAGCCGGGCCACCCGGTGTCGGTGAGCAGCTGCGACACGTGGTGCGCCGTCAGGCGGTGGACGCGGCCCGCCTGGTGGTGGCGGAGCAGGACGTCCGCGCACTCGGTGTCGTGCGCCACGGACAGGTGGGTGAGCAGATCGAGCCAGTGTTCGTGGTGCTCGGCCGGCAGCCGTACCGGCAGCTGGTCCAGGACCAGTTCCCGCAGCAGTACGTCGGCCACCGGCTGCTCGGCGGAGCCGTCGCCCGGGAGCCGCAGCGGGGCGTCCAGGATGGCCCGGTCGTTGGCGTCGACGGGCATCCGGAAGCCGGCGGCAGCGGCGGCCAGCCGGATCACGGTGTGCGGGCGTCCGCCGCTCAGCCGTGCCACGGCGGCGTCCACGCGGCGCCGGTTCGTGCCGCCCTGTGGTGTCGCGCGCCGCTGCCGGCACTCGGTCTCCGTGCGGAGCTGGTCGCCGGTGAGCAGGGGCATGCGCAGCAGGAGCACCCCGTCGGCCAGCGGCGCGCGGTCCGCCTCCGCCTGCGCGCGCCGGGACCAGGCGGGCGGTACTCCGTCGGCGGGCCGGAAGTCGGCCGGGGCGGGCAGCTCTTCGGGCGGCAGCCCCTCGTACAGGAAGGCGCCCCCGTCCGCCCGGCGCGCGGTGCCGACGATGACCACGCGGTCGCGCTGCCCGCCGCGCCGGTCGGTGAGTACGGCGCGTAACAGCCGTTCCCCCAGCGGTGTCTCGGCGCGGTCCAGCAGGATCCCCGGGCGGCCGACCCGGCGCAGCCAGCCCACGGCGCCCGTGTAGGCCGCCTCCAGGTCCTCGCGCAGCGCCCGGAAGAGGAAGCTCTCCGCCAGCTCCCGTGCCTCGCCGCCGGCCTGGAAGTCGGCGGCGAGGTCGCGCAGTCCGTGCTCGGGCTGGCCGCCCGCGCCCGGGTAGGCGCCGTAGATCCGGGCCAGTTCCGTGCGGCCCCGGGGCGCGAGGCTCGCGAAGAGGGCGTCCAGCAGCGCGTTGCTGACGGACGCCGAGTAGGGGTCGAGCGTCTGCCCGGACAGGGTGGTCAGCAGGTTCCGCATGGCTCCGCGCAGGGCGCCGCGCCAGAAGTCGCCCGCGGCGAGGCCGCGTATCCGCTGCCGCTGGGGTAACTCCTCGTACCGTTCGACCTCCGCCGCGACCGCGTCGGGGGTGCCCTCCGTGACACCGGTCGCGATCATGGCGAGGCCCGCGAAGAGCCGGGGGAAGATGAACGCGCCGCCCGTCCCCTGCCAGGTGGACAGCCGCCGGGCGGCCTCGGCCAGCGCCTCGGTCGCCGCCGAGCGGGCGTCCGGTTCCGGCTCCGCCCGGTCCGCGTACACGGGTGAGCCGCAGTCCAGGTAGATCACCGGCACCTTGGCGGCGAAGCGGTCCCGTACGGCGCGCAGCAGCCGTCCCTTGCCCATGCCCGGACCGCCCGTGAGCAGCACGACGGGAAGGTCGGGGCCGTACAAGGGCTCGCGACTGCCGCCCGATGGTGACCGGCCGAACAAACGCGAGAAGAAAGCTTCCTCACCGAGGAGCCTGTCGAACCCCAGGTCATCACACACGGATCCCTCGTGAATACTCCCCCGCCCGGGAGCGGGTGCTCGATGTGGCGGAAGGAGATTAGTGGAACATGGAGCCTTCTGTTCGGACAACGGTAGTTACGCGAAAGAAAGTTGGCAGTGGGGGGTG
>NZ_WWJT01000752.1 GCF_009865385.1 Streptomyces sp. SID486 | reverse complement strand
CGTGGCCCGGCGCGGTGGGGGGCACCGGTGCGGAGCCGGGCATGGCGGAGGGCGCTGGGCCGGGGGTTTACGGGTGCGGCGGGGGTGGCGGTGCCGGGGGCGAGGGGGGCGGGGTGATCGGAGGGCAGGGCGGCGGTGCTGCCCGGCGTCCCGGGTACGTCTCCGAGGTCGGCCCCTACCTGCCGAGCAGGCCGTACCGGCCGCCCGACCCCCGCACCAACCCGTACCTGCGGCTGCCGGAGGAGCCCCGGGACGTCTGGCCGCCCGCCGCCGGACAGGACATGTACAGCGCCCCGACCATCGCCGCACCTCTCGGCCCTCCCCCGCGACCGCGCGGGCGACCGGCACCACGGTCGGACGAACGGCCTGACGAACTGCCTGACGGGCGGTGGGAGGGGGCGCCGGACGACGGGTGGCCGTCCCCTCCGCCCCCTCCGCGCCCTCCCGGGGAGCCGAAGCGGCACGGTTGAGTGCTCGCTGCGGTCCGCGCGGATCGCCGGAGCCGGTCCGGCGTGGCACCCTCGTGGTGGAGCCGGGGCGGTGTCCGGCGCATGCGCGGCGCCGATTTCCGGCGGCAAGGTCCCTGACACCGGTCCGCCACTCATTGTTCCGTGTCCGTCAGGCGGACCTCGGCGGCGAGCGGCACCGGGTGCCGGATACGGTGGTGCCACCATGAGCGCTTCGCAGATCTCCGCTTCGCAGACCTCCGAGGTCCCCACCCTCCTCGTCAAGATCTTCGGCAAGGATCAGCCGGGCATCACGGCGGGCCTCTTCGACACTCTCGCCGCCTACCTCGTAGACGTGGTCGACATCGAGCAGGTCGTCACCCGGGGCCGCCTGGTGCTGTGCGTGCTGGTCACGCAGCCGCCGGCCGGTCTGGAGGGTGACCTGCGGGCCACCGTGCACAGCTGGGCCGAGTCGATGAGGATGCAGGCGGAGATCATCTCGGGGCACGGCGACAACCGGCCCCGCGGCCTCGGGCGCTCCCTGGTGACCGTTCTCGGTCACCCCCTCACCGCCGAGTCGACGGCCGCGATCGCCGCCCGGATCGCGAAGGCCGGCGGCAACATCGACCGGATCTTCCGGCTGGCCAAGTATCCGGTGACCGCGGTGGAGTTCGCGGTGTCCGGCGTGGAGACCGAACCGCTGCGCACAGCCCTGGCCTCCGACGCCGCGGCACTGGGTGTCGACATCGCGGTGGTCTCGGCGGGGCTGCACCGGCGTGCGCAGCGGCTCGTGGTCATGGACGTGGACTCGACCCTGATCCAGGACGAGGTCATCGAGCTGTTCGCCGCGCACGCCGGCTGTGAGGACCAGGTCGCCGCGGTGACGGCGGCGGCGATGCGCGGGGAGCTGGACTTCGAGCAGTCGCTCCACGCGCGCGTGGCGCTGCTGGCGGGGCTGGACGCGTCGGTGGTGGAGAAGGTGCGGGAGCAGGTCCGGCTGACGCCGGGCGCGCGCACCCTCATCCGCACCCTGAAGCGGCTCGGCTACCAAGTGGGGGTGGTCTCCGGTGGCTTCACCCAGGTCACCGATGACCTGCAGGAGCGGCTGGGGCTGGACTTCGCGCAGGCCAACACGCTGGAGATCGTCGACGGCAGGCTGACCGGCCGGGTCGTGGGAGAGATCGTGGACCGGGCGGGCAAGGCGCGGCTGCTGCGCCGGTTCGCCGCGGAGGCCGGGGTGCCGCTGTCGCAGACGGTGGCGATCGGTGACGGCGCCAATGACCTGGACATGCTGAACGCGGCGGGCCTGGGCGTGGCCTTCAACGCCAAGCCGGTGGTCCGGGAGGCGGCGCACACGGCGGTGAACTTCCCCTTCCTCGACACCGTCCTGTATCTCCTCGGTGTCACCCGGGAAGAGGTCGAGGCCGCCGACACGCACGACGAGGACTGAGCGGAACCGCGGCCCGCACGGGCCCGGCGCAGGGCCGGGCGCAGGGCCCCGGCACCCGGTGAGGTGCGGCGGGCCCCGCGCCGTTCCGTGCGCCCGAACGGCGCCGGGTCAGTCGGAGGGGGCCCAGTACTCCGTGAGCGTGGCCGCGCCGGGTTCGACGGCCTTCCAGGGGCCGTCGAAGGTCAGCAGGACGAAGCCGGCGGCGGGGAAGCCGCGGCGGTTCATCCGTTCGCGGGCGTCCCCCTCGGCCGAGCCGGTCAGGATGTCGGCGAGGCCGTGGACGCCCGGGTTGTGGCCGATCAGGATCACGTTCCGCACGTCGTCGGGGACCTCGTTGAGCACGGCGATCAGCTCGCCGGGCGAGGCCTCGTAGACCCGCTCCTCGTAGACGGTCTTCGGCCGGTGCGCCAGCTCGTGGACCGCGAGCTTCCAGGTCTCGCGGGTGCGGGTCGCCGTGGAGCACAGGGCCAGGTCGAAGGTGACGCCGGTGTCGGCCAGTCTGCGTCCGGCGACTGCGGCGTCCGTGCGGCCCCGCTCGGCGAGCGGGCGCTCGTGGTCGGTGACCTGGGGCCAGTCGGCTTTCGCATGCCGGAAGAGGACGATCCTGCGGGGTTCTGCGACGCTCATGGGTCCCAGCTTCGCATGAAACAGGCCACCTGGCGCAGGGAGTTGACGTGGGGATTCACCGCGACGAGCCGCGGGTGCCGTCAGCGGGTGAGGAGCTGCCGGGCGTGCTCCAGGACCCGGGCGACCGCCGGGGCGCCGCTCGCCGCCTGGGCGTCCGAGGGGTTCGCTATCAGGGCGAGCAGCACGACGAACGCGAGGGCGGGCAGGGCGAGCGCCCACCAGGGCAGCCGGATGGCGGCGCCGCCCGTGGTCGCCGGGTGGGGGCGGGGGTGGGTGCGGGCCGGCATGGTCGCCTCCGTGGGGCCTCGAGCGGGTCCGTGACCGCCTGCCGCGGCCACATCTCGAAGCTACGGAATCCGGGCCCGCCAACCCATCCGGAGTTCCACCCAGTTGACCCTGACCCTGGCCCCCTAGGGGATGGTGGGGCCAGCCCCACCATCGGCCCCGGGGAGGCGTGGTCAGACCCGGGCGCCGTGGCCAGGCCCGGGAGAAGCCTCCGCCAGGCCCGGGGGCCGTCATCAGGCCCGGGAGAAGCCTCCGTCAGGCCCGGGGGCCGTCATCAGGCCCGGGGGCCGTGGCCAGGCCCGGGGGCCGTGGCCAGGCCCGGGAGAACCCGTCGTCAGGCCCGGGAGAAGCCGTCGTCAGGGGGAGGCGATGGTCGCCACGACGGCGATGATCACGAAGATGGCGAGGAACGAGCCGAAGACGAGCAGCAGCTTCTTCTGGCCGTTCTTCGGGTTCGGGTCGAGCACAGGCTGCATGGGCCCAGTCTCGCACCCCGCGCCCGTCCGGCGGCGCCGGGGGCACCCGGGCCGGCTCAGCGTGTCGCCTCGTCCTCGATCGTCCGGTCGCGGCCGGCCAGGAAGCCCACCACCATCTGCGGCACCATCAGGGCCGCCATGAGCGCGATCGGCAGTCCCCAGCCGCCGCTCTGCTGGTAGAGCACGCCGACCAGCAGCGGGCCGGGGATGGAGATCAGATAGCCGGTGCTCTGGGCGAACGCGGACAGCTGGGCCACGCCCGGACCGCTGCGGGCCCGCATGCCGACCATCGTCAGGGCGAGCGGGAAGGCGCAGTTGGAGACGCCGAGCAGCAGGGCCCAGGCCCAGGCGCCACCGGCGGGGGCGAAGTACAGACCGGCGTATCCGGCGAGGCCGCAGACGCCCAGGACCAGCACGATCGGCCCCTGGTGGGGCAGGCGGGTGGCGACCCTCGGGATGACGAAGGCGAGCGGCACGCCCATCACCATGGTGACGGCGAGCAGCACGCCCGCGGTGCCGGCCGGGACGCCGGCGTCCCGGAAGATCTGCGGCATCCAGCCCATGGTGATGTAGGCGGCCGTGGCCTGGAGGCCGAAGAAGACGGCGAGCGCCCAGGCGGTGCGGCTGCGGGTCAGGCGCAGCGGGGCGTGCTGCTGCGTGGTCCCGCGCGCGGACTGCTGCGTGGTCCCGCGCGCGGACTGCTGCGTGGTCCCGCGCGCGGACTGCTGCGGCTGCGTGGCGGGGCCGGCGCGGTGCCGGAC
>NZ_WWJT01000751.1 GCF_009865385.1 Streptomyces sp. SID486 | reverse complement strand
CCGCCCCGGCGGCCGCGGCGCTCACTTCGCGCCGACCCGGACGCGGCCGACGGCGTTGCCCAGCAGTTCGGTGAACCACAACGCACGGCCGGGACCGGAGGTCAGGCCGAGGGGGACCTTCTCGGCGCCGTCCGGCACCGGGAAGGTGGTGACCGTGCCGGTCGCGGTGATCCGCCCGATCCGGCCGGCCTGGTCGGCGTACCAGACGTGACCGTCCGGCCCGCGCGTGATGCCGCCCGGCAGGCTGTCCGCGCCGGGCAGCGGGAAGCGGGTGAGGTGCCCGGTGTAGTCGATCCGGTAGGCCGCGTGCTCGCCCGACGCGGTGAGCCACATGCCCCCCGGCCCGGCGGTGATACCGCCCGGGAAGCCGGCCCCGCCCGGCAGCGGGAACTCGGTGATCCGCCCGGCGGGGGTGATCCGTCCTACCTTGCCGCCGGCCAGCTCGGTGAACCACAGGGCGCCGTCCCCGCCCGCCGCGATGGAGTGGGGCGAGGCGTCCTCGGTGGGCACCGGATACTCGGTGATCCGGCCCGCGGCCGTGATCCGGCCGATCCGGTTGCCCGTCGCCTCGGTGAACCACAGGGCCTGGTCCGGGCCGAGCGCGAGCCCGGCCGGCCCGCCGCCGGCCTTCGGCAGCGGGAACTCGGTGAGCCGGCCGGAGGGCGTGACGCGGCCGATCCGCCCGGCGTCGGTCTCGGTGAACCACAGGGCGCGGTCCGGCCCCTGGACGATCTCGGCCGGCCCGGTGTCCGGGCCGGAGGTCGGGAAGTCGGTGACCGCGCCGTCGGCCGTCATCCGCCCGATGCGTCCGGCGCCGTGCTCGGCGAACCACAGCGCGCCGTCCGGGCCGCCGGTGATGCCCGCGGGGGCCGCCCCGGCCGTCGTGGTGACCGGGTACTCCGCCACCGTCTCCGTCCCCGCCCGGGCCGGTACGGCGACGGCGGCGACGGCGGCCAGAGCACCGGCCCACGCGGCGAGCGGCCGCCGGGCCCGTGGTCCGCAGAGGGCGTTCGCGGGCATGAGCACTCCTCGGGGACGGCCCGGTCACCCGGGCGGGCGCACGGCGGCACCGGCGATTGACCCGGACGGGGGGTCGCGAAGCGGGCGCGCTGGGGCAGACGGGTGGCGTGGTGACACGGCTGGGCGGCCCGGATGGTGGGAGCCGGGGCCCTCACTGACGGTGGTTCATGTCGAGGCCGGGTCCATCCAGCTGATGAGGTATCCGCTGCCCGGTCACGGCGGAAGGACATCACTATGCGCTCTGCCCGCACGCTTCTGGCGACGGCGGCAGCCACGGCCGCCCTCGCCTTCGCGACGCCCGGCGTCGCGTTCGCAGTTCCGGCCGAGCACGACGGCGGCCGTGACGACTCCGCGTACAGCAAGGACGACAGCGACTCCGGCCGCGACAAGGGATCCGACAGCGACAAGGGATCGGACAGTGACTCCGACAAGGACTACGGCAACAAGCGCGGCGGCGGGGGTGAACACGACGGCCCGCGCGGCGGAATGCACACGGGTGGCGGAGCACTCGCCGCGGTGAACAGCGGCGACTGGGGATCGGGCGAGGACGACAGCCGGTTCGATCCCGAGAGCTACCGGGACAAGGGCGGCGACGACGGCGGCGGCGGCGAGGACCGCGGCGAGAAGAGCGGCAAGGGGGACAAGGGCGGCAAGAGCGAGTGGGGCGGTGGCGGCGGAGACGACGAGGAGGGAGGCCGCGACAAGCCGCGCGGTGGCATGCACACCGGCGGCGGCGCGCTCGCCACGCCCGGTGTCACCGCGGGCGGTCTCGCCGTGCTGGCCGTAGGCGCCACCGGTGCCTACGCGCTGCGCCGCAAGAAGGCCACCGCGCCGGCGTCCTGACGGGCCACCACGTGCAGGGGCTGCGGACGCCGCCGGGGCGCCGGCCGTGCCGGCGGCCCGCGCCCCCTGCGCCCCGGGACGCCGGTCCCGCGTGTTCCTCCCTGCTCCGATCCCTGTGCTGCCGTGACCGAGTGAGGTGGTTCCGATGGCAGCGGATTCCCCCACCACGCCGACGGCCTCCGGTCGCGGCGGGCGGCTGACCCTGTGGGGCGTGGCGGCCGTCTTCCTGGCCGTCACCATGTTCGGCAACCATCAGCAGCCGGACGAAGCGCCGGGTGCGCCCCGGGCCTCGGGCGCCGGCGCCGCCGCGTCGTCCGATCCGCAGGAGAGCGGCGACGCGCTGTCGCGGTCCGCGCCGACCCGCCTGCACATCCCCAAGATCGCCGTGGACGCCCCCTTCACGACCCTGTCCATCGGCTCCTCGGGGCAGTTGCAGCCCCCGCCCGCCGCCGACACCAATCTCGTCGGCTGGTACGCCGACGGCGCTTCGCCCGGCGAGGCGGGCACGGCGATCATCGCCGGGCACGTCGACACGGTGACCTCCGCGGCCGTCTTCGCCAACCTCGACGAGCTGGAGCCCGGCGACCGGTTCTCCGTGGAGCGGGCCGACGGACGCACCGCGGAGTTCGTGGTGGACGACGCCGAGACCTTCGCCAAGGACGACTTCCCCAGCGACCGGGTGTACGCGGACACCTCGCGCCCCGAGGTCCGGCTCATCACCTGTGCCGGGGACTACGACCACGACGTGCGCGACTACACCGACAACCTGGTGGTCTTCGCCCACCTGGAGTGAGCCGGCCGCCCCGGTCAGGGTGCTGCGGTGCGGGTCAGGGTGCTGCGGTGCCGACGAGGGTTCTGCGGTGCCGGTGAGTGCGCCGTGGCGCCGGTCAGGCGGCGCCGTCCGAGAAGGGGCCGCCGTCGGCGAACGCCAGCGCCGCGAACCGTTCGCCGATCCGGCGGTGTCCGGCGGTGTCCGGGTGGAGGCCGTCGGGCAGCGGCAGCTCGGCGAAGTCGGCTTCGCCGTACAACTCCCGGCCGTCGAGGTGGTGCAGGGCCGGGTCCCCGGCCGCCCGTTCGCGCACGATCCGGGCCAGTTCCTCCCGGACGACCCCCAGCGTGAGCTTCCCGGCCGCCCGCTCGGCCGGATCCCCGGTGGCCCGGTAGCCCACGCGGCCCTCGCCCAGCGCGGTCAGGTCCATGGCGGTGGGACCGGGGGTGTCCTCGTGCATCGGGCACAGCACCGGCGAGACGACGAGCAGCGGGACGTCGGGGTGACCCTCGCGAACGGTGTCGAGGAAGCCGTGCACGGCCGGGCCGAAGGCGCGCAGCCGCATCAGGTCGGTGTTGACCAGGTTGAGGCCGAGCTTGACGCTGATCAGGTCGGCGGGTGTGTCGCGCAGCGCCCTGGCGGTGAACGGGTCGAGCAGCGCACTGCCGCCCAGCCCGAGGTTGATCAGTTCCACTCCGCCCAGGGAGGCGGCGAGCGCGAGCCAGGTGGTGGTCGGCGTCGCCGCGTCGGAGCCGTGGCTGACCGAACTGCCGTGGTGCAGCCACACCCTGCGGCCCCGGTCCGGCACGGGCTCGACGGGGGCGTCGGCGCGCAGGGCGACGAGTTCGGTGGTCTCGTTGTGCGGCAGCCAGATCTCGACGTCCTTGACGGTGTCCGGCAGACCGGTGAAGCGCACGGTGCCGACCGGGCCGGCCCGGTGCTCGGCCGAGCCGGTGGCCAGGTCGATGGTGAGGGTGCTGCCCTCGGTGAGGGAGGCGCTGCCGGCCGGGCGCCCGTCGACGAGCAGCTCGTACACGCCGTCCGGGCGGGGCGGCACACCGGGGTAGACCCGCTTGGTCGGCAGGGCGTCCAGTTCGACGGCGGTGGCGCGGGTCCGGAAGACCACTCGCACGCCGGCCGGCTGGGACTCCACCAGGGCCAGCTGCGGGTCGGTGCACTGGGCGCGGGCCCGCGCGGGCAGCCGGTGCGGCAGTAGTCCGTGCGCCGTGCGCTCCAGTTCGAGGGCGCCGCGTACCAGGTCGGCGGTGAGGGGGATCGTGTACATCGTGTCTGCCTGCGTTTCCGGGGTGTCTCAGGGGTGGGCGGGCCAGTTGCGCAGCAGGGAGTCGAGGGCGTCGAGGATCCGCGTCCACGACTCCTGGGAGTCGGGCGCGCTGTGGCTGAAGCCGCCGGCCGCCTCCAGGCTCACGTAGCCGTGGAAGACGCTGCCGAGGAGGCGGACGGCGTGGGTCTGGTCCGGCTCGGACAGGTCGTAGCCGCGCAGGATCGCCCGGGTCAGCTGGGCGATCCGCACTCCCGCGCTGCCCGAGGCCGTCTCGGCGTCCAGCGGGTGGCGGGCCGCCGTGTAACGGCCGGGGTGTGCGCGGGCGTAGTCCCGGTAGACGTTCGCGAAGGCGCCGAGGGCGTCCTTGCCGGACCGGCCGGCCAGTGCCTCGGCGGCCCGGTCGGCCAGCTCCGCCAGAGCGAGCAGCGCGATCCGCGTCTTCAGGTCCTGGGAGCTGCGCAGATGCGAGTACAGGCTCGCCACCTTGACGTCGAACCGCCGGGCCAGCGCGGAGGCCGTGACCTGTTCGAAGCCGACCTCGTCGGCCAGTTCCGCACCGGCCCGCACCAGGCGGTCGGCGGTCAGTCCCGCACGCACCATGCTGCTCTCCCCCCTGCCATAACTGATTATGGAGGTGCCTAAAGGCTTTAGGCAAGTGGGAGGGCGGCCCGGTGGCCCCCCCGGCCGGCGGGGCCGGGCC
>NZ_WWJT01000750.1 GCF_009865385.1 Streptomyces sp. SID486 | reverse complement strand
CTCGGTGGGCGGGCCCGGACGCAGGGGCGCCGTCGGCCCGGCCAGGGCGGGCGGCGCCGTTCGCGAGGGCCGGCGGGACGGTGCTCAGGGGGCCCGGCACCGCTCCGGCGGGCGGCCCGCAGGACTCGGGAACGGTACCGGGGCCGGCCGTGGCCCGGCCTGTGGCGGAAGCCGCCGGGCCGGGTGCCACGGCGGTGCGGGCGTACGCGGCGGGCCCGGTGAGGGCGAGCACGGCACCGGCGGCGAGGACGGCGGGCAGGGCGCGGGCGGTGCGGCGCATGGGAGGGACTCCTCGGCGGACTCGCGGCGGGACGGCGCGGACGGTCGCAGGGCCGTACGCCGGCACACCGGTACGACGGCGACGCCGTGCGGTGCCCGGGTACGGGGGCACGGGTCGTGCCCTCGCTGCCATGACAGCCCGCGCGTGGCCGTACCGCGCGCGGCCGGAGCCCATTCGCGCGACACACGGGGCCGGCCGGGTGACGGCGGAGACGACGCACGCTCACGGACGGACGGCGCGCGTCTGCGTGCACGAGCCGTCGGCCCGGCGCGGTACCGGGCACGGAGGTTTTCCGTCCCCTTCACCGGTGACTCGGTATCCGCTGACCGGATCGTCCGCTTCGCACTGCACCGGGGAGGTCCCTCCATGACCACCAAGGTCTCGGACCACATCCTCGAGCGTCTGCGCGCTTGGGGCGTGGAACAGGTCTTCGGCTATCCGGGTGACGGCATCAACGGCCTGCTCGCCGCCTGGGGCCGCGCCGAGGACCAGCCGCGTTTCATCCAGTCGCGGCACGAGGAGATGTCCGCCTTCCAGGCGGTCGGCTACGCGAAGTTCAGCGGCCGTCTCGGGGTGTGCGCGGCGACGTCCGGACCCGGCGCCATCCACCTGCTGAACGGCCTGTACGACGCGAAGCTGGACCATGTGCCGGTGCTGGCGGTCGTCGGCCAGACCGACCGCACCGCGATGGGCGGCTCCTACCAGCAGGAGGTCGACCTCCACACGCTGTACAAGGACGTCGCCTCGGAGTTCGTGGAGACGGTGACGGTGCCCGAGCAGCTGCCGAACGTGCTGGACCGGGCGATCCGCACCGCGTACGCCCGGCGCTGCCCGACCGCGCTGATCATCCCGGGGGACGTGCAGGAGCTGGACTACTCGCCGCCGACGCACGACTTCAAGATGGTGCCGTCCAGCCTGGGCATGAGCGACTACACGGCGACGCCGACGGACGAGGCGCTGCACCGGGCGGCGGAGGTGCTGAACGCGGGCGACAAGGTGGCCGTCCTGGTCGGACAGGGCGCCGCCGGCGCGGTCGCGGAGGTGCGGGAGATCGCCGAGCTGCTCGGCGCGGGAGTGGCGAAGGCGCTGCTCGGCAAGGATGTGCTCAGTGACGAACTGCCCTATGTGACCGGGCCGATCGGGCTCCTCGGCAGCCGGCCGTCCTACGAGATGATGCGGGACTGCGACACGCTGCTGACGATCGGTTCGTCGTTCCCGTACACGCAGTTCATGCCGGACTTCGGCAAGGCGCGCGGCGTGCAGATCGACATCGACCCGCACATGATCGGCATGCGCTACCCGTACGAGGTGAACCTGGTCGGTGACGCGCGGGCGACGCTGCGCCGCCTGATCCCGCTGCTGAACGGCGAACGGGGCGGGCGCGAGTGGTACGACACGGTGTGCGACAACGTCAGGCGCTGGCACGGGACGATGGACCGGCGGGCGGGCCTGGCGGCCGATCCGATCAACCCCGAGTACGTGGCCCGGGCACTGGACCCGCTGCTGCCGGACGACGCGATCCTCACCTCGGACTCCGGTTCCGTCGCCAACTGGTACGCGCGGCACATCACGATGCGGCCGGGCATGCGCGGTTCGCTGTCCGGGACGCTGGCGACGATGGGCCCGGGTGTGCCGTACGCGATCGGCGCGAAGTTCGCGCACCCGGACCGGCCGGTGTTCGCGCTCGTCGGTGACGGGGCGATGCAGATGAACGGCCTGGCGGAGATGATCACGGCGGCGAAGTACCGCGACCGCTGGTCGGATCCGCGGCTGGTGGTGGCCGTGTGGAACAACCAGGACCTGAACCAGGTGACGTGGGAGATGCGCGCGATGGAGGGCGCTCCGTCGTTCCTGCCGTCGCAGTCGCTCCCGGACGTGCGGTACGCGGACTTCGCCCGCTCGCTCGGGCTGACCGGCATCCGGGTGGAGAGGTCCGAGGACGTGGAGGCGGGCTGGCGGGCCGCCCTGCAGGCGGACGGGCCGTGTGTGATCGAGTTCCTCACCGATCCCGCCGTGCCGCCGATCCCGCCGCACGCCTCCTGGGAGCAGATGGAGGCGACGGCCGCGTCGGTCCTGAAGGGCGACGCCGACCGTGGCTCGATGATCAGACAGGGGCTGAAGGCGAAGGTGCAGGAGTTCCTGCCGGGCCGGGACAAGCATTAGCCCTACGTGAACCCGGTGTCGGACTCGCGCCACCGGGTACGCGGCGGATCTTCGACCCTCTGGAGGGAGACATGCAGCGAGGCAGCGACCGGCTGAGCGTCCATCGGGACGACGAGATGAAGCACGAACTGCAGGGTCTGCTGCGGTCCGGGCACCCGACGCGAGCCGGGGAGTGGCACGACCCGGAACCGGCGGCGGACGACGACCCGGAGGTATGGGGCGGCCCGGTCGGCGGTCTGGGTTCCCCCGCGGCGCTGGAGCGGACCCGGCTGGAGCTGGCCCGGCACCTGGGCCGGCACGCCTTCCCCGCGAAGGCGGGTGAGCTGGCCCGTGCGCTGCGCCGGAGCAACGCGCCCGGCGGCCTGGTCGACGCCGTGGCCGGGCTGCGCCACGGGCACCGCTACGAGAACGCGCAGGCGGTGGCCGAGGCGCTGACGGGCGGCGCATGAGGCGGGGCCAGGCGGCCGAGATCGACAAGTGACCCGGACCGTACTGAGGAAAGTGAAAGGAAGTTGAGGATCATGCGTATCGCGTTTCTGGTGGCACCCGAGGGCGTCGAGCAGGTCGAGCTGACCGAGCCCTGGAAGGCGGCCGCGGACGCCGGGCACGAGCCGGTGCTGGTGTCGACGGAGTCCGGCAAGATCCAGGCGTTCAACCACCTCGACAAGGCGGACACCTTCTCCGTGGACGAGGTGGTGGGTGAGACGTCGGCCGGGTCGTTCGGCGGCCTGGTGCTGCCGGGCGGAGTCGCCAACCCGGACTTCCTGCGGATGGACGAGAAGGCCGTCGCGTTCGTGAAGGACTTCTTCGAGCAGGGCCGTCCGGTGGCCGCGATCTGCCACGCGCCGTGGACGCTGGTGGAGGCGGACGTCGTACGGGGCCGGGTCCTGACGTCCTGGCCGAGCCTGCGGACGGACATCCGCAACGCCGGGGGCACGTGGGTGGACGAGCAGGTGAAGATCTGCGACCACGGCTCCAACCAGCTCGTGACCAGCCGCAAGCCCGACGATCTGAAGGCGTTCTGCGAGGCGTACCTGCACGTGTTCGCCGGTGCGGCCGACTGACCGACCGGACGGCGGTGAGACCGCGGTGGGGCCGGCCCGTCCTGGGCCGGCCCTCCTTCGTGTGCCGGACGCGGGTGCCGGGCGCGGCTGCTGCCGGACGCGGGTGCCGGGCGCGGCCCGCGGGTGCCCGGCGTGACCCCGGGTGCCAAACGTGTCCGGGTGGAGTGCCGGGCGGCCTGTCCGGGCGGGGTGCCGGGCATGTGCCGGCCGGATGCCGGCCTGGTGCCGGGTGTGCCGCGGCTCAGGTGCCGGAGGTGTTCGGGGCCGCCGTCTCGCCGCAGCCGCGTTCCCGGGCGCCCTCGCGGGTGCGGGCCGCGCTCACCAGGCGGCGCGGGTTGCGGCGCAGGTACTCGCCCTCCAGCTGCGCCATGCGCTCGTTGTGGGCCCGCAGTGCGTCGTTCGAGCCGTACAGGAGTGTGTCGTGGCGTGTGCGGTGGATCGTCTCCAGCTCCTTCATGAGCTGCAGGTCGTCCAGCCGGCTGGGGTCGACTCCGGTCATGGTGGTGCCCCGCTCGTCGTGTTCGTTCATGGGGTACGGGTACCCCCCGGCACGCACCCCCGAGCGGTTTCCGGGAGGAAGAATCCATGGAGCTCGCGGTCCTGAGTCCACTGTACGAACATCCGAGGTCCCGGGCCTCCGCAGGGCGGTGGACGTCACGGCGGCGGGACGGGACCGGGCCGCGCGGGCCCGGCGCCCGTCGTCGGGTTACGGCGCCGGGAGGCGCGGTGCGTGCTACCGGGCCCGCTCGACCCGCCGCTCGTCCCAGACCGGTTCCGGGGTCTCGCGGACCCGGCCGTCGCTGCCGAACACCAGGAAGCGGTCGAAGGAGCGGGCGAACCAGCGGTCGTGGGTGACCGCGAGGACCGTGCCCTCGAACGCCTCCAGACCTTCCTGGAGGGCCTCCGCCGACTCCAGGTCGAGGTTGTCGGTGGGCTCGTCCAGGAGCAGCGCGGTGACGCCGGCCAGTTCCAGCAGCAGGATCTGGAAGCGGGCCTGCTGTCCGCCGGAGAGCCGGTCGAAGCTCTGCTCGGCCTGCTGGGTGAGTTCGTAGCGGCGCAGCCGGGACATGGCCGCGCCCCGGTCCTGGGCGTGCTCCTTCCACAGGATGTCGAGGAGGGTGCGGCCCTGGAGCTCGGGGTGGGCGTGGGTCTGCGCGAAGTGGCCGGGGACGACCCGCGCGCCCAGCTTCCAGCCACCCGTGTGCGCGACCTCCTCGCCGGCGAGCAGCCGCAGGAAGTGGGACTTGCCGGAGCCGTTGGAGCCGAGCACGGCGACCCGTTCGCCGTAGAAGACCTCCAGGTCGAACGGCTGCATCAGGCCGGTCAGTTCGAGGCTCTGGCAGGTGACGGCCCGTACGCCGGTACGGCCGCCCTTCAGGCGCATGGTGATGTCCTGCTCGCGGGGCGGCTCGGGCGGCGGGCCGGCCTCCTCGAACTTGCGCAGGCGGGTCTGCGCGGCCTGGTAGCGGGAGGCCATCTCGTGGCTGACGGCGGCGGCCTGACGGAGGTTCAGGACCAGCTTCTTCAGCTGGGCGTGCTTCTCGTCCCAGCGGCGGCGCAGCTCCTCGAAGCGGGCGAAGCGTTCGCGGCGGGCCTCGTGGTAGGTGGCGAAGCCGCCGCCGTGCACCCAGGCGTCCGCGCCGGCCGGGCCCGGCTCGACGGAGACGATCTTCTCGGCGGCGCGGGCGAGGAGTTCCCGGTCGTGGGAGACGAACAGGACCGTCTTGCGGGTCTCCTTCAGCTGCTCCTCCAGCCACCGCTTGCCCGGCACGTCGAGGTAGTTGTCGGGCTCGTCCAGCAGCAGCACCTCGTCGGTGCCGCGCAGCAGCGCCTCCAGGACCAGCCGCTTCTGCTCGCCGCCGGAGAGGGTGCGCACCTGTCGCCACTGGGCGCGCTCGTAGGGCACGCCCAGGGCGGCGGTGGTGCACATGTCCCACAGGGTCTCGGCCTCGTAGCCGCGTACCTCGGCCCAGTCGGCGAGGGCCTGGGCGTACCGCAGCTGGGCGGCCTCGTCGTCGACGGTCATGAGGGCGTGCTCGGCCTCGTCGACGGCCTTCGCCGCCTGGCGGATACCGGGCGGGGCGACGGAGACGAGCAGGTCGCGCACGGTCGTCTCGTCGCGTACGGAGCCGACGAACTGGCGCATCACACCGAGGCCGCCACTGACGGTGACGGTGCCGCCGTGCGGTTTCAGCTCGCCGGAGATCAGCCGCAGCAGCGTGGTCTTGCCGGCGCCGTTCGGGCCGA
>NZ_WWJT01000749.1 GCF_009865385.1 Streptomyces sp. SID486 | reverse complement strand
CGCGACGGCGTGCGCCGCCCCCGCGGCCCCCGCCGGCCCCCCGACCGCCGGTACCGGGCCCCCTGCCGCGGCCCCCGGCGCCGACCTGTGCACCCGGCTCGTCGTCCACTGGGCCCGCGAGGCGCTCGACGGCGACACCTACGGCGACTACCAGTCGATGGGCCTGTCCCACGGGCAGTACGAGATCCTGAGGGACGTCGTGGACGCCGGACGAGCCGTCAGGCGGCGCCAAGGCGCCAGCGCCGCGGTGAGTTTGATGGGGCGTCAGGCCCGTACGGCCTGCGCCGCCCGCTATCGCCACGGGACCCCGGCCAAAAGCCCCTGGTCATGAGCGGCATCGGTCCGCTGGAGCCCGGTGAGGGCACCCGCGCGCGGGACGGCCGGCCCGCAGCGGGCCCGCGGCCGGCGAGGGGACGGGCGCACACGGCGCTGACGGCGTGGTACGCCCGCCACCGGCGGATCACCCTCGCCCTGCTCGCCGCGGCCGTCCTCCTGGGAGGCGGCGGCTATCTCCACGCCACCCGCCCGCGACCGCCGGCGCCGCCGCCGCATCCCGAACGCCCGCGCCCCCAGGTGCCCTACCCCGTCCAGGCCGTGGACGTCACCTTCCTCGACGGCCGCACCACCCCCGCGCACGCCCCGCCACGCAGCTTCAGCTTCTCCGTCCTACTGAGCGTGACGTCGGGACCGCCCGTCACCGTGACGCGGGTGACGCAGCCGTACGCGGGGCTGACGCTGACCACGGAACCCCGCGTTCCGTTCCAGACAAAGGCCGGTTCCGCCCGCAAGATCACGATAACGATGCACGTGACGAAATGCGGAAAAGCCCCCAGGAACGCCAGCCTCCCTTTCCTGGACGTAACTCTGCGTAATGTGCGTGCAATACAGGAGCAAAGCTTCATCCTGGGCAGCCGCTACGCACAGCACCTCTCCCAGGCTCTGGAAGTCGCCTGCGGCAACAGGCATATGTAATCAGCAAAACAGCCGAGACACCTGGTTCGATCATGCCGAGTCCTGCGGGTTCTCAGAATGCGGACGTCACGAATCCACCTGAATTCCGCCTTCCCGCCCACGAAGTACCGCTGTGCAATACGCCGTGTCATAACAAGAGCGTCACAGCCTCGGTCAGACACTCCTCCACGTTCCCCACACACGCTTAGAGTCACGGCCAGTCACCGCGCCTTCGTAAGTTCAAAATTCAGCGCGGCGCGCGACTCGGCCGCTTCCATGGGGAGGCGGTTGTGCCTGGGGAAAGGACTGATCGTGCGTCAACGTTCGCTTATCGCCATCACCGCCGCGCTGGCGGCGGGAGCGCTCACCCTCACCGCCTGCGGCTCGCGCGACAGCGGCGACAAGAAGGGCTCGGACTCCGGCAACGGCGGCACCACCGTCGTCATCGGCGTCGACGCCCCCCTGACCGGCGACCTGTCCGCCATGGGCCTCGGCATCAAGAACTCGGCGGACCTCGCCACCAAGAACGCCAACAAGCAGAACTTCGTCAAGGGCGTCACCTTCAAGATCGAAGCCGCCGACGACCAGGCGCAGCCCTCCGCCGGCCAGCAGAACGCCTCCAAGTTCGTCAGCGAGAAGGAGGTCCTCGGAGTCGTCGGCCCGCTGAACTCCTCGGTCGCCGAGTCGATGCAGAAGGTCTTCGACGACGCCAAACTGGTCCAGGTCTCGCCGGCCAACACCGGCCCGGCCCTCACCCAGGGCCAGGACTGGCAGAACAAGAAGGTCCGCGGCTACAAGTCGTACTTCCGCACCGCGACCACGGACGCCATCCAGGGCCCGTTCGCCGCCCAGTACGTCTTCAACGAGGCCAAGAAGAAGAAGGTCTTCGTCATCGACGACAAGAAGACCTACGGCTCCGGCCTCGCCGCCACCTTCACCGCGGAGTACAAGAAGCTCGGCGGCAAGGTGGTCGGCACCGAGCACATCAACCCCGACGCCAAGGACTTCTCCGCGGTCGCCACCAAGGTGAAGAACTCCGGTGCCGAGGTCGTCTACTACGGCGGCGAGTACCCGCAGGCCGGCCCGCTGAGCAAGCAGATCAAGGCCGCCGGCGCCAAGATCCCGCTCGTCGGCGGCGACGGCATCAAGGACGACACGTTCATGAAGCTCGCCGGCCCGCAGGGCACCGGCGACCTCGCCACCTCGGTCGGCGCCCCCGTCGAGGAGCTGCCCTCCGCCAAGCAGTTCGTCGCCGACTACAAGGCCGGCGGCTACAAGGAGGAGTACTCCGCCTACGGCGGCTACGCCTACGACTCCGCCTGGGCGATCATCGAGGCCGTGAAGAAGGTCGTCGACGCCAACGGCGGCGAGCTTCCTTCCGACGCCCGCGCGAAGATCACCGAAGCCATGCAGGGCGTGTCCTTCGACGGCGTGACCGGCAAGGTCTCCTTCGACGAGTACGGCGACGCCACCAACAAGCAGCTCACCGTCTACGCCGTGAAGAACGGTGCCTGGGTGACCGTCAAGTCCGGTACCTACTCCGGCTGACCCACGCCTGAACCACTCAAGAGCCGCGCGGGGCGCTGTTCCACTGGCGCCCCGCGCGCACTCACATCCGGCCACATCCCTCGCACTTTCCGAACGCTCGGAGGACATGCGGTGAACGAACTGCCGCAGCAGCTGGTCAACGGCCTGCTACTAGGATCCATGTACGGGCTGGTCGCCATCGGCTACACAATGGTCTACGGCATCGTCCAGCTCATCAACTTCGCCCATGGCGAGATATTCATGACGGGAGCGTTCGGCGCTCTCACCGTCTGGCTCTGGCTCCCCGGCGGCACCAGCATGTGGCTCGCACTGCCACTGATGATCATCGGTGCCGTCCTCGTCGCGGTGGCCATCGCCGTCGGGGCGGAACGGTTCGCCTACCGGCCCCTCCGCACCGCCCCACGCCTCGCCCCCCTCATCACCGCCATCGGCCTCTCCCTCGCGCTCCAGCAGGCGGTGTGGGCCT
This sequence comes from Streptomyces sp. SID486, assembly GCF_009865385.1. GTDB lineage: Bacteria > Actinomycetota > Actinomycetes > Streptomycetales > Streptomycetaceae > Streptomyces. The sequence continues at coordinate 14,690 of NZ_WWJT01000749.1, read as the reverse complement.
GGTACCCGGAGGCGAAGTCCGCGCGCACCTTCCCGCAGATCGAAGGCGGCCCCTTCGAGATCGGCAGCGTCACGATCCAGACCGGTGACATCTTCCTGGTCTCCGCCGCCCCCATCAGCATGGCGATCCTCGCCTACTTCGTGATGAAGACCCGCACCGGCCGCGGCATGCAGGCCACCGCCCAGGACCCCGACACCGCGAAGCTGATGGGCGTCAACACCGACCGCATCATCGTCATCGCGTTCGCCCTCGGCGCCGCGTTCGCCGCCGTCGGAGCCGTCGCCTACGGACTGAAGTACGGCGAGATCAACTTCCGCATGGGCTTCATCCTCGGCCTCAAGGCCTTCACCGCGGCCGTCCTCGGCGGCATCGGCAACATCTACGGCGCCATGATCGGCGGCGTCGTCCTCGGCGTCGCAGAAACCCTCGCCACCGCCTACATCGCCGACATCCCCGGCATGGACAAGTTCGGCAGCCAGTCCTGGGCCGACGTCTGGGCCTTCGTACTCCTCATCCTCGTACTGCTGTTCAGGCCACAGGGCCTGCTCGGCGAGCGCGTCGCGGACAGGGCGTGACACCGATGACCACACAGACCACCGCACCCGACACCCCCGGCGCCCGCAACGCCGACACCCCCGCCGGCCTGCTCCCGCTCCCCGAGAAGGCCGCCCGCGCCCTCGCCCTCGGCGGCAGCGCGCTGACCATCGTCTCCACCTTCCTGGCCTGGACCTGGACCGCCGACTTCCCCGGCGACCTCACCGTCTACGGCTACCCGGGCGGCCTGCAGGTCCTCGTCCTCGTCGGCGCGCTCCTCGCCACCCTGTTCGCCCTGGCCTCCTACGGCGTCCGCGGCCTGCGCTGGCTGACGCCCGCCGGACCCGACGGAGCCCTGCGCTTCGCCACTCTGGCCACCTTCGCCACCGGCTGGTACACGGTCATCGCCATCAGCACCGACCTCGGCGGAGTCGTCAACCTCGAGCCCGGCGGCTACCTCGTCGCCGTCGCCAGCCTCGCCGCCCTGGCCGGTGCCCTCTCCCTGCCCTTCCAGCGGCCCGAGCCCGAGCCGATCGACCCCGACGACACCGGGTGGGAGAAGTTCAAGCACGCCGCCGCGTACAAGTGGGAGACCGTCAAGGCCGTCTTCTCCGCCGGATCACCCCGGCCCGTGCGCGCCCTGCCCCCGTACGCCGAGATCCTGATCATCGTCGCGATCCTCGCGCTCGGCCTCCTCGTCTTCACCTACGGCATCGGCACCGAGTACGACGAACTGTTCATCGGCTTCCTCATCACCGCGGGCTTCGGCTTCGCCGCCCTCAACAAGGCCGGCCTGATCGCCCAGGCGTCCCAGATCACCGCCCGGCACCAGAACATCACCACCGCCGGCGCCTTCGTCGCGGCCGCGCTGTTCCCCTTCACCCAGACCGACGACCAGTACGCCACCCTCGGCGTCTACATCCTCATCTTCGCCACCGTCGCCCTCGGCCTGAACATCGTCGTCGGCCTCGCCGGACTCCTCGACCTCGGATACGTCGCCTTCCTCGGTGTCGGCGCCTACGCCGCGTCCCTGGTCTCCGGCTCCCCCAGCTCCCCCTTCGACGTGCACTTCCCGTTCTGGGCCGCCGTGCTCGTCGGCGCCGCCGCCTCCCTGGTCTTCGGCGTACTGATCGGCGCCCCCACGCTGCGGCTGCGTGGCGACTACCTCGCCATCGTCACCCTCGGCTTCGGTGAGATCTTCCGCATCACGGCGAACAACCTCGACGGCACCTCCGGGCCCGACATCACCAACGGCTCCAACGGCGTCTCCTCCATCCCGAACCTCGACGTCCTCGGCTTCGACTTCGGCGCCCAGCACGACATGGGCGGCTTCACCATCGGCCGGTTCGCCAACTACTTCTTCCTGATGCTGCTCATCACCGCCGTCGTGGTGCTGGTCTTCCGCCGCAGCGGCAACTCCCGCATCGGGCGCGCGTGGGTCGCCATCCGCGAGGACGAGACCGCCGCCCTGGCCATGGGCATCAACGGCTTCCGCGTCAAGCTCATCGCCTTCGCCGTCGGCGCCTCCCTCGCCGGACTCGCGGGCACCGTACAGGCCCACGTCACCTACACGGTGACACCCGAGCAGTACCTGTTCGCCGGCCCCATCCCGCCCAACTCGGCGTTCCTGCTCGCCGCGGTCGTCCTCGGCGGCATGGGCACCATCAGCGGACCCCTCATCGGCGCGGCGCTGCTCTTCCTGATCCCCAACAAGCTCCAGTTCCTCGGCAACTACCAGCTCTTCGCCTTCGGCCTCGCACTCATCCTGCTCATGCGGTTCCGCCCCGAGGGCCTCATCCCCAACCGGCGCCGCCAGCTCGAGTTCCACGAAGATGCCGAAGCGCCCACCCTCCTGACGAAGGCGGGGGCCTGACCACCATGACCACCGACACCACCACCAAGGACACCGCCGCCGCACCCGCCACCCCCGGCGAGACGGTCCTCGACGCCCGCGGCGTGACCATGCGCTTCGGCGGCCTCACCGCCGTACGCGGCGTCGACCTCACCGTCAACGCCGGCGAGATCGTCGGCCTCATCGGCCCCAACGGCGCCGGGAAGACCACCTTCTTCAACTGCCTGACCGGCCTGTACGTCCCCACCGAAGGCGAAGTCCGCTACAAGGGCGACGTCCTGCCGCCCAAGTCCTTCAAGGTCACCGCCGCCGGCATCGCCCGGACCTTCCAGAACATCAGGCTCTTCGCCAACATGACCGTCCTGGAGAACGTCCTCGTCGGCCGGCACACCCGCACCAAAGAGGGCTTCTGGTCCGCCGTCCTGCGCGGCCCGGGCTTCCACAAGGCCGAGAAGGCATCCAAGGACCGGGCCATGGAACTCCTCCGGTTCGTCGGCCTGGACCACAAGTCCGAACACCTGGCCCGCAACCTCCCCTACGGCGAACAGCGCAAGCTGGAGATCGCCCGCGCCCTGGCCAGCGAACCCGGGCTGCTGCTCCTCGACGAGCCCACGGCCGGCATGAACCCCCAGGAGACCCGGACCACCGAGGAACTCGTCTTCGCCATCCGCGACATGGGCATCGCCGTCCTCGTCATCGAGCACGACATGCGCTTCATCTTCAACCTGTGCGACCGCGTGGCCGTGCTCGTCCAGGGCGAGAAGCTCATCGAGGGCGACAGCGCCACCGTCCAGGGTGACGAACGCGTCATCGCCGCCTACCTCGGTGAACCCTTCGAGGACGCACCCGGCGCCGAGGAAGTGGCCGAGGTGGAAGCCGCCGAGGCCCACGCCGGGACCACCACCGCGGCCAAGGCACCCGCCGACACGGAGGCCGAGGCACCCGCCGGCCCCGCAGCCGAGGCACCCGCCGGCGGCCCGGCCGACACCACGACGGACGCCGCGCCCGGCAAGGAGGACGACCGATGACCGCACTGCTCGAGGTGGAGGACCTCCGGGTCGCCTACGGCAAGATCGAAGCCGTCAAGGGCATCTCCTTCAAGGTCGAGGCCGGCCAAGTGGTCACCCTCATCGGCACCAACGGCGCCGGAAAGACCACCACCCTGCGCACCCTGTCCGGACTGCTCAAGCCGGTCGGCGGCCAGATCAGGTTCAACGGCAGATCGCTGAAGAAGATCCCGCCCCACCAGATCGTCTCCCTCGGCCTCGCCCACTCCCCCGAGGGCCGGCACATCTTCCCCCGCATGAGCATCGAGGACAACCTGCGTCTCGGCGCCTTCCTGCGCAACGACAAGCCCGGCATCGAGAAGGACATCCAGCGCGCCTACGACCTCTTCCCCATCCTCGGGGAACGCCGCAAGCAGGCCGCGGGCACCCTCTCGGGCGGCGAGCAGCAGATGCTCGCCATGGGCAGGGCGCTGATGTCCCAGCCCAAGCTGCTGATGCTCGACGAACCGTCGATGGGGCTGTCCCCCATCATGATGCAGAAGATCATGGCGACGATCGCCGAACTGAAGTCCCAGGGCACCACCATCCTGCTCGTCGAGCAGAACGCCCAGGCGGCGCTCTCCCTGGCCGACCAGGGTCACGTCATGGAGGTCGGCAACGTCGTCCTCTCCGGCACCGGCCAGGACCTGCTGCACGACGAGTCGGTCCGCAAGGCCTACCTCGGCGAGGACTGACCCCGCACACGGCGAGGCCCGCGCCCCCTTCTCCGGGGCGCGGGCCTCGCCATGAGCGTGCGGCGCTCAGCCGTTCTTCGAGGACTTCTTCTCGTCGCTGTCCGCGATGACCGCCTCGGCGACCTGCTGCATCGACATCCGGCGGTCCATGGACGTCTTCTGGATCCAGCGGAACGCGGCCGGCTCGGTCAGGCCGTACTCGGTCTGCAGGATCGACTTCGCACGGTCGACCAGCTTGCGGGTCTCCAGCCGCAGCGTGAGGTCGGCGACCTCCCGCTCCAGCTGCTTCAGCTCGGTGAACCGGGAGACGGCCATCTCGATCGCCGGCACCACGTCGCTCTTGCTGAACGGCTTGACCAGGTAGGCCATGGCACCGGCGTCCCGGGCCCGCTCCACGAGGTCGCGCTGCGAGAAGGCGGTGAGCATCAGGACCGGCGCGATGGACTCCTCGGCGATCTTCTCCGCCGCCGAGATGCCGTCCAGTTTCGGCATCTTCACGTCCAGGATGACCAGGTCCGGCCGGTGCTCGCGGGCCAGCTCGACCGCCTGCTCACCGTCGCCGGCCTCACCGACGACGGTGTACCCCTCCTCCTCCAGCATCTCTTTGAGATCGAGGCGGATCAACGCCTCGTCCTCGGCGATGACGACACGGGTCGTCAGCGGAGGCACGTGCGACTTGTCGTCGTCGGGCGCGTCTACGGGCTGGGGCGACTCGGCGGTCACGGGAGCTCCTCGTTCAGGGCAGGGGTACTGCTGACAAGAGCCTACCCAGCTGCGGTATGGTGGACGGGCAGCGGGTCGGGTTAAATCTGCGATTCGCAGGAGCTCCGGTAGTCCAATCGGCAGAGACGATACCCTCAAAAGGTATTCAGTGTGGGTTCGAGTCCCACCCGGGGCACTTTTCCTTGGATCCCAAGGTCACGACTTGCCGGCGCGGAAGACCGCCCGTGCGTCACTTGGGACTGTCGTCCTCCCCGATGTGATGGACCCGGACCATGTTGGTCGAACCGGAGACCCCGGGCGGGGACCCCGCCGTGATGACCACGATGTCGCCCTGACGGCAGCGGCCGTACTTCAGCAGGAGTTCGTCCACCTGGTCGACCATGGCGTCCGTGGAGTCCACGTGCGGGCCGAGGAACGTCTCGGCGCCCCAGGTGAGGCTGAGCTGGGAGCGGGTGGCCGGTTCGGGGGTGAAGGCGAGCAGGGGAATGGGTGAGCGGTAGCGGGAGAGCCGACGGGCGGTGTCTCCCGACTGGGTGAACGCGACGAGGAACTTCGCGCCGAGGAAGTCGCCCATCTCGGCGGCGGCGCGGGCGACGGCGCCGCCCTGGGTGCGCGGCTTGTCGAGTTCGGTGAGCGGGGGCAGGCCCTTGGCGAGCATGTCCTCCTCCGCGGCGGCGACGATCTTCGCCATGGTGCGGACGGTCTCGACGGGGTGTTTGCCGACACTGGTCTCGCCGGAGAGCATGACCGCGTCCGTGCCGTCGAGGACGGCGTTGGCGACGTCGGACGCCTCGGCGCGGGTGGGGCGGGAGTTGTCGATCATCGAGTCCAGCATCTGGGTGGCGACGATCACGGGCTTGGCGTTGCGCTTGGCGAGTTTGACGGCGCGTTTCTGGACGATGGGCACCTGTTCGAGCGGCATCTCGACGCCCAGGTCGCCGCGGGCGACCATGAGCCCGTCGAAGGCGGCCACGATGCCGTCGAGGTTCTCCACGGCCTGGGGCTTCTCGACCTTGGCGATCACCGGGAGGCGGCGGCCCTCGTCGGCCATGATCCGGTGGACGTCGCGGGCGTCGTCGCCGCTGCGCACGAAGGAGAGGGCGACGACGTCGAACCCGGTGCGCAGGGCCCAGCGCAGGTCGTCCTCGTCCTTCTTGGAGAGGGCGGGGACGGACACGGCGACGCCGGGGAGGTTCAGCCCTTTGTGGTCGGAGACCACGCCGCCCTCGATCACCCGCGTGCGGACGCGGGGGCCGTCGACGGCGGTGACCTCCAGGCAGACCTTGCCGTCGTCCACGAGGACGCGTTCGCCGGGGGTGACGTCGGTGGCGAGGCCGGCGTAGGTGGTGCCGCACCGGTGGCGGTCGCCTTCGGCGCCGTCCTCGACGGTGATGGTGAAGGTGTCGCCGCGTTCAAGGAGTACGGGGCCTTCGCGGAAGCGGCCGAGCCGGATCTTCGGACCCTGAAGGTCGGCGAGGATCCCGACGCTGCGGCCGGTCTCGTCGGCGGCCTTGCGTACGCGCTGGTAGCGCTCCTCGTGTTCGGCGTGGGTGCCGTGGCTGAGGTTGAACCGGGCGATGTCCATTCCGGCCTCGACGAGTGCCTTGATCTGGTCGTACGAGTCGGTGGCGGGCCCCAGAGTGCAGACGATCTTTGCTCGGCGCATGTTTCCGAGCCTATGCCTTACTTGCGGGTAGACAATCGGGCCCGTGTGACCACTCAACAGACATTGGGCAAAGGCTTATTGACAAGTGTTGAATTGTGCCGTGCCCCGCTCCTATGAGCGATGGTCACCAGATCGCAATCTCCCGGACCTGTTGCCGTAGGTCATGTTCAGGACAGAATCTACGCGCGTTGTCGAACCCTGCGCCCGAGGAGACCCGGAGATGCCCTTGAACCGCCGCACGTTCCTGCAGAAGTCCGCCGCCACCGGAGCGGGAGCGGCGGTCACCGGCGTGGCGGCGGCTCCGGCGGCCGAGGCGGCGCAGGCCGGCCGGCCCGGGCACGGCCACGGGCACCACCCCGTGAAGCGGTACTCCCTGACCGTCATGGGCACCACCGACCTGCACGGCCACGTGTTCAACTGGGACTACTTCAAGGACGCGGAGTACTCCGACGCGGCCGGTAACGCGATGGGGCTGGCGCGCATCTCGACGCTGGTGAACCAGGTGCGCGAGGAGAAGGGCCGCTGCAACACGCTGCTGCTGGACGCCGGTGACACCATCCAGGGCACTCCGCTGGCCTACTACTACGCCAAGGTGGACCCGATCACCGCCAAGGGCGGCCCGGTGCACCCGATGGCGCAGGCGATGAACGCGATCGGGTACGACGCCGCCGCGCTCGGCAATCACGAGTTCAACTACGGCATCGAGACGCTGCGGAAGTTCGAGTCCCAGCTCCGCTTTCCGCTGCTCGGCGCCAACGCCGTCGACGCGAAGACGCTGCGGCCCGCGTTCCCGCCGTACGTCATGAAGACGTTCCACGTGCCGGGTGCCAGGCCGGTGAAGGTCGCGGTCCTGGGCCTGACGAACCCGGGGATCGCGATCTGGGACAAGGCATATGTGCAGGGCAGGCTGGCGTTCCCCGGTCTGGAGGAGCAGGCCGCCAAGTGGGTGCCGAAGCTGCGGTCGATGGGTGCCGACGTGGTGGTCGTCTCGGCGCACTCGGGCGCCTCGGGCACGTCGTCGTACGGCGACCAGGTGCCGTACGTGGAGAACGCGGCGGCCAACGTGGCGAAGCAGGTGCCGGGGATCGACGCGATCCTGGTGGGGCACGCGCATGTGGAGATCCCGGAACTGAAGGTCGTCAACGACCACACGGGCCGGACCGTCGTACTGTCCGAACCGCTGTGCTACGCCGAGCGGCTCACCCTGTTCGACATCGAGCTGGCGTTCGACAAGGGGCGCTGGGAGGTCGAGTCGGTCTCCGCGTCCCTGCGTGACTCACGCACCGTCGCCGACGACCCGAAGATCACCCGGCTGCTGACGGACGAGCACCGCAAGGTCGTCGCGTACGTCAACCAGGTCGTGGGCCGGGCGACGCAGACGCTGACCACGGTCGACGCCCGTTACCGGGACGCGCCCATCATCGATCTGATCACCAAGGTGCAGGAGGACGTGGTCAAGGCGGCGCTGGCGGGCACCGAGTACGCCTCGCTGCCGGTGATCGCGCAGGCGTCGCCGTTCTCCCGGACCTCCGAGATCCCGGCCGGCGACGTCACGATCCGGGATCTGTCGGGCCTGTACGTGTACGACAACACGCTGGTGGCCAAGCTGCTGACGGGCGCCCAGGTGCGGGCCTACCTGGAGTACTCGGCGGAGTACTACGTCCGGACGGCTGCCGGCGCGGTGGTGGACGTGGAGAAGCTGACCAACGCGAACGGCCGTCCGGACTACAACTACGACTACGTCTCGGGTCTGTCGTACGACATCGACATCGCCCAGCCGGCCGGGTCGCGGATCAGGAACCTCACCTTCGCCGGGGCCGCGCTGGACGACGCCCAGCAGTTCGTCCTCGCGGTGAACAACTACCGCGCCAACGGTGGCGGCGCCTTCCCGCATGTCGCCACCGCGAAGGAGCTGTGGTCGGAGTCGACGGAGATCCGCACCCGGATCGCGGAGTGGGTGACCGCGAAGGGTGTGCTGGACCCGAAGGACTTCGCGTCCGTGGACTGGAAGCTCACCCGGGACGGCACGCCGGTCTTCTAGAGCCCGTCGACGAGTGGGGTGAGCCGCTTCGGCTGCCTGGCGGACGGCACGCGGTCCGCCGGGTCCTCCAGTCCGAAGGACGTGAAGGCGGTACGGGAAGGCAGGGGGTAGGACTCCTTGCCGGTGACCGCGTTCAGGATGGTGGCGCTGCGCCAGGCGGCCAGGCCGAGGTCGGGGGCGCCGACGCCGTGGCTGTGCAGTTCGGCGTTCTGCACGTACACCGAGCCGGTGACCGAGGGGTCCAGCATGATGCGGAAGTCCTGGTCGATGCGGGGGCGTTCGCTGCTGTCGCGGCGGACGTAGGGGTCGAGTCCGGCGAGGAGGCGGGCGAGGGGGCGTTCGCGGTAGCCGGTGGCCAGGACGACGGCGTCGGTGGTGAGCCGGGAGCGGCTGTTCTGCTGGAGGTGCTCCAGATGCAGTTCGATCTTCGTGGTGGCGATCCGGCCGGCGGTGCGGACGCGGACGCCGGGGATGAGGACGGCGTCGGGCCAGCCGCCGTGCAGGGTGCGCCGGTACAGCTCGTCGTGGATGGCGGCGAGGGTGCCGGCGTCGATGCCCTTGTGCAGTTGCCACTGGGTGGAGACGAGCCGGTCGCGGACGGGTTCGGTGAGGGCGTGGAAGTAGCGGGTGTAGTCGGGTGTGAAGTGCTCCAGGCCGAGTTTGGAGTACTCCATCGGTGCGAACGCCTCGGTGCGGCCGATCCAGTGGAGTTTCTCCCGGCCGGCGGGCCGGTGCCGGAGCAGGTCGAGGAAGACTTCGGCGCCGGACTGTCCGGAGCCGACGACGGTGACGTGTCCGGCGGCGAGGACGGAGTCGCGGTGGTCGAGGTAGTCGGCGGCGTGGACGACGGGTACGCCGGGGGTGTCCACCAGGGGGCGCAGGGGGTCGGGCACGTAGGGGACGGTGCCGACGCCGAGGACGATGTTGCGGGTGTAGGTGCGGCCGAGGGCCTCGGCCTCGCCGTCGGCGTCGAGCTGGGTGTGGTCGACTTCGAAGACGTCCCGGTCGGGGTTCCAGCGGACGGCGTCGACCTGGTGGCGGAAGCGCAGTCCGGGCAGCGCTTCGGCGACCCATCGGCAGTAGGCGTCGTATTCGGCGCGCTGGATGTGGAAGCGCTCGGCGAAGTAGAAGGGGAAGAGCCGATCGCGGGTCCTGAGGTAGCTGAGGAAGCTCCAGGGACTGCTGGGGTCGACGAGGGTCACGAGGTCGGCGAGGAAGGGCACCTGGATCGTGGCGCCGTCGATGAGCAGGCCGGGGTGCCAGTCGAAGCCGGGCCGTTGTTCGTAGAAGACGGCGTCGAGTTCCGCCAGGGGGTGGGCCAGGGCGGCGAGGGAGAGGTTGCTGGGGCCGATGCCGATGCCGACGAGATCGCGTGGGGATTCCGGCTCGTGGCGTGGTGGGTGGGTCATGCGGGGGTGCTTCCTTCGACGAGTTCGAGCAGGTGGGCCAGGTCGTCCGGCCGGGTGTGGGGGTTGAGGACGGTGGCCTTGAGCCAGAGCCGGCCGTCGAGGCGGGCGCGGCCGAGGACGGCTCTGCCCTCGTGCAGCAGCCGTCGGCGTACGGTGGCCACGGCGGTGTCGTCCGCCGTGGCGGGGCGGAACAGTACGGTGCTGATGGCGGGGCGGTCGTACAGGTCGAAGCCGGGGTGTTCGCGGACGAGTGCGGCGAACTCGCGGGCCCGGGTGCAGACCTGGTCGACGAGGGTGCCCAGTCCGCTGCGGCCGAGCGTCCTGAGGGTGACGGCGATCTTGAGGATGTCGGGGCGGCGGGTCGTGCGCAGGGAGCGGCCGAGCAGGTCGGGGAGTCCGGCTTCGGTGTCGTCGTCGGCGTTGAGGTAGTCGGCGCGTTGGTGGAGTGCGGCCAGCTCGCCGGGGCGGGCCACGGCGATGAGGCCGGCGGCCGCGGGTTGCCAGCCGAGTTTGTGCAGGTCGAGAGTGACGGTGTGGGCGGCTTCCAGGCCGGCGAGCCGGTCGCGGTGGCGGTCGCTGAAGAGGAGGCCGCCGCCGTAGGCCGCGTCGATGTGCAGGCGGGCGCCGTGGGCGGTGCACAGGCCGGCGATCTCGGGCAGCGGGTCGATGAGGCCGGCGTCGGTGGTGCCGGCGGTGGCGGCGACCAGGGTGGGGCCGGGGTGTGCGGTGAGGGCGGCGTCGAGGGCGGCCGGGTCCAGGGTGCCGGCGGGCGCGGGGAGCACGACGGGGTCGGGCAGGCCGAGGAGCCAGGCGGCGCGCGGCAGCGAGTGGTGGGCATTGGCGCCGCACACGAGGCGGAGGTCCCTGCCGTGGGCCTCGCGGGCGAGGAGCAGGGCGAGTTGGTTGGACTCGGTGCCGCCGGTGGTGACGAGGGCGTCGGCGAGGCCGGCCGTGCGGGCGAGGGTGCGGGCGACGGCGGCTTCCAGGGCGGAGGCGGCGGGGGCCTGGTCCCAGGAGTCCAGCGAAGGGTTGAGGGCGCTCGCGGCGAGGTCGGCGGCGGCGGCCACGGCGAGTGGCGGGCAGTGCAGGTGGGCGGCGCAGAGCGGGTCGGCGGGGTCGGCGGCGCCCGCCGCGAGGGCTCGTACGAGGCTGTGCAGGGCATCCGGGTCGCCGGTGTCCGGCAGGGCGTCGCCGAGTGCTTCGGTGATGCGTGCGGTGACGGCCCGGGGTCCGCCGGCGGGCAGGGGGCCGCGGCGTTCGGCGCGGCCGGCGGCGAGTGCGTCGAGCACGGTGGCGAGGAGTGGTCGCAGCGCGTCGGGGCCGTCGGGTCCGGAGGCGAGCGGGGGCGCGCTCGTGACGTCTCCTCCGCTCATGGGCTCTCCTCCGGGGCGCGGGTCGGCCCGGCGGGCCTGCGGGGCCCGGGGCTGCCGGCTTGCGGTTGGAGTTCCAGCTTGTACCGGAAGAGCGCCCTGTGTCCCGAAAGCCCGGTGAAGGGAACCCGAAAGTGTGTACTGCCTTAGCGGGTGGGCCTGTTGCGCCGGGCCGCCAGCGGCCGGCCCCCGAAGCCGCCATCGTGGCCGCGGGCCCGGCGGGCGACGGTGCGGGCCGGGGTGCAGGTGATCCGTTCCACGGTGCCGGTGATCTCCGGGGTGTGCCGACGGTCTCCGCGGAGCTTTCCGGCAGCCGTTCGGGCATCTGCGGGGGTGCATGCGGGAAGAGACTGCTCGCGCCGGTGGACACGGCGGCGGGGACGTCGGGCCGGAACGCCGCGCCCTCGGCCCGCCGGCGCCGGGCGGCCCGCCCGGGGTCGCGGGTCAGGGACCGGCCGGGCTGTCCCGAGGCGAGGAGCCGGTCGGCGAGGGCGCCCGACGTCGCCGGTCGCTCCGGTCACTGCGCTCACCCGCTGCCTCCGCGGACGGGTCGCTTGCCGACCGCCCCGACGTGGGGGGCGGCCGGGGGCCCGCACCGGTGGTGGGGACCGGCCGCGTCCCGTGTCCGTGGGTCTACCGCGTGGTGTCCGCGCCGCCTTCGCCCCGGACGCGCAGGGCGCGGGCGAGGTCGTCGAGGCGGTCGGCGAGGGTGCGGCGCAGGGCCGGGGTGAGTTCGGCGTCGCGCAGGCATTCCTCGCCGAGCCGCAGGTTCCCGGCGTCGACGGCGTGGGCGGGGAACGCCCAGCGGCCGGCGGCGACGGCGATAGCGGGACCGCGGCGGGCGGCGAGGGCGACGGCGTCCGGGTAGAAGCGCGGCACGTACTCCTCGATCAGGTCGGCCTGTTCGGGCTGCCAGAAACCCTGGGCGGTGGCCGTGAAGAGGTAGTTGGACAGGTCGTCGCCGGTGAACATCGCCTCCCAGGCGGTGCGCTTGGCGGCGGGGTCGGGCAGGGCGGCGCGGCAGCGTGCGGCGCCTTCCTGGCCGGTGGCGCTGGGGTCGCGGGCCAGTTCGGCGGCGATGGCGGTCTCGTCGGTGGCGCCGAGGACGGCGAGCCGGGCGAGGATGCGCCAGCGCAGCTCGGGGTCGAGTTCGGGTCCGCCGGGCACGGTGCCGTCGGCGAGCCAGGCGGCGATGGTCTCCGGGTGGGCGGCCACGCCGATCAGGTGCCGCACGGCGATCAGCCGGAGGCCGGGGTGGTCGCCGTCCTCGGTGCGCCGCAGCAGGTCGCGGCAGAGGGAGGTGAGGGTGGCGAGGGCGGCGGGCCGCTCCCGGGGGGCCAGGTACTGCTCGGTGAGCTGGCCGGCGGCGAAGGCGAGGACGCCCTGGGTGACGGCGAGGTCGGTCTCGCGCGGGAGGTGGGCGCGGGCCGTCTCCAGGTAGGCGGTGGGCGGGAGTTCGCCGTCGCGCACGGCGTCCCGCAGGGCGTTCCAGACGACGGCGCGGGTGAGGGGGTCGGGCAGGCCGGACAGCCCGGTGCGGACCGTGCCGAAGGACGTGGTGTCGAAGCGGACCTTGGCGTAGGTGATGTCGCCGTCGTTGAGCAGGACGAGGGCGGGGCGCTTGCCGATGGGCTGCGGGGTGGCCTGCGGGACGTCGAGGTCGATGCGCTCGCGCAGGACGAGCCGGCCCTCGTCGGCGACGTCGTGGTCGTAGAGGCCGGCGCTGAGGCGGTGCGGGCGGCTGCCGGTGCGTTCGGCGGTGAGCGTGCAGGTGCCGTCGGCGGCGGCGATCGCCGGGGTGAGGGTGTCGACGCCGGTGGTGCGCAGCCAGCTGTCGGCCCAGGCGTGCACGTCGCGGTCGGTGGCCGAGGCGAGGGAGTCGATGAAGTCGGCGAGGGTGGCGTTGCCGAACTTGTGCCGCTTGAAGTGGGTGTTGATGCCGGTGAGGAAGTCCTTCTCGCCGAGCCAGGCGGCCAGCTGGCGCAGCGCGGAGGCGCCCTTGGCGTAGGAGATGCCGTCGAAGTTGAGCAGGGCGGAGGCGGTGTCGTCGACGTTCTCGGGGGCGACGGGGTGGGTGGTGGGGCGCTGGTCGGCGTCGTAGCCCCAGGCTTTGCGGGTGACGCCGAACTCGGTCCAGGGGTCGGTGAAGCGCGTGGCTTCGGCGGTGGTCTGGTAGCCCATGTACTCGGCGAAGGACTCGTTCAGCCAGATGTCGTCCCACCACTTGAGGGTGACGAGGTCGCCGAACCACATGTGGGCCATCTCGTGGGCGATGACCATGGCGCGGGTCTGCCGTTCGGTGTCGGTGACGGCGGAGCGGTAGACGAAGTCGTCGCGGAAGGTGACCAGGCCCGGGTTCTCCATGGCGCCCGCGTTGAACTCGGGGACGAACGCCTGGTCGTAGGAGTCGAAGGGGTACGGCTCCTCGAACTTCTCGTGGTAGCGGTCGAAGCACGCGCGGGTGATGTCGAGGATCTCGTCGGCGTCGGTGTCGAGGTGGGGCGCGAGGGAGCGGCGGCAGTGGATGCCGAAGGGCAGGCCGCGGTGCTCGGTGCGCACCGAGTGCCAGGGGCCGGCGGCGACGGCGACCAGGTAGGTGGAGATCAGCGGGGTGGGTGCGGCCTGCCAGGTGCCGTCGGCGTGGCGGGCGGTGACACCGTTGGCGAGGACGGTCCAGCCTTCGGGTGCCTTGACCGAGACGTCGAAGACGGCCTTCAGGTCGGGCTGGTCGAAGGCGGCGAAGATCCGCTGGACGTCGTCCATGAACATCTGGGTGTAGACGTAGGTCTCACCGTCGCTGGGGTCGGTGAAGCGGTGCATGCCCTCGCCGGTGCGGGAGTAGCGCATGACCGCGTGGACGCGCAGTTCGTGCTCGCCGGCGGTGAGGTTCTTCAGCGGCAGCCGGTCCTCGTTCAGCGATTCCGGGTCGAGCGGCTGTCCGTCGAGCGTGGCGCTGCGCAGTTCGGCGGGCTTCAGTTCGACGAACGTGTCCCCGTCGGACCGGGCGGTGAACCGGATCGCGGTGCGGGAGTCGAAGGTCTCGTCACCGGTGGTGAGGTCCAGTTCGACCGTGTACCGGTGGACGTCGAGGAACTGTGCTCGGAGCTGCGCTTCGTCGCGCGTGAGAACGGACATGCAGGCCATGCTGCCTGATGGGACCGGCAGCGCACAGGGGTGGGCCGGTACGCGGCTTTTGTCGGCCGTGTGCCCGGGGAGGTTCTCCCGCCGGGCCCGCGTCCGGGCCTGGCTCCCCCGCCAGGTCCGCGTCCCCGCCCGGCTCCCCGCAGGATCCACCTCCGGGCCCCGCCCGGCTCCCCGCCGGCCCCGGGCCGACCCCGCCGGCCCGATGCGGGT